>JAEYZR010000020.1 GCA_023427945.1 Pseudomonadota bacterium | reverse complement strand
GATCTGGGGTTCGTAGATCTTCCAGGCGTCGTAGAGCGCCTGCACGGGCCCATCCTCGACCCAGTCCATGCGCAGATCGACCATCGGCCAGTCCAGGTCCCCGCAGACCAGCAAGCCTGCGGAATGCACCGGCCCTTCTTCTCCGCCAGCGGCCTCACCCGCCAGCAGTGCCTGCATCAGCCTTTCAGCCAATGTGCCGGCAGTGGACTCGAACGCCACCAGCATGGCGCGGGGCACATCCATTGAAGCCAGCATGTTGCCCGCGCAGGCGGCATGTTCGCCGACTTCGCTGGCAAGCGTACCCAGTGCGCTCGCGCCGGTGAAGACGGCCGGAGGCTGCGTCGCATCGATGGCCATCAACTGGCGGTAGGCGATGAACGGGCGCGGCTGCAACTGGTCCAGCGCCTGCTGTGGCGTATGCCCCTGGGCCAGGAGATCCAGCGCCAGGGGGCCCAGGGCCGGATCAGTGATGTTCTGGCTGACCGCAGCGCCCACCCCGGCACGTGCACGGATGCAGCGTGCCGCCACGGCGGGCGAGGACGACGAAACGGCGGCGCCGAACTGGCCGGTCTGCTTGCACCGGGCGATGATGGAGAAAGTCATGGTGGAATGTCCTGTGCCGCGTTGGTCGGATGGAGATCGGGCGAGCCGCCCGCCTTGCTTCAGTCAGGAATGACGGCCGTCGCGTCGATCTCGACCAGCCATTCAGGACGCGCCAATGCCGACACCACGATACCGGTGGAGACCGGGAACACGCCCTTGAGCCAGCGCCCGACGACGCGGTAGACCGGTTCGCGATAGCGGGGGTCGATGATGTAGATGGTGATCTTGCAGATATCCTCGGGTTCGCCACCCGCCTCCTTGAGCAGCTCGATGATGTTCTTCATGGCCTGCTCTGCCTGTCCGGCCACATCGCCAATGCACACGCTCTCCGATGTCTCCAGATTCTGGCCAATCTGGCCGCGCAGGAAAACCGTGCTTCCGCGGGCCACCACGGCCTGGCACAAGTCATTGTTCAGGTCCTGCTCGGGATAAGTGTCCTTGGTATTGAAGGTGCGAATGCGCTTGTGTTTCATGGCTGCCTGCTCAAGGTTGGTCAAGGTGAGTGCACCCATCTTCCGGCTCGGCAAGCAGATATGCCTATTTGTTTTTTCCGCTGGCGGGTCTCGGAATTTCCGACCTGCAGGGCCATGATGCAGCGCATCAGGAAATGCGAGCCTGAGCAATGGAAAAGGCGACTTGGCCCCGGCAAGCGCCTCTCGCATCATCTGGATTCCAGTCCGAAAACGCTCGGCGGATACATAAAACAGACAAGGGGTTTGAAATGATTCGAAAACTTACGATCGTCGGCGTTCTCTCCACTGCGCTGATCGGCAGCACGGCCTGGAGTCAGGATGAGCTCGTCATCAGCACCTGGGGCGGCAGTTTCCGCGACCTGATCGACGAGAACATCGGCAAGGAATTCACCCGCCAGACAGGCGTGCCGGTCAAGTACATCACCGGCGGCACCATCGATCGCCTGAACAAGGCAACACTGGCCAAAACGCCTGAAAGCGACATCACGTTCACCACCTCGCACATCGGCTGGCTGTATGTGAACGGTGGCCTGTTCGAGAAACTGGACACCAGCAAGATCCCCAACTACGCCAATCTGGTGGAACGCGCCAAGCTCAGCCCCTTCCACGTCGGTAGCTGGGCCTACGTCTACACCATTGGCTATCGCCCCGACATGGTGCCCAAGAACATCACCTTCGACAGCTGGAACGATCTGTGGAACCCTGCGCTGAAGGGCCAGATTTCGGCGCCCGACTTCGATCCCAGCCACATCATCAACGTGTCCGCCCTGCTGTCGGGCGCCGACGCGACCTCCTGGGAAAAGGGCACGGACAAGCTCAAGACCCTGAAGCCGAACTTCAAGGCGTTCTACACCAACGATGCCAACAGCCAGCAATTGATCGCCACCGGCGAGACGCCCGTGCAGATCCTGCTGTCGATGAATGCCTACTACATGATCGGCCAGGGCGTTCCCATCAAGGTCGTGATGCCCAAGGAAGGTGCCGTACTGGGCGTGGACAGCATGGGCATCATGAAGGGCACGACCAAGACGGACCTGGCGTACAAGTTCCTGGACATCGCGCTCTCACCCGAAGTGCAGTCGAAAATCGTGGCCTACAAGAAAGCCAGCCCGGTCGTGACCAACGCCAAGGTATCGGCTGAAGATGCCGCCCTGCCGGGCGTGTTCACCACCAAGGAACAATGGGACAAACAAGCCATCTCCATCGATGACAAGCTGCGTGCCGAAAAGACCGCCGAATGGCGCAAGTGGTTCACCGAAAACATCATGAACTGATGCCCCGCGACGCCGCAGCGTCTACACGCTGCGGCAACCTGCTTGCCAGGACAAAAGCATTTCGCAAAGAAACATCGCAGCACACAGAGGTTCGAACGATCTATGAATAAACGCTCCGGTCTTTACGGATGGTTGATCACCCCCGCGGGCATCATCGCCCTGGGGATCTGCGCGGCCATGCTGGCGGTGCTGCAATACAGCGTGCGCACCTTCATTCCCGGCGTCATGGATGTGGGCGGGTTCACGCTGGAGAACTTCGCCGGCCTGACCAAGGGCATCTACCGGTCTGCCTTTGCCAACACCCTGCTGCTGAGCATCGAGACCACCGTCGTCTCCCTGCTGCTGGCCTATCCCCTGGCCTATGCCC
>JAEYZR010000009.1 GCA_023427945.1 Pseudomonadota bacterium | reverse complement strand
CGCGTGGCCTGCTCGACCTGGACAGCGCAACGAGCATGCAACGCTACATGCAACAGCTGGAAAGCGCGAACTGACGCCCGTTACCTGGCCCCATCCACGAGCGGCTGCGTCCCCTCGGGCCAGGTGGTTCCACGCCTGAACATGGCCAGTTGCTGCTTGACGTCGATATCGTAGGGCGCCAGGCGCGGCGCCCAGGTTTGCGCCGCACGTTCCAGCGCCGCATCATCGGGAAGCGCCCCGTTGACGGCAAAAATCACACGATTGTTCGAGCGCAGATTGAAGTAGGTGCCGAAGACGGACTGATACGTTGCCGACTCGCGATGGTAGAGATCGCTGGATGAGAACGTGTTGGCCGCCAGCACGCCGCCGGGCGCGAGCAAGGCTTTCACCTGCTGCAGGAATTCGCGGGTCATGAGGTGCGCGGGAATATAGGTGTAGTCGAACGCGTCCAGCATGATCAGGTCGTAGCTGCGCTTCTCGAGCACCGCCTGCTCGACGAACGCACGGCCATCGGCCTGGTGCACACGCTGACGCGGCGACGTCTGGAAGCCGAAATACCGCTGCGCCACCGAAACGACTGCGGGATCGATTTCAACCGTATCGATGGTGGCCTGGGGCAGCACCTGAGCCAGCGCCATCGGCAACGTTCCCCCGCCCAACCCGATCACGAGAATGCGCTCGGGGTCCGGCTTGACGAACAGGGACGCCATCATCATCCGCGTGTAGTTGAACACCATGCGCTGCGGCTCATTCAGACGAAAGCACGTCTGACGGCCCGGCGCCTGGATATTGCCGAACGCCATGCAGCGTTCGCCGTCGGCTTCGTAAACCACCACCGGCGAGAAAGACGAAGACTCGGTGTGCACGATAGTCTGCGCACGCACGGGCAGGCACAGCGCCAGCATGACCAGCAGGAATGCAGCAAGATGAGGCGTAGGCATAGGTGTGACGACAATGAAAGTGGACGGTGGCCCTCACGATATCAGGATATGGACGCAGGACATATGCAATACCGGCATGCAGCCGCACTACAATCCGGTATGTTCGCAGCTTCTGACACTTCCGAATCTTCGTCCTCGCACTGGATGCGGCTATGGCTGGCCGAAACCATCCGGCTGCGCGAGGCGCATTGGGGATTGCTCGACGACAGTCAGGCCGTGCGAATGGCCCGCCAAGGGCCACCCGACCTGACTGAACGCCTGCTGCTGCGCGCCGCGGAACTCGCCCGGCCCGAACGACTGGCGCAGCACCTGCAGCAATGGCGTCAGGGAGGCTGGTGGGCGGTCGTGGTCCTGGCGCTGCTGGCCGTCCTGGCAGGCGGCGGCGCCGGACTCGGCGCCCTGGGCGATGGCGCCCGCCCCGTGAACGTGGTCTGGGCGCTGGCTGCCCTGCTGGGTCTGCATGCCCTGACCTATCTTTTCTGGCTCGCCTCGCTGATGTGGCCCCAGGCCAGCAGCCCCCACGGACTGGGTGCGCTGTGGCTCTGGATGATGCGCCGGATGGCACGCGGCCCTCACGCCGCCCTCATTCCTTCTGCCTTCGTGAACCTGCTGGCACAGGCGCGCATGCGGCGCAGTCTGTACGGCGCCATCTCGCACCTGCTCTGGTCGCTGTTCCTGGGCGCGGCCTTGATCACCATGGTGTTCATGCTCAGCACGGCCCAGTACCAGTTCGTCTGGGCGACCACCCTGCTCTCGCCCGAACGCTTCGTGGCACTCACCCAGACCTTGGGCGCCGTCCCGGCCTGGCTGGGCTTTCCCATGCCCGACGAAGCGCTGGTGCGGGCCAGCGATGGTGCGACCGTGCTGCCGGCCATCGCGCAGACGCAATGGTCGTTGTGGCTGCTGGGCGTGGTCACCGTCTTCGGCCTGCTGCCGCGCCTGCTCGCCCTGGCATGGTGTGGCTGGCGCCTGGATCGCGCACGCCGCGGCATCAGGCTGGATACCAGCCTGCCCGGCTTCATCGAACTGCGCGAGCGGCTGCTGCCCACCGAACAGGCCCTGGGCATCGATCGCCCGGTCCAGGCCCTGCATACGCCTCGCCTTGCCACGCCTGCCCAGCCCCTCATCAGTGCCGGACAGCCTGCCATCGTGGCGCTCGAACCCGACCCCGACGCCACCTGGCCCCCGTTCGATCTCACGGGCAACACCGTCGACCTGGGCTGCCTGGACACCCGCGAACAACGCCAGATCGTCCTGGAGGCACTGGCACGCCAGCCTGCGCAACGCCTGCTGGTGGTGTGCGACGCCAACCAGACGCCGGATCGTGGCGCGCTGTCCGTATTGAGCGAGCTGGCCACGCACGCGGTGGCCATCGGCGTGCTGCTCGACGCCGGCATGCGCCGCGAGCAATGGCTGACACAGCTCGCAAGCACGGGGTTCGCCCCCGAAACCATTTTTGCCACGAGCCAGCAAGCCCGGCAGTGGCTGGGGGCCGACACATGAGCGATATCATCCAGATTGCTGTCGTGGGCCATACCAATACGGGCAAGACCTCGCTGGCTCGCACCCTCACCCGCGACGCGCGCTTCGGACAGGTACAGAACAGCCCCGGCACGACTCGCCATGTCGAAGGCGTACGCCTGACCATCGATGATCGCCAGGCTATCGAGTGGTTCGACACACCCGGCATGGAGGACAGCGTCGCCTTGCGCGACTACATCGACACCCTGTGTCGCGGCGAACGACTGGATGGCCCGGACCAGATCCGCCGGTTCCTGCAATCGCCCGAAGCATCGCGCCGGTTCGAACAGGAAGCCCGCGTGCTGAACAAGCTGCTGCAAACCGATGCAGCGCTTTACGTGATCGATGCCCGCGACCCGGTACTGGCCAAACATCGCGACGAGCTGGCCTTGCTGGCCGCCTGCGGTAAGCCCATCCTGCCCGTGCTGAACTTCACCAGCGCGCCCCAGCACCGGGCCCAGGCCTGGCGCGATGCGATGGCCCGCCTGGGGCTGCACGTGCAAACGGACTTCGACACGGTGTTGCCGCCGCTGGACGGCGAGGCCCAACTCTACGACAAGCTTGCCCTGCTGCTGGACACGCACAGCGCAAGCCTGCGTGAACTGGCCACCAGTCTGGGGCGCCAGCGCGAACAACGCCGCATCGACGCCTGGCGCCTGCTGGCCAATCTGCTGGTCGATGCGGCCGCCCTGCACATCTCGTGCTCACCCGACGAGCCCGCCGTCCAACAGGCCACGACCGAACTGCGCGAACGCATCCGCACCCGCGAGCAACAGTTCGTGGATGCCGTGCTGACCCATTACCGGTTCGGCCAGCACGATTACCGGCCCGGCAAGCTACCCCTGAACGGCGAACGCTGGGGCATGGATCTGTTTCATCCTCAGGCACTCAAGGACATGGGTATTCAGGTGGGTACGGGCATGGCCGCAGGCGCAGCGGCGGGCGCGGCAGTCGACCTGATGACCGCCGGCCTGAGCCTGGGCACAGGCACACTGGTCGGCGCGGCAGCCGGCGGCGCATGGACCAGCATGGAGAGATTCGGCAAACGCATGGCCGGCAAGCTGCGCGGACATCGCGAGATCAGCGTGGACGACGCCGTGTTGCGCCTGCTGGCCATGCGGGGACGCGCCCTGATCCATGCACTGGATCGGCGCGGCCATGCCGCGACGGATCCGCTGGAGCTCGCGCCCGAGGGCGAACAGACTGATGATCCCAGCTGGCGCAAAGGCCTTTTGCCCGATGCATTGAAAGAGGCCAGAAGCCGACCCGAATGGTCGACCCTGGCCCATGACTACGAAGAAGACGATCGCCGCAAGAAAGTCGTGGACAGTCTGGTCGATACGCTGGCAAAACCGCTGCCGGCTTGAATGCCAACCGGCGGCGGCCCGGGCGGCCGGCCCCCCCCGGGAATACAGACAGTCCGGCTAA
>JAEYZR010000403.1 GCA_023427945.1 Pseudomonadota bacterium | reverse complement strand
AGAGCGCAACCTTGCCAAGGTTGAGGTCGCGAGTTCGAGCCTCGTTTCCCGCTCCAAGATTTTCGTCCATGGACATCCACCAACGTCCATAGATGATTGAAAAAAGGCCGAAAACTTTGTTTTTCGGCCTTTTTTTCGTCCAGCGGAGTCTACTGGCGTCCGCCTACAGCTACGCGATTTAAGGCCATTTTTTGAGCTGCTCTCGCGGGCTGATGGACTGGCTTTCGAGCAGCCAATCCGCATAGATGTTTCAATCCGGGCCTTTTGCTCTGGATGGATGCATGGGACTTACGGATTTCGCGATACGGCAGGCAAAAGCCACCGGCCGCCCTTACACTCTCGGCGATTCGGACGGCTTGTCTTTTCTTTGGCCATCTCGGCGCAAGGCCGCAAGTCGTGGCACTCCCGCTACTACTGGCAGGCCACGCAGAAACGCATGTCACTGGGCACCTATCCTGAAGTGACCCTGCGCGAAGCACGACACTTACGCGACCAGGCCCGCGCCCTCCTCCGCAAAGGCGTCAACCCCAGGCTGGACCGCAAGCGCAAGCAACAGGCTGTGCACTTGGCGCAGGAAAACAGCTTCGAAGCGATCTACCAACAATGGCTGACGCATCGCAGACTCGAACTGCAGGACGGACGACAGAGCACCTTGGCGCAAATGCAGCGGATCTTCGGCAAGGATGTCCTGCCCAAGGTGGGCAGGTTCCCCATCCACGAGATCAGACGATTTGATCTGCTGGACGTTCTCAGGAAGATCGAAACGGGCGGCGCCTTGACGACGGCGGAAAAAGTGCGTACCTGGCTCAATCAGCTGTATCGCTATGCGCTGGTCGTCGTTGACGGCCTGGAGCACAATCCTGCTGCCGACCTGGATGTCGTGGCACGCCCCAAGCCGCCAGTCGCGCACAATCCGTTCCTGAGCCTGCGTGAACTGCCGGAGTTCCTGCGAACCTTGCGCACCTACCATGGAAGAACGGTCACAACCCAGTTGGGCCTCCGATTACTACTGTTGACGGGCGTACGCACCGGAGAACTGCATCGGGCGGAACCCAGTCAGTTTCGACTGGATCAAGGGCTATGGGTCATACCGCCGACCAGCGTCAAGCAATGGCAAGTGGAGTTGCGGCGAGGCAGCCGACGCGCCCAAGACATCCCTGCCTATATCGTTCCCCTATCCGAACAGGCCATCGAGATCGTGCGGTATCTGCTGGGGAGAGTGAAGCCGGCGCAACGCTATCTGCTGCCACAGCGTAGTGACCTGAAAAAGCGCATCAGTGAAAACACGCTCAACGGTGCCTTGAAAAAGATGGGGTATCAGAATCGGCTGACCGGCCATGGCATTCGAGCCACGCTCTCAACCGCCTTGAATGAAATCGGATATCCACGCGTTTGGGTGGAGGCGCAGCTTTCTCATGTAGACCCCAGCAAGGTCAGCGCGGCGTACAACCATGCAGCCTACGTCGAGCCTCGACGCCAGATGATGCAGGATTGGGCGGATAGGTTGGATCTGCTGGAGCAAGGTTATGTAGAGCAAGCAATTGTGCCATTGCAAATCCATGCGGGCTCGGCGGTAGCTGAAGGCTCGCCACGCAGTGTCCATCGGCCAATGACAGGGTTCGCTGCCGGGAGTGTTGCAGGCACTGCCTCTACGCTGATTGCCATGGCACCGGAGAACACACCTGCTGGTGCGTCTACGCATTTCCATCGCTTATCTGCCGTGCCGGAACCTCCACAAACACCCGAGGCGGAAGTTGATACACCGATACAGCGGAACCGTCAGGCACAACTCGACGCATATGAAGCGCCGCACAATTTGTCTATCCCAGCCTTTTCGAAGCTTGCCGGGAAATCGCGTGACCAGATCAATCGAGAAATCAAGACTGGCCAACTGCTGGCTGTAAGTTTTGGGAATCGTGGTCGTCGTGTTCTGGACTGACAACTGGATCCTGTACGGCGCGAGTTGGTGCAATCCGTTCGCCGCCGAGCGCCGGCGTTTGATGCCTGGGATGTGTACTGGGCGATGCTGCAGCCGTGCAAGTGCCTGGAGGGGCTGATTGCCGTGGATGGCGTGACAGACGAAGCTCGCAGATCCGTTGAGGAAGAGGTGGTGCTAAGCTCGAATTCAAAATGAGTGGCCGCGTCGATAATAGATTGATGCAGCAGTCCTGCCGCATTGCCAAAAACGTCCGCTATCGGCCAAAAGGAGACAGTTTTCCTGCTCGTCACTGGGCCGGCCAAATGACCGCTATCATCAGACAGCGGCCATTTCCGCGCAGTAGACGGGGGATCCTACCTTGCCCTAGTCGACGAGATAGGTAAGGAAACATGTGGACCGGCCCGAGGCGGTCCAAAATAGCCGCGAGCGGCCACATGCGCAGAGCGCGCCATAGCGTAGCGCTTTGTCAAGTTGGAGGGAGGCCGCCTGCCACGGGTGCCCCAAACGTCCGAAAACGGTCCGGTGACCGTGCAGGGATCAGACTTGCGCCAACGAGCTGCATCATCCCCACTCAATGGTAAACCCGCTTGTTATCTCTTTGTAAAGATTAGCTTTTACATCCAGGCTCTGAGCCAATACCAAATGCGATACCATTAGCGTCGTGGACCGCCACTGGCTCGCTTCGTCCTAAAGGCAGCTGGTAACGACGATCGGAATGGACAAGGCTCAGCACTTAGCCGCATAGATTGTGATGTGCGTTATTCGTTCACGGTATGCGTCGCACGTTCCCTAGCGGCTCGGGCGACATCTGCATCCTCGACCGCTTCAACGTTTGCGATGCATTCATCGATGTAGTCCTGCGGAAGGCCGTGCTCCCGTCCGCCAGCCAAGACGTGATCCTTATACCAACTGTAGGGCTTGAGGCTTTCGTCGATCGCTTCGTTCGAGGCGATATAGGTTAGGACCTTCCGCCGACGTCCCTTGTCGTTGACTACCGTCACCGTCGTGGCGTCATACCCCTTGCCAGCGCCCTCAGCGGCGTCGAGCTTTCGACGTTCCGCAGGATCAAAACTGAAAAGGACTCCGACGACGGCACTCTCATCGCCGTCGGTCACGAACGCATTGCACTTCCCCGACCCGTCTTTGCTCCGCTTATGAAAGCGCAGCTCGTGGCCCGACAGGGTAGCAATGCCCAGCGGCTTGGCGCTCGGCAGTCGCTCACGCAGCCGTGCCGTCGCCATGTTCGACCCATATGCGAAATATTCCGCCGGCTCCGGCGCCCCTGTCTCGGTGTCGTGCAAGGCCTCGACTGACGGATCGCCCGGCTTGCGGAGGGCGCGCAGCGGCACGGTCATGATGCTGTGGTCATGTGTTTCCCCGCCCTCCCGGGTTATGAGCGGCCGTCCGTTCTCGGAATCAAGGATCGGAACGGGCCTGCCGGCCCATCCACAGGCCGTGCATCTCGGTCGTTCCCAAAGAATGCTCGGCGCGGCCGTGTTTTCACCCTGTTCAGGCGTAAGATCGGGTGATCCGCAGTCCGGGCAGGCCTCCGGCACGCCGCGGAGCTCTCGAAGGATCAGGGACGTGGCCATGCCGATCGCATACTGGATCAATGTATGCGACATGTCGGCGTCGAGCCAGGTGGCCGATTTTGCGTGCGTCAGCCAGTTGGAGAAGGTCCAAGCGCTATCGAGCGCGCCCTTCAAGGCGCCACGTCGCTCCCGGTTGCTATTACCAGGCGCGACGGCGTTGCAGATGATTTCCGACCATTCGCGGAAGTTGGCGCGCTGCGGAGGCGTTTCCGTCCAGACCGCCGCGTCCTGAGCGACACCGATCAATTCAAGCAAAGTCTCTCGGCAACGAACTCCAACGGCCTGATAATCCGCGAGATTGTGGGCCTGGGTGACCGCATCGCCGGCCTCCTCCATCTTATCGAAGACCGGCCCGAACGGGAGAAGCCGCATGTCGTCGCGTTGCTGATGTTCCGTGCGGGGGATGCGCAAGATGAGGCCGATGTGGAAGGTCAGCGCCAAGTCCATGTTCGGAAACTGCTGCTGGGAGTAGAGATTGGTGCCACCGGTGATGACCCACCACCGGTCCTTGTTCGTGTGAATGTCCCACACGTCATGACGGGTGTTCAGGACCGCCTCGGAGTAGACCTTTTGCAGGAAGGTCACCTCTAGGTCAGGGGCTTGCCATTCGAAGTATTCCCGAATGGACTCTATTTCCTCTTCACTGGCCTTCAGCATTTTGTTCCCTCTTGTCGCAGATGACCTCTGCGCAAATCAAAAACCCTCGACGACACCCGCCGAGGATGTCGGACCTACCACTCGAGTCGTACCCGCAAGCGGCGTGACCCTTTCTGCAACGCGCCTTCTCCGCGTCCGGCGACGGCTTAGTCGTCGTCCTCCGTTTCGGGGATTTCGCCGGCCTGGAAGCCGCACATCTCCATAAACATCCATGCCCGCAGCCAGTTGGAAATCTCGTTGACCTTCAGCTTGGAGACATCCTCCTGATAGCCGAACCCTGACGCATTCCGCGCATAGATGGCGTTGAGGTGGCTGACATAGGCCTCGCGCATCATCCCGGTCGGACGGAATGCGAAGTTGTGCGAAATGGCCACCTCGGTCACGGCGGTGACGACCGCGCTCCACAACGGCAACTCGACCTCACCACAGCCGCCATGCATCAGGCCATCATTGGCGACACGTTGAGCTAGCCGAATCAACCGCCCATCGAAGGCGTAAAGCGGAGCCTCGAACAGCCTAGCACGAAGCTCTTCATCGAGTTGTTCGGTAATTGCGTTGGCTCGCTCAGGCTCGGCTAGTCGGAAGGGGTTTAGAGCGCAGATAAACAGGCTGCTCCGGTTCGACCAAGGAATTGAGTCCCAGAACTTCCGAATGAAGCAGAATCCGTGCAGCCGTTCTTCTTCCATCAACTGGGCTGCATAGTTGCTGAGACCGGTGAGATGCTTTCGCGTCCACTCATTCGGTGAGCCGTCTTCCTCCTTGTTGTCGATCCAACCTGGTATGTCATCGATGGTGATTACGACACAGCCCATGGCATCGTGCGACAGGAGTTGGTTGGTGAAGCGTTTGAACTCTTCGTCGCTTGGGACGTGAAGTTGTAACCTCAGGCTGTCGAGCGCGTCGGTAATGAAAACCGGAGCATAGACTAAGATATCGCGATCGGCGATTAGCAGGTCATATAGATAGGCTTGGCGGGTGATCTTCACGTCCATCGTCGAGACCAGAACGTTGGTAATGTCCTTGTGGCCGGACAATGCGAATATGCCGGCGATGTAATTGCTGTAAGCGAACAGTTCGGAAAACGCATTGCGCTCTGCTGCGCGGTCCACCTTTAGCTCGAGAATGAAGAGGCCATCCTCATGGTGGCCCAGGAGGTCGAGCTCCATTGGGCGGGTGTGGTCGGTCGGCAGCTTAATCTTGCTGCCCAGAAACTCCCCGTACCGAACCGAATTGTGCAGTCTCGAGAGCTTGGTCAGGGCCCGAGCCTTGATGATGCGCCAAAGTTGGAAATCATCCTCATCGTCCACAGGCTCTTCGTCTAATGCCGCAGTGTCGTCGACCAGGTCGGTTAACCCGGTCTTGAACAGGTAGCCGTGGACCTCCTCCTCACTGAATTGAGCCAAATTACTCTCCTGCGCCCCATTGGCGATCATTGCCGTCTGCGTCTAGAAGGCCGGAAAACCTAGTAACAAAATGCGGCGGCCGTGGTAACTTTAACCCTGATCACGTGGAAGACCAGATTCGGCGTATGGATGCGAAAGCGAACAGGGAGACGAACACTTTGGCCGAGGTTGCACGCGGTACGATTCTCCGTTTGAAGATCGAGCGCTATCGCGCCTTCCAAAAATTCGACTGGTTCCCGAAAGCTGGCCTGAACGTGATCCTCGGGGGCGGCGACGCTGGCAAGAGCACAATCCTCGAAGCGATCGCTCTGTTACTCAATCCGAGCAATGCCGCCCTCGTGTCCGACAATGACTATTGGCGACGTCAGCGCAAGGATGGGTTCTTTATTGGCGCCGTGATCAGCCTTCCGCCCGAAAGCAGCATCGTCACTCAGTCGCGTCCAGCGTTCCCATGGGAGTGGGATGGCCGGCAGGCCTGTAAGCCGCAGGAGTCCGATGAAGGCGAACCGGCCCGGCCGGTGGGGCCGCCGGTCTATAAGGTCTCCGTTAGCGGCTCCGAAGAGCTGGACCTGACCTACGCGATCCACAATCCGAACGACACCACGGATATATTCTCGCCGACGCTCCGTCGGGAGTTCGGTCTGGTACGCCTGGGCGGCGATGATCGGAACGATCGCGACCTCCGCCTTGTACAGGGCTCAGCTCTGGATCGGCTTCTCAGTGACAAGGCTCTGCGCTCGCGCCTGGCCTCGACTTTCTCTGGCGTCGACGTGAAGGCTGAGCTGCAGATCGAGGGACAAGAGGCGATGAAGCAACTGAACGAGACGTTCGGCGAGCGCGCTCTCCCGCATGACCTGGGACTCGGCCTCAACGCAGGCCAGGGCCAGTCGATCAGCGCGCTGATCGGCCTCACCGCCGCCATAGAGGACAGTCGCCTGCCGCTATCGAGTTGGGGCTCGGGGACTCGGCGTCTGGCATCCTTGGCCGTCGCCCAGGCCTGCCGGACCGGTTGCCCTATTACCCTCGTCGACGAGGCAGAGCGCGGCCTCGAGCCCTATCGCCAACGCAAGCTCGTCAGCGAACTTGCAGCCGGTCCATCACAGGTTGTGATGACGACGCACAGTGCGCCGGCCCTAGTCGCCGCCGAGCCAGCGACGATCTGGTACCTCAGCCAGGGGCATGTCATCGCCGAGCTCTCCAGTCCGCGCTCGGTTCAGTTGCATAAGCGGGATCCAGAAGCTTTCCTGTCGCGGCTGACCCTGGTGGGTGAAGGGCCAACCGAGATCGGCTTCGTCGAAGAAGTGCTTCGCCGAGAAATCGCGACGGACCTGCTCGACTTGGGGGTTCGGCTCAGCGACGGCCAAGGCAACACCTTCACGCTCGAACTGCTGGAGGAGTTCACCAAAGCCAAACTCGGCCTCGCCGCATTTGTCGACTGTGAGGGCGACAACACCACTCGCTGGGGCAATCTGAAGTCTGCGATGGGCGACCTCCTATTCCAGTGGCCCTCGGGCTGCACCGAGGCGAACATCATCGCCCATGTTCCTGACGACAAGCTGGAGGCGTTGCTTGTTGATCCTGAAGACCTCCATACCCAACCGCGGCTCGCCACCCTGGTCGAGCGGCTAAAGGTCCTCGAACCCACCGTCGAATTCCCCAAGCACGATTTCGCCACCATCAACGCCGTCGCTGGCGATCGATTGCGCGCCCTCATCATCGCCGCTGCGAGCGGCGATCCAGGCGGGGCTCCTGAGAAGGAAGCCAAGACTTGGAAGAAGCACGGCAAGCGCTGGTTTAAGAGCCTCGAAGGCGGTCGAGAATTGGCGGACAAAGCCTACGGCCTTGGCGCCATGGTCAAGGTGAAGCCTCAGCTGCAGCCCTTGATCGACGCGCTCACGGCGCTGACCGCGAGGACGCCGAAGGCGACGGAAAATGGCTGACGCGGCGGTTGCCGCCGCGCTCAGGTCAGCTGCGAAGTTGGTCGTGGTCGAAGCGCCGGGCGGATGCGGGAAGACGTTCCAAGGCGCTGCTTTCGCGGCCGATATCAGCCCGACGCTAGGG
>JAEYZR010000380.1 GCA_023427945.1 Pseudomonadota bacterium | reverse complement strand
CTTCACAGCCGAGCCCATGAGAGCAAACATGAAAGACGCCAGCAACATCCATAAAGACTGCATGGGGCAGCGCCAGTACTCTGATTATCAGGAAATTGCCGTTAATATACTCCGCCCGGCCTAGCACAAACGAGTCAACACCAAGATGTCGACCACTCGGACGGGAACCCGACGCCCGCGGGGGCATCAAAGCATAACTATTCGATCAAAAAGGATTACTTTCGACCATGAAACGCGTCGTCTTGTTTCTCGTGACCAACCTTGCGGTCATGCTTGTCCTGTCTGCCACCCTGCGCATCCTGGGTGTCGACCGCATGATTACCGAGCAGGGGCTGAACGTTCAGGCGCTGTTGATCTTTTCCCTGGTCATCGGTTTCGGTGGCGCGATCATTTCGCTGCTGATCAGCAAGCGCATGGCAAAATGGAGCACCGGGGCCAGAGTCATCGATCCCCAGGCACCCAATGGCCCGCGTGAAGCGTGGTTGCTGGATACCGTCTATCAACTGTCGGATCGCGCCGGAATCGGCCGCCCTGAAGTCGCCATCTACGATGGTGCCCCCAATGCTTTTGCCACCGGTGCATTCAAGAACAGCTCGCTGGTAGCGGTCTCGACAGGTCTGCTGCAGAGCATGACCGAAGAGGAAGTGGCTGCTGTGCTGGCGCACGAAGTGGCTCACATCGCCAACGGCGACATGGTGACCCTCACCCTCATCCAGGGCGTGGTCAACACCTTCGTCGTGTTCCTGGCTCGTGTGGTGGGTTATTTCATCGACCGCGTCGTACTGAAAAACGAACGCGGCATGGGCATCGGCTATTACGTGACGGTCATCGCCTGTGAAATTCTCTTTGGCATCATCGCTTCCATCATCGTGGCGTGGTTCTCGCGTCAACGCGAGTACCGTGCCGATGCCGGTGCTGCGCAGCTGATGGGCTCGCGCGAGCCCATGATGCGGGCCCTCGCACGCCTGGGCGGCGTGGAAGCGGGCGAGTTGCCCAAGACCTTCGAAGCCTCCGGAATCTCCGGACGTGCCGCCATGTCGGCCATGTTTGCCTCGCACCCGCCCATCCAGGCTCGCATCATCGCCTTGCAGAATCTGCGCGTCTTCTGATCGACGACGGGCAGCAGCGCTGCCCGGGTGAGACGCAGGGCCGGTAACGTGCGATGATTGAGTTCGTTTGTTACATGTCACTATTCAGGCTTTATGTCCGCCATCATCGTTCTGCTGGATTTTGCCGGTTACGTCGCGCTCCTGCTGTGGGGCGTGCACATGGTGCAAACCGGCGTTCAACGAGCCTTTGGCGCCCGTCTGAATGCCGTGCTGGGACGCACGCTGGGCACCCGCACCCGTGCGTTTGGCGCCGGCCTGACCATTACGGCCGCACTGCAAAGCAGCACGGCCACCGGTTTGATGATCACCAGCTTCGCCAGCTCCGGTCTGGTCGCGCTGACCCCCGCACTGGCTGCCATGCTGGGCGCCAACGTAGGCACGACATTGATCGTGCAACTGCTTTCGTTCGACCTGACGCCCCTCGCCCCCATCTTGATCCTGATCGGCGTGTGGCTGTTCAGGCGGTATCCCCCCGGGCAGGCCCGCGACCAGGGTCGCATATTCATCGGCCTGGGTCTGTTGCTGCTGTCGCTGCATCAGCTGGTTTCGTTGTTTGCGCCGGTGCAGAATGCCCCCCTGGCGGCAGCCATTCTCGATGCCCTGGGCAGCCAGCCCGTGGTAGCGGTCATGGTGGCCGCTGCGCTGACCTGGGCGGCACACTCCAGCGTGGCCATCGTGGTGCTGGTCATGTCGCTGGCCAGCCACGGCATGGTCACGCCCACCACCGCATTCGCGCTGGTTCTCGGGGCCAATCTGGGTACTGCGATCAACCCCATGACCGAAGGCGTCACAGGTGACGATCCCGCATCGCGCCGGCTGCCACTGGGCAACTTCCTGACGCGCATCAGCGGCGTGCTGGTGGCGCTGGTGCTGCTTCCCTGGATCAGCCCCTTCATCGTTCAGGCCAGCGGTGACAGCTCTCGGGCTGTCGCCAACTTCCATACGCTATTCAACCTGATCGTTGCACTGGCGTTTCTCCCTTTCCTGACCCCTTACAGTGCGCTACTCACACGCTGGCTGCCCAAGCGGGTGGATGCCAATGATCCCTCGCGACCACTGTATCTGGACGAGAGCGCCCGCGATGTACCCGCCGTTGCCCTGGGGCACGCCACACGGGAGGCCTTGCGCATGGCAGACATGCTCCAGACCCTGCTGCTCTACGGGCGCGCCGGACTCAAGCGTGACAATCAGCGGCGCATCGTCCAGGCGCGCATCATCGATCGGGCGATGGACAAACTCGAAGTGGCCATCACGACCTATCTGGCGATGCTCGACCAGGACAACATGACCCGGGCGGACCGCCAGCGTCAGGACAGTATCCTGGCCTTTGCCAGCAACATGGGACATGCTGCGGACATCGCCCACCACGGCGTGCTGACCCACCTGTCCAAGCTGCGCAAGAACGGATGGACGTTTGCGCCCGAACAACGGACGACCCTGGACGAGAGTTTCAGTCATCTGATGAACAACCAGCGCCAGGCCGCTGCCTTGTTCGTCAACGAAGATGTGCTGCAGGCGCGCGCACTGGCGGGCGAAAAAGCCTATTTTCGCAAGCTGGAGGCGACCGCTTCAGACTTTCAATTGACCCGCATCAAGTCGGGCGAGATCGACGCCGCCGACATAGGCGCGCTCTATCTCGATGTTCTTCGCGATCTCAAAGGCATCAACTCGCATCTCGTGGGTGCGGCGGCCTATCCCCTGCTGGCACGCCAGGGCGAATTGCTGCCCAGCCGATTGCGCGACCAGCAGTAAGAAGCAGTAAGGACAAAGGCGGGCCCTCCCCCGTCGGGCCTGCGGCATCCCGCAACGACCTGCTTAGTGCGGACAGAACCCCTGCTTCATCAAACAAAAATAGTCACAAAGCCGATCACGGGTGACACTTGATTCACAACAAGGGAGCCCGTCTTGGGCCAACCCGTGGGAATCGGAGACAGAAATGAAATCCCTGAGCCTGCCATTGGCTGCTATTGCCTGCGCGTTGACTATTGCTGCACCTGCCGCCCAGGCCGCCTGGCCAGAGCGCCCCATCACCATCGTGGTACCCGCCTCACCTGGAGGGACCACGGACATCGTGGCGCGTCTGTTGTCACAGAAACTGACCGCCTCGCTGGGCCAGCAGGTCATCATTGAAAACCGTGCAGGTGCAGGTGGCATCATCGGTTCGCAGCTCGTAGCACGGGCCAAGAATGACGGCTACACCTTGCTCATGGGCAATATCGGGGCAAACTCGATCAACTACTCTCTCTACAAAGACCTGCCTTACAAGCCATCGGACTTCGCGCCAGTGACCCAGGTGATTCTTGTGCCCAACGTGCTTGTGGTGAACGCGGACTCGCCCTTCAAGACTGTCGCTGAACTGATTGCCGCAGGCAAGAAAGATCCGAAATCGATCACTGTCGGTTCGTCGGGAACGGGACAATCGCCTCATATGTCGGCCGAGATGTTCAAGCAACGTGCCGGTATCGATGCGACCCACATTCCATACAAAGGCGCCGGCCCAGCCGTGGCTGCGCTGCTGGGCAATCAATTCACATTCATGATCGACAATCTGCCAAGCTCGCTGGGTTCGGTTCAGTCGGGGAAATTCCGTGCCCTGGCCGTCACCAGCGAAAAGCGCTCGGCAGTGCTGCCTGACGTACCTACGATGACCGAGGCCGGTGTGCCGAACATGGTGGTCACCGCCTGGTTCGGCCTGTTCGCCCCGGCGGGAACCGACCCTGCCATCGTGAAGAAGATTCAAGAGGCGACCAACGAAGTCGTCGCCCAGAACGACATAAGGGACCGGTTCCTCGCGCTCGGCGGTGAGCCCGGCAGCGGTACGCCCGAGGCCTATACCAAGTTTGTGAATGGTGAAATCGCCAGCTGGAAAAAGATCGTCGAAACAGCTGGCCTGCAACAGGAGCGTTGAGCGTGATCAACAAGATTAAGGACAGTATCGAGCAGGCGCTTGCCCCCCTCACCGACGGTGCGGTCGTCATGGTGGCTGGGTTCGGTGATGCAGGCATTCCGCATGAACTGCTGTACGCCCTGCTGCAAAAAGGGACGCGCGATCTGACCGTCGTCAGCAACAACGCGGGTACGTTCGAGCGGGGCCTGGCTGCTCTGATCAAGAGCGGACAGGTGAGTAAAGTGATCTGCTCACATCCTCGCCCGCCCAACTCGGACGTGTTCGCCGCTGCGTACCGCGCAGGCAAGGTCGCCCTGGAGTGTGTGCCGCAAGGCACGTTGGCCGAGCGTATCCGCGCCGGCGGCGCAGGACTGGGCCCTTTTTTTACGCCTGCCGGCTACGGTACGCCCTTGGGCGAAGGCAAGGAAAGCTGCGTCATCGATGGTGTGGGCTACATCCTGGAGCAACCGCTGAAGGCAGATTTCGCGCTGGTGCGGGGACATCTGGGCGACCGCTGGGGCAACCTGACCTACCGCTGGGCGGCACGTAACTTCAATCCGGTGATGGCCTCGGCAGCACGGCACACCATTGCGCAGGTCGACGAGATCGTGGAGCTGGGCAGCCTGCATCCGGAACATGTGATGACGCCCGGGATATTCGTTCAATCTGTCGTGCTTGCCAAGGAGGCCGCATGAGCCAAGCGCTCCCACCCCGTGACCAGCGTCTGTCACGGGAAGAAATCACTCAACTGGTCGCCAGCGACATTCCCGATGGATCGATCGTGAATCTGGGCATAGGCATGCCCACGCTGGTGTCGAACTATCTGCCGGAGGATCGCGAGATCATTCTGCACAGTGAGAACGGCATTCTGGGCATGGGCACCATCGCGACCGGCGATCAGATCGACACCGATCTGATCAATGCCAGCCGCCAACCCGTCACCCTGATCGCTGGCGCCTCGATCTCCGAACATACCGTGTCGTTTGCCATGATGCGCGGCGGCCACCTGGACCTGACCGTGCTGGGCGCCTTCCAGGTTTCCGG
>JAEYZR010000227.1 GCA_023427945.1 Pseudomonadota bacterium | reverse complement strand
CGATGGTGCCGGGCGCCATTCGGGCATCCAGGACATCGAGCTGCAGCAGGTCGTAGGGGTTCTGAGGCGTGATCAACGGTGCGAAGCATGCGCACAACGCGAGCAGTACAAAAATAGTGAGACCAGTCAACGCGACAGGGGAGCGTGCGAATTCGCTGACCAATCGGCGCCAAGGCGTGTTGGCGCGATCTTTTTGCGCTTGTGTCAATACTTTGGGGGCGGGGTGCGTCATGACGCCTCCTGTAACCGCAATCTGGGGTCGAGCAGCGTGTACATGATGTCGACGATGAGGTTGATGGTGACGAACACCACGACAATGACGATGAGATAGGCCACGATCACTGGCCGGTCCATCACATTGATACTGTCGATGATCAGTTTCCCCATCCCCGGATAGGCAAATACGCTCTCGGTCACCACGGAAAACGCGATGGTCGAACCGAACTCGAGCCCGATGACCGTGAGGATGGGAATCATGATGTTCTTCATCACGTGCACCCCGATGACCCGGTTGCGGGAGAGTCCTTTGGCGCGTGCGAACTTGACGTAATCCATCATGAGGACTTCTCGCACGCCGGCACGTGTCAGCCTCAGCACGAGCGATATCTTGAAAAGGGCCAGGTTCAATGCGGGCAACATCAGGTGCTGCAATCCGTCCCACGTCAGGAAGGACCAGTTTCCGCCCAGGAAATGAACCGTGGCGCCCCGTCCCGAACTCGGCAGCCATCCCATCTGCACGCTGAATACCATGATCATCATCAGGCCGACCCAGAAGGTAGGCAAGCTGAAGCCGAGGATGCTGCCGGTCATGATGATTCGAGAGGCTGACGAGTTCGGATAAAGCCCCGCAAACAGGCCAAGGGGGATGCCGATGACGACGGCCAGCAGCAAAGCGGCCATGGCCAGTTCCAGCGTTGCTGGCATGCGCTGGAGAATGAGGTCGATGGCGGGAAGGTTATAAACGAAGCTCTTGCCCAGATCGCCCTGTAAAGCATTCGACAAGAAGGAAAAATATTGACGCCAGAGCGGCTGATCCAGCCCGAGCTGTGCGATCATGCGCAGTCTCTCGGCCTGGTCTGCTTCGGGCGAAATCAGCACGTCTACCGGATTGCCCATCAGGTGCAATCCGGCAAACACGATGAGTGTCATCGCCCATACGACAAAGACGGCCTGTAACAGGCGGCGTACCAGCCACAACGCCATTTATCTATCCCCAAAGGAAGCAAGACATGTAGTTATATTTGCTTGTTAGATAGCATATATTGCTATCTAAGGTGCGATGGCGAGATAGTACGCACGAACAATACGGGCGGCAATCCTTTGCGGCTAAGTGATTTCCCTAGTCTGCCAGGCCTTGCTCGGTCAGTGTCGTACGGGTCGTCCCCGTTGGCGCCGGTAAACATTGATAAAGTGGGATCGATTCACTTTTCTTGGGATGGTCATGAGTTCGGCAGACACCACACGATTTAATCAGTCGGTCGCAAAGTGCTTTGCGATCCTCGAAGCGTTTTCCGAGCGTCCCGGTGTGTTGACCCTTAATGAGTTGTCTGAGATCTCCGGACTTGACCGGCACTCGTCGCAGCGCATGCTGCATACGCTAGTGGCACTGGGATATCTGGAGCGTGGGCCAGGACAGCGCGGGTATGTGCCTGGCAAGAAAATTCTGGATCGAACATTTGATTATCTGCGCAGCCATCCGCTGTTCGAGCGTGCTTTGCCGGTGCTTATCGAGTTGCAGCGCGAGACCGGCGAACGCGTAGATCTAAGTCTTTTTGACGGCACGACCGTGGTATTCGCGATTCGTCGGCAAACCAAGCGGCCTTCGTTCAACGCCACCGCGATCGGCCGACGTTCTCCCACCTTTTGTTCTGCGGGCGGGTGGGCGATGCTCTCGCATCTGCCAGCAGATGAGGTCGACGATATCCTGGAGCGCTCGGAGCGGGTCGCCTACACGCCCACAACGATTACGGCGCTGGCCGACATCCATCAAAAGATAAACGAAGCCCGGGATGCGGGTTATGTGGTCGGGGTCGGCCAACGCGTGACTGGCGAGATCGTGCTGGGCAGCGCCATCGTTGATCGCGAGGGCAGGCCAATTGGCGCCATTCACATCTCAGGTGTGGTGGCTGAATGGACGCCGGAATCGTTTGCCCAGCGGTTTGGCTCGCTTGCCGTGAGTGCCGCACGAGCACTCAGCGGGAAATCGGGGTATGCATAAGAGGCAGTCAAGTGAAGCACGCCACAGCCTGAAACAGCCAGGATCCATCAGGCGTGAAGTTCGACGTGGGCGGCTGGCAATCAAGCGGACACTATCGGCCCGCTCAATGAGATCGACGCTATCCACTGGCGCAAGACCACGGCGTGGCGGGAATTGCTTTCGTGGCTACGTTTTGACAGAACGAAGTAATAGGTAAATTCATTCAGGTTGATCCAGCGTTCGAATGGCGCGACCAGACGACCGTCGATCAGTTCCTGGATGACCAGGGATTTTTGTCCCATCGCTACGCCGTAGCCCGCCAGAGCAGCCTCATAGGCCAGGGCGGAGGACTGGAATCGCATGTCGCGACGGGCGTCGTGCTGAGGTTGTCCCGTCTGTGTAAACCATATTTGCCAGTCGTCAGGCCGTGCATAGGTGTGCAGCAACGTCTCGCCTATCAAGCTCTCCTGGCTGTGCAGCCTGGCGGCGACCTGCGCCGTACACACTGGCGAGATCTCGTTTTCCATGATCTTGTACTGGACCAGGCCTGGGTACTGTCCATGATTGAGCACGATGGCTGCATCCAGATCCTCGTTGTCGAAATCCGGCGGCGAAGCAGACGTGTGCAGGCGCACTTCCAGTTCTGGATGAGCCGCATGCAGACTGGCCAGTTGCGGCAGCAGCCATCGCATCGCGATCGTGTGAGGCGCCCGTAGATTGATGACGCTCGATTTGGACGCATGACGCAACTCTCCCGTCACGCGTCGAATACCGGCCAAATAGCCGGATATTTCCTGGTGATAGTGGCGTCCTGCTGGGGTGAGCGTGATTTGCCGATGACGGCGATAGAAAAGCACAGTGTCCAGATACGCCTCCAGCAGATGAATCTGACGGCTGACGGCTGCAGGCGTGACGCAGAGCTCTTGCGCTGCCGCCGTGACACTCGTCAATCGACCGACCACTTCGAAGACTCGGAGTGAATTCAGGGGAGGGAGCGGGTTCATGGCTGATCGTTGATAAAAACTAAATCGTAGCAGCCTATAAGTTGATTGACGGTCTCTGTACACGCTCCCTAAGATTTCCGCCAGGCAACGGAGATTCTGCAAGTTTTCACTTGATCATCTTTAAAACGAAAAACAAGGGGTAAACATGAAACTAGGACGTTGGTGTCACTACGCAGGGGCATTGCTGTCGTCAATGATCGTTGGGCAATCCGCATCAGCTTCTGATCAGGTGAGCTATCCGACACGAACCGTGTCGATCGTCGTGCCGACAACTCCCGGCGGGACGGCAGACATACTGGCGCGATTGATGGCGCCCAAGCTGTCTGCCATGTGGGGTCAACCCGTCATTGTGGAGAACAAGCCGGGTGCCGGCAGTCTGGTGGGAACCGATTACGTAGCGAAATCAAAACCCGACGGCTACACCCTGCTATTAGCGTTCAACGAGATGGCGGCGCTGCAAGCGATCAACAAGAACGCAAAAGTCGACGTCGTCAAGGATTTCTACGGTGTCGGCAAGATCGGCACGCTGCCGGTGCTCATTCTGTCGAATCCAAAAGTCAAAGCCGATACGTTGCAGCAACTCATCGATGAAGCTCGCCGGGAGCCTGGCAAACTGACCTATGCGTCAAACGGTTCAGGCGGAGTCCTGCAGCTCTACACCGAGATGTTCAAACAGGAAGCCAAGATCGATCTCCTGCATGTGCCATACAAAGGTGCCCTGGAAGCGTCCACGGCAGTGATTGCCGGCGAAGTCGATGTGCTGGTGCAATTTGCCTCGGGCAATGTTCAGAACTACGTCAAGTCAAACCGCGCCAAGCCTTTTGCCGTGGCTTCGGCGCAGCGTTTGCCGGGCTTGCCTGATGTTCCGACCACGAAGGAAGCCGGTTTGCCTTCTCTTCAGCTTGAAGCCTGGTATGGCCTGTTCGCGCCGGCCAACACACCCAGGGCAATCATCAATAAGGTCAACAAGGATTTTGTCGATGTCATGCAGATGCCCGACGTGCGCGAGAGATTGAACGGAGTGGGAATGTCCGTTGATACCAGTTCGCCAGAAGCGTTTGATGAATTCTTCAAGAAAGAGCACAAACGCTGGACTGACTTGATTGTCAACGCTGGCATTGAAAGCAATTAACGTTTGCGCAAACAGGAATATCCATGACCTATCATCCCGACCATTACACGCCCCTCGATTTCGGCGCCGCACGCGAGCGCTTTCTTAGCGGAGACCAACTTCCCAGCGGGTTTCTCGAGGAATGCCTTGCCACGATCGAGGAACGCGAGCCTGTCGTCCAAGCGTGGGTCGTGCTGAACAAGGACGGTGCACGTGCCGCGGCGCGTGAGTCTGATCTGCGCTACCAGGCGGGCAAGCCGTTGTCGCAGATCGACGGCATGCCCATTGGCATCAAGGATCTGATCGAAACCAAAGATATGCCCACTCAGATGGGTAGCCCGGCCTATGCGGGTGAGTTTCCCAAGCGTGACAGCGCCTTGGTGCGTGCACTGCGCGATGCGGGCGCGATCATTTTGGGCAAGACCGTCACTACCGCGCTGGGTTTTCTTGATCCAGGACCCACGACCAACGCCTTCGATTCAGAGCGTACGCCAGGTGGGTCATCCAGCGGCTCCGGCGCAGCCGTTGGCGCGAAGATGGTGCCCGTGGCCATCGGTTCGCAACTGGTGGGCTCTGTATTGCGTCCGGCGAGTTTCAATGCAAACTGGGCACTCAAGCCCACATTTGGAGGCATCAATCGCGGCGAACGGTTGGGCTACAGTCAGTCTCACGTCGGCATTCATGCGGGCTGCGCCGAGGACATGTGGGCGACGGCAATGGAGATCGTGACCCGCGTCGGTGGAGATCCCGGACATCCGGGGGTGTATGGAGGCATGTCGGCGCCACCACCGCAGGCTCCCAAACGACTGGCCGTGATGGAAACAGAAGGGTGGTCCCGCCTGGACAGCGCGTCGCGGGCGGCATTTGAAGGTCTGCTTGAACGCCTGCAGGCTCACGACGTCGAAATCATCCGGCGCACCGACCTGCAACTGCTGGAGCTTTTTGAGCAGTCTATCGCCACGGCCACTGCGAACATGTTGCGTTTGATCTCCTGGGAACAACGCTGGTCGCTTGAAAACCTGGTTGAACAGCATCCCGGTACGCTGGGCCCCAGCCTCATACGCCAGCTCGAAAGTGGACGGGCGGTGACGCTGGAGACCTTTCGTGAGGAACTGGCCCTGCGAGATCTGGCACGGCAACGAATGGTCGCCTTGGGAACATACTGCGATGCGCTGATCAGCCCCGCGTCTTGTGGGATTGCGCCACGATTCGAAACGACCAGGCACTCGGCCTTCCCGACGGGTGACGTGTCGTTCAGCTGCGTATCGTCCTACCTCGGCGCGCCAGCGGTCGCTGCGCCCTTGCTGGCCGTCGAGGGCATGCCTATGGGCGTGCAGCTCATCGGCCAAATGCATGAAGATGAGCGTGTGACCGCCTATGCACGGTGGGTGTGGCAAAACACCCGCCAGGCGTAGCCGCGGGACGCACGTCAAATCGCTCTGGTCTTTGTGAAGGCTGTGTTGTTGGCGTCAATCAGCCTTTCCGGATTCCAGGCAGGTTTGCGGACCCCACCGACATCCCTGCCTACTCTTGCCACACAGCCGGCGCGTCACAGACCTCTTCTTTTTCCCACAGCCACAACCCGTTCTCGCCACTTTTTGCGGTGAGTGTGGCCCGTTGAAGCGCCGGGTACTGTGAATGCATGCGCAGGCGGGCCCAGAACCAGACACGGCTGCCCAACGGCGCTGCACATAGTCTGTCATCCAGGTCCTGCCGGGACAGCAATCGCTGCTCGCTCGTGCCGGGTGTGGCGAATGCCGCGGCGTCGAACAGCTCTTTGCGCCAGTTGTCGCGTTTGGGCAGCTCTGGATCGGCCCAGTCATCGACGACCCAGAGGGGCGTGCTGCGGTGGGCCAGGAGATTCAGATCGAAAGGATAGGTTTCGATGGCAACCGTGATGTCGGTCGGGCGGCCTTGTCTGGCCAGCACCTCCGACAAGGGGGCCGTGCCCGGTCGGGCGAGCAGTGTGGCGATGATGGGCATGGCCACGCACAATGCCAGTGCGACGAATCTTACCCACGCCAACCCGTGTCTCGATTTGACCGCCAGCAGGATGGCCAGGGGCGGCAAGGCAGGCAGGATGTAGCCGATGAGCTTGGACTCCGGTATGGAGAAAAACGCCATCATCACGCCAGTCCATACCCAGGCCAGAAGGGTGATGTCGTCCAGTGGGGCCCGCGCGACGCCGATGTCGGCCGGCCGTTTCTTGTGCGGCGTGACGCTCAAGGCCGCGAGGTGTTCCTGATGCGACACGGCGCTCTTGTGTCGGGTGGACGAATGGCGCTGGCGCCAGGCGCTGTACAGGGCCATTCCTGTCCAGGGCAGGCAGCCCAGGGCCAGCACCGGCACGTAGAACCAGATCGGGTGAGCGTTGTTGAATCCGCCTGATGCAAAACGCTCGACCTGCTGGTAGATGAAAAAGTAGTGAAGAAAGTCCGGATATCGATACTGCATCACCGCAAACCACGGCACCGCCGCCATCGCAAACACCAAAAGTGGCACCGGCGAAAGCAGGCGAGGCAGATGGCGCCAGTGCCCGCTGGCTATTGCCCAGATCAGTAGCGTCAGGCCGGGTAGCGCAATGCCGATGAGCCCCTTGGACAGCACCGCGAGCGCCGCGAACAGTGCTGCCGAGCTCGCGGCCAGCCGGGGGCGGGGCAGATCTCCCAGTCCAAGTGCCCAACTGCCGGCCAATACGGTCAGGGTGATGAATGCGGCGACCA
>JAEYZR010000329.1 GCA_023427945.1 Pseudomonadota bacterium | reverse complement strand
TCCGGCATCGTGGTGCTGGTGTGGGACAAGCTGTTCGTCCACGCCGCCAGCGCCGCCCCCGCAAGCGACGTTGCCGAGCTCCTGGGCACGCTGGCGGCGCTGGCTGCACCTGTCTGCTATGGCCTGGCGGCCAACCATGCAAAACGTTACCTGAGCGGCATCGCGCCTATCGTCAATGCTGCAGGCACCAACGGTGGCGCGGCCCTGGTGCTTGCGCCCTTCGCCATTTACACCTGGCCCACGCAACCCGCCTCATTCCAGGCCTGGTCCGCCACCATCATGCTGGCGATCCTGTGCACCAGCATGGCCTACATCATTTTCTACAGGCTGCTGGCCAATGTGGGGCCCAGCAAGACCGTCGTCGTCACCTTCCTGGTTCCCGTGTTCGGCGTCTTCTGGGGTGCCTTCCTGCTGCACGAGGCCCTGACCACGCAAATCCTGACGGGTGCCGCCATCATCCTGGTCGGATCGGGACTGGTGATCAGCGGCGGGCGCAAGCAGAAGTAAGCCCCCGTCAGACTCGCTCGAATATGCCGGCAGCCCCCATGCCGGTTCCCACGCACATGGTCACCATGCCGTACTTCAGGTTGCGCCGCCTCAGGCCATGAATGAGTGTGGCGGCCCGTATCGCACCGGTGGCCCCGAGTGGATGGCCCAACGCAATGGCGCCGCCCAGCGGATTGACGCGGCTCGCGTCCAGGCCGAGATCGCGAATGACGGCCAGCGACTGCGCGGCAAACGCTTCGTTCAGCTCGATCCAGTCCATCTGGTCCTGTGTCAGGCCCGCAGCACGCAAGGCGGCAGGCACGGCCTCTTTCGGTCCTATCCCCATGATCTCCGGGGCGACACCTTTCACCGCATAGGACACGAAACGCGCCAACGGCTGGAGCCCTTGATCACGCACGGCGCGCTCGGAAGCCAGGATCAAGGCACCCGCGCCATCCGAGGTCTGTGAGCTGTTGCCTGCCGTCACGCTGCCACGCGCGGCGAACACGGGGCGCAGCTTGCTCAATGCGTCCAGCGAGGTATCGGCCCGGGGCCCTTCGTCGACCGAGAAGGTCGTCTTGCGCACCCGCAGTTCACCCTGCTGGCCGGCGGCGAAGTCGACATCGCGCGCAGCCACCTCGATGGCCGAGATCTCGTCGTCGAATTCACCCGCGCTCTGGGCATGCAGTGCGCGCTGGTGCGAGAGCAGCGCAAAAGCGTCCTGATCCTCGCGCGAGACCTGCCACTGCTGCGCGACCTTTTCAGCGGTCAATCCCATGCCATAGGCGATACCGATGTCCTCATCACGCAGGAAGATGTCGGGGGAAAACGAGGGAGCGAAACCGCTCATGGGCACCTGCGACATGGACTCGGTGCCGCCGGCGATCATCACGTCGGCCTCGCCGCAACGAATGCGGTTGGCGGCCCTCGCGATGGCCGACAGGCCCGAGGCGCTAAAACGATTGATGGTCACCCCCGCCACCGACTGGGGCAGGCCGGCCAGCAGCACGGCAATGCGGGCAACGTTCAGCCCTTGTGCGCCTTCAGGGCGTGCGCAGCCGATCACGGCATCCTCGATGGTCGAGACATCCAGCCCCGGGGCCTGGCTCACGGCATTGCGGATGACGTGGGCCAGCATCTCGTCGGGACGTGTCTGACGCAGTGCGCCTCGCGGCGCCCGTCCCACAGCCGATCGGGTGGCCGCAACGATGTAGACGTCCTGCAGTGTTTTTGTCATGTGTGTCTCCGCTTCAGTTGCGTACAGGTTTGCCGGTGGCCAGCAGCCCCGCAATGCGCTCTTGGGTCTTGGGCTGCGCGAGCAACGCCATGAAAGTGGTGCGCTCCAGTGCGAGCATCCAGGCCTCGTTGACCTCGGTGCCGGGATCGACATCACCCCCGCACATGATCTGCACGACGGCCTGCCCCAGCTTGAAGTCGTACTCGGAAATGAAGCCGCCATCGCGCATGTTGACCAGTTGTGTGGTCAGCGTGGCGGCCCCGTCGCGGCCTGCCACCTTGAACCGGCCGGGCAGCGGCGTGCGCCAGCCACCTTGTGCCAGACCCTGCGCATGTCCGACGGCAGCATGCAGCACTTCGTTGGCCTGCATGACGATGAGATCCGATTCACGCACGTAGCCAAAAGCACGCGCCTCATGCGCCGAGCGGGACACTTTGGCCGCCGCGACGGCCTCGGCAAACTTGCGCACGAACGCCAGCAGCGGCATGTGCGGCGCACTCTGCTCCTGCTGTTCGAACGCGCGTCGGGCGCAATAGGTCAGTCCCCCTGCGCCTGGCACCAGGCCGACGCCTACTTCGACCAGACCGATGTAGGACTCCAGATGCACCACGCGAGCGGCCGCATGGACCGCCAGCTCGCAACCGCCGCCCAGCGCCATGCCCGAGATGGCGACCACCGTGGGAACCTGCGCATACCGCAGCCGTTGCACCGCGTGCTGCAATTTGTCCACCATGTCCTGCACCGCAGGCAGGCCCGATTTCTCGACGGCCCCCATCACGCCCTGCAGATCGGCACCGGCCGAAAACGGCTCTCCGTCCTGCCAGATCACCAGCGCCTCGAAGTCGGTTTCAGCACGATCCACGGCCTCGAGCAGCCCCTGGATGACACCCTCGCTGATGGTGTGCATCTTGGTCTTGAACGAGGCAATCAGCACTGTCTGCGTATACGGTTCGGGCAATGTCCAAAGGCGGATGGCATCGGTTTCGGCAACCGTGTTCCCCTGCACCCGGGGCGCGTCTCCATGCAGTCGTGTGCCTGACAGATGACGGCGGTACAC
>JAEYZR010000326.1 GCA_023427945.1 Pseudomonadota bacterium | reverse complement strand
CCGTCTGCACATCCTGGGTGAAATGGAAAAGGTCGGCAGCGAAATGTCTGGCCAGATCTCCAACTTTGCGCCCCGCATGATCACCGTGAAGATCAATCCGGAAAAAATCCGTGACGTGATCGGCAAGGGTGGTGCCACCATTCGTGCCCTGACCGAAGAGACAGGTACCCAGATCGACATCGGCGACGACGGCACCAACGTCATTGACAGCGTCGATACGGAGCGTGCTGAAGAGGCCAAGCGTCGCATCGTCGAGCTGACCGCCGACGTCGAAGTCAACCAAGTCTACGACGGCACCGTGCTGCGTTTGCTGGACTTTGGCGCCATCGTGCAAGTGTTGCCGGGCCGTGACGGTCTGCTGCACATCTCGGAAATCGCCAACTACCGTATTGCCAACATCAACGACGTGTTGAAGGTGGGCCAGGCGGTTCGTGTGAAGGTGATCGAGGCCGACGAAAAAGGCCGCCTGCGCCTGTCCGCCAAAGCCATCGGTGGCATCGAGCAACAGCAAGCCGACGCGCCCGCCGCCGAAGCTGCTGCACCCGAAGGGCAAGCTCCTTCTGCCTGAACCTCGTCGATCGCTTGACGGTCGGGCAGTCACTGCCTGATCGACAGCAACGGCCTGATCTCAAAACGGCGCCTTCGGGCGCCGTTTTGCATCGTGCTTGCGCACGGTATGGTCGTGGCAGTCTGAGTTAAAGTGTTGCATCATTTGGGCAGGAGGCTAAGCGGGCATGCACGCAGCGACGAAGGTCAGCTTGATCTTGCTTGCACTCATGAGCAGTGCCTGTATGTTGCCGCCCGAATTGTCGTCTCGTACTGATGGCAGGGGGCCCCGTACGGCACCCATGTCGCCAGACCAGATAGGACAGACTGACTTCAATCGCACGCTGTCCATCGCCATGCGGGACAACCTAGAGAGCCTCTATCTGATGGCTGACAAACTCTACCGGCGCAATCCGGCGCAATGGCGCGGTGCAGGGATGCAAAGCCCTGAGCAGGCAACACAGTTTTTACGTCAGGCCGTCGCAACGCGTGTGCCGCCTGCAGGCCTTGTCAGCCTGCGTGACATCCAGATCCTGGGAGTGGCCCTCAATCCCGACTACCGCGGCGACCGCGTGGCCGCGTTCATCTACGGACTGGCTGATACGATCATTGCGGCGCACAATGGCAAAGTGATGTTTTATGCCACGGACATCCTGGATGGCCAGCGTGTGTTCAATGCCGCACGCAACGTCGAGGCCGCCGCCTGGATGCTGGCGACCCGGCGGGACACATTCGGCAAGCCCTTGCTGTTGGCCAATGAATGGTCGCAAGACGCCGTCAACCTCAGTTTCGAGCGTATCTTTGGTGAGTTGATCGGGCGGCTGGATCTGGTCGCCAACCTTCTGGGCGAGAATACCCGCCGAATCGGCATCAATTACGCGCAGGGTTTGATGTTCTTCAACTTCCTGCCCGTCCGTTAAAAAGTCGCTACCCATGATTGATCTTTCCGTCATCAAGCAGGCCCGCAGGGATATGCAGGGGCAGGTGCTGAAAACACCGTTTTCGCACTCGCGCACGCTTTCGGACATTCTGGGCGCCGACATCTGGTTGAAGTTCGAGAACCTGCAATTCACCGCCTCGTTCAAGGAGCGGGGGGCTTTCAACCGCATGATGCTGCTCTCGCCGGAACAACGCGCCGGCGGCGTCATCGCCGTCTCGGCAGGCAACCACGCGCAAGGCGTCGCCTATCACGCTCGCCGGATGGGCGTGCCGGCCACGATTGTGATGCCGCGTTTCACGCCCACCGTGAAAGTCGGCAATACGCGCCGCCTCGGTGCGCATGTGGAGCTGGCAGGCGACACCTTCGACGACGCAAAAGCCCGTGGCTACGCCTTGGCCGCCGAGCGAAACCTGGTCATGATCCATCCTTATGACGATGAGGCCGTGATTGCCGGGCAGGGCACCGTGGCGCTGGAAATGCTGGAGGACCAGCCCGATCTGGACATGCTGGTGGTAGCCATCGGTGGCGGTGGCCTGATGTCCGGCATGGCGGTGGCCGCCCGTGGCTTGAGGCCGGACATCGAAATCGTGGGTGTACAGACTCGCCGGTTTCCGTCCATGTACTCGGCCATCACCGGCCAGGCAATGGAAACGGGTCAATACACCATTGCTGAAGGGATCGCCGTCAAATCGCCTGGCGAAATCACGCAGCGCATCATCGCCGGACACGTGGATCGTATCGAACTGGTCGAGGAAAGCGACATCGAACACGCCATCGTGATGCTGCTGGAGATCGAGAAAACCGTGGTCGAAGGCGCAGGTGCGGCAGGTCTGGCCGCGCTGCTGCATGCTCAGGAAACCGGTTCCACCGCCTTTCAGGGCAAGAAGATCGGGCTGGTGCTGACCGGCGGCAACATCGACCCTCTGATGCTTGGCGAACTGATCGAGCGCGGCATGGTGCGCGCTGGACGCCTGGCACGCGTCCGGGTGGACCTGCGTGATCTGCCAGGCGCGCTGGCGCGAGTGACATCCCTGATTGCCGATGCCCAGGCGAACATCACCGAAGTGCATCACCAGCGCGCATTCACGTCATTGCCCGTGCAAACCGTCGAGGTCGATTTCGTCATTCAGACCCGCGGTCCCGAGCACGTCGCCGAAGTGATTGCCCGGTTGAACGCCGCCGGGTTCCCGGCAAGCAACCATAATCAGTAAGCCGCAGCGACCGCTATCTATCGCGTGGTTTGGTAAGCCTGCACCAGATTGGCCAGCCTGAACAGGCGCTCCTTGTGCAAGGCTTGCGCCAGATCGAGCGCTGGGCGCCCCACCAGACTCGCGTCCGCCAACACGTTCTCGAACGCAGGCATCATTCGCTCGGGCGAATCATCGAACCATTTGGACAATAACGCGTCAGGGCTGGCGACACCGACAGCCTGTCGCTTGAGTTCCGAACGATTGAAATCCTTGAGATTCCAGGTCATCACGGACACTGTGGGCGGGTAGGCCAGGCCACTACGCGCACGCCTGGCCAGGCCTGCCGCAATCACGTGCCAGTCCTTGGGGTCGCTGTAGCGCAAACCCGTTTCGTAGGCACTGCAATCGCCGGGATCCGCATCGGGAAACCGGCTGTTCATATCGTCCCACTCGCCTTGCAGTTCCGCCAGCGGAACCTCCCAGAGACGGGCCGCATTGCGGCGCCATTCATCGCCTATGCGCGCGCTCCACGCCGGTACAAAACATCCCTGGCTTGCCACACGCAGAAGAAGACGCCGCAAAATAGTGGGCATCAGCACGCAGGCATCGAGCACGACAAAGTGCACAGGGGAGGGCGCGATGGTCATGCCAGCCCGTTTCTCAGCCCAGGCCCAGGCGTTCACGTTCCTGCATGTCGATGATCAGGCCCTCCAGCCTTTCGCTGGTGTTCAGTGCCACATATGGGAAGGATGGGCCATCGGCACGCTCCTGCATGGCAATGCTCAATGTGATCCGTTGATCCTGGAATGCATAGGGTGCCGCCTGCAGGGCGACATAGATGGCAAGCAGGCGATCGACCGCCTGCTGTGCCTGTGCAAGCACGTCGGCATCGACCTCTTTGCCCACGAGATGGGCTTCGATTGTGCGAGCCAGATCGGATGTGAAGAACGCAATGGCAGCTTCGCCCTTGCAGTTGGGATGCTGATGTCCCCATGGAAGGGAATCTGCGCCGGGAGCCGTGGAGCTGCCAGCGTTGGCCTGATCGTCGGCCGGTGAAATGGGTGTATTCATTCCGAAATTTTAGCTGGCGCCGATTGATCGTGCTACACGCATGCTGCCTGGGTACACCAATTGCTTGATAAAGCTAACAAATTTCGGTGGTATCTCATGAAAATACTCACAAAAAGTCATGCTGATTGGCATGCCACGCTGAACGTTGTGTCTACGGGTCGAAACCAGTTCGGTTGGGAGGTCGACGTCCACAACCCGCAGGCCACGCCCATCGATCAAATCGTGACCTCTCCGGTCCAGTTTGCCGACTCGTCTGTCGCCGCAGTGGATGGACTGCGGGCGCTGGAGAGCATGTCCGAAAAGGACGTGTCGACTCCAGCGTCGTTCGTTGCAAATGGCCGTCGGGTCAAGTAGGCAGGGGGCGGGTGGGGCGATGTCCGATGCTCGCCGTGACTCAACCGGGCAGTTGTGAGCTCGTAGCCTGGCGGTGGGTGTAGTGAGTTCGGTGAGTGCGGTGGTATGGGGCGGGTCAACCGCGACTGGGCACTGTGTGCCATGTCAATGCAAAGTGGCCGTCCCAGGCGACTTTACGCGGTAGCGCTCTTGGGTCGAGCATCGCAGATTCAGTACAGACGCAGGATGATGAGCAGCATGTGACCGTTCGCCGGACCTTGCATCGAAAATGAGAGATGGCTGTTCGCTGGCCGACTGAGAATTATTGCCTTGGCGACCGTTTGCTCGCTGTCGCATGGTGAGCAACCCGGCGACCGTTCGCCATGCCGTCGGGTAACGGGTGCCTGTCGGCCGTTTGCCAGTGCGCAACAGGTGGCTGAAGAAACCAGCTGGCCCGCCAAAACCGTGAGCGGCAAGCATACGCAGCCGGTCGATTTTCAAGGACCGGCTGCCGGTCTTCAAAGTATCACTTGCCGTACTTTGTCTTGGCTTCGATGCGGCACTTGTCTTCCGCATCGCCTTTCAGCGTATCGCACTGGGCCTTGGCGGCGTCGTAGTCAGCCTTGCGACGATCCTCGGCGACATCCCTGCGTGCCTTGGCATCAGCCTTGCCCACTTTGGCATCGGCTTCTGCGTTCGTGCGCGCAGCTTTCGCACGCTCTTCGCAGGCGTCCTTCTGATTACCGCTCATGGCCTTGCATTGCTCTTTCGCAGCTTTGTATTCAGCCTTGATCTGATCTGACGACTTCACGTCTGCCGCATGCGCGGCAACACCCATGGTGGCGGCGCCCATGCCGAGTGCCAGGGCTGCGAGTACGGAACGAAAACGTTGTTGCATAGTGCTTCTCCTCATGTCGCCTGACATAGCGACTCGGGCTGTTTTAAGCAAAGTACGTGCCCGATGGTGCAAAGAAAAGCGGACGCCTTCTAAATCTGGTAATTTTGCACTAGTAGTACTAGGCAGTAATAGGCTTACTCATACTGTCAAAAATTCCTACACTTTCCACGGTTGAATGCTGTTTGCACAACTTGATAGGTGTGCCAATCCCTGGATATAGACACAATGAATCAGCAGGTAATTGACGGTTTTGAAGTGAGCTGGACGGTGACACAAGACGACGCAGGTCAGTTCAGATTGAATTTAACCACCTGTCGTGTGGGCGAGAGCGACGTCATGGAGTGGGACATCCCAAGTGCTCGCTCGTTTGCAACCGCAGCCGAGGCCGAACGTCACGGTCGCTACATCGCACTGGGTTTGCGCGGAGTCAAGTCTGACGGCTCGCCGATTTACACCGTCATCTGATGCCAGTCGCTTCTGGTCTGGCTTGATGGGGGACGGAGGCACCGGGCAGGCCAGGGCCGATAGACGATCAATGGAAGTGGTGCCGGGGACCGGAATCGAACCGGCAAACCTGTAAGGGCGACGGATTTTCATCACACTGCATCTTTAAATGCCAGGCCTAAGACCTGTTTGTGCGCTGGACTATGCCTTCACCATAGCGCGTTGCCGTAGGTGCCCCCCGTCTAGTCTCTACACCTTCCCTTGCGGGCTTGGCTCGGCGTTGCCTCGGCGCGCTGGCCAGGGGGTTCTCCGAATTTGAGGGGATTCACTCGGGAGCTTTCGCCAACCCGGTGCTCAATTCAATAAGTCCGTTGTGTTTACCAATTTCACCACCCCGGCACGGGGAGATGCACTGCTTCTTTGCAGCGCCAGCACTATAGCATTGCCCGTGGCATCTATGCGCGTCGCAAATCCGATACAATGCGTGCCGTGGAAGCGTGGCCGAGCGGTTTAAGGCACCGGTCTTGAAAACCGGCGATGGGCGACTGTCCGTGAGTTCGAATCTCACCGCTTCCGCCAATCCATCTGATCAGCGCCATAATGTCACTTTGCAACCCTGGAGGCATGAATGCGCGCAATCGAAATTACGACCCCGGGTGGTCCCGACGTTCTCAAGCTCGTCGAGCGTCCAAAGCCCCAAGCCGGTCCCGGCGAAGTCCTCATCAAAGTTACCGCCGCGGGCATCAACCGGCCGGATGTTTTCCAGCGCAAGGGTGCCTACGCCCCGCCTCCTGGGGCATCGGATCTGCCTGGCCTGGAAGTGGCTGGCGAAATCGTCGAAGGCGATGCTGCTGCAGGCGGGTTCTCCATCGGTGATCGCGTATGTGCGCTGGTCGCCGGAGGAGGCTACGCAGAATATTGTGTTGCACCTGCTCTGCAGTGCCTGCCCATCCCCGATGGCTTGTCCGATATTGAAGCGGCCGGCTTGCCCGAAACCTACTTCACAGTCTGGAGCAACGTATTCGACCGCGGCCACCTGAGCGAAGGTGAGACGTTGTTGGTCCACGGTGGTGCCAGTGGCATCGGCACTACGGCCATCCAGTTGGCTCGTGCGCTGGGCAACACCGTCTACACCACGGTGGGCAGCGACGAACGAGTCGCCGCCGTACGCGAGTTGGGCGCTTCGGCTGGCATCAACTACAAAACCCAGGACTTCGTCGCTGAAATCAAGGCACTGACCAACAATCGCGGCGTGGACGTGATTCTGGACATGGTGGCAGGCGAATATCTCGATCGCGACATCAAGGCGCTGGCCGATGATGGGCGCATCGTCATCATCGCGCTCCTGGGTGGGGCGAAAGGCATGGTCAATGCCGATCAGATCCTGCGTCGCCGCCTGACGATCACCGGGTCGACCTTGCGCCCACGTGATGTGGCGTTCAAAGCGGCAATCGCCCGTCAACTCCGTGAAAAAGTCTGGCCGCTTTTTGCTTCCGGAAAGCTCAAACCTGTCGTGCACGTCACATTTCCATTGGCCCAGGCTGATCAGGCGCATGCCATGATGGAATCCGGCGAACACATCGGAAAGATCGTTCTGACCACCTAGTTTTGCGTATTTTGGGCACGTTACAGCGCAAAAGGATACAATCACGGGTTGACCGGGCCTGTTCCCGGTACCATCAACAGCCCTGAATTCGTCCTAAACTCTGCCCATGTCCGCTTCCAATTTCACCGGTTCAACGCTCTCGTCTTCCGGATCTACCGCCGAATCCGCGGGCGTCACAACGCGTCCACGTCTGGTGTTGGGCAACTGGAAAATGCATGGCAACCTGGTCGAGAACGGCCGCTTGCTCAACCAGTTGCATGCTGCTTCCACCTCCCAGGCCTTCGGGTCCTGCGAGGTCGGGGTGTGCGCACCGTTCCCTTACCTGGCTCAAGTGGCCGCAGCACTGACCGACAGCCCCATCACCTGGGGCGCGCAAGACGTCAGTGCCCAGGAAAAGGGCGCGTTCACGGGCGAAGTGTCTGCCAGCATGCTTGCCGACTTCGATTGCCGGTGGGTGTTGGTGGGCCATTCGGAGCGTCGTGCGCTGCATGGCGAGTCCGATCAGATCGTGGCCGACAAGGCGCGCGCGGCACTTGCGGCAGGTCTGGTGCCGGTGATCTGTGTCGGTGAGAGCCTGGCTGAGCGCGAAGCGGGCAATACCTTGGCAGTCATCGAACGACAGTTGGCGCCGGTGCTTGCACTGGGCGCCGAGGCGCTGGCGAAGTCCGTCCTGGCCTATGAGCCCGTGTGGGCGATCGGCACAGGCAAGACTGCCACGCCCGAACAGGCGCAGGAAGTCCATGCCGCCATTCGTGCAGCCTTGCGCGGCCTGGGGGTCGAACAAGTGCAGGTTCTCTACGGTGGCAGCGTCAAGGGCGCCAATGCAGCAAGCCTGTTCGCGATGGCCGATATCGATGGGGCACTCGTTGGCGGGGCTTCTTTGCAGGCCGAAGATTTCTGGCAGATCGTCACTGCATGACCAATCAGATAACCGTTGCATGAAAGTGCAGCGGTTTTTTCACAGTTATTCAACCTTTTAGCGTGGCACGGTCTTCACACAGTGCCCCTGCAGTTTTCCGGAGTCGGAGTTCTTCATGTTTTCTTTGTTAAGCATCGTGATGGTCATTCAGGTCGTTTCTGCCTTGGCCATTATCGTTCTGGTGCTCCTGCAGCAGGGCAAGGGAGCCGACATGGGCTCCTCCTTTGGTACGGGTTCGGCAGGCAGTCTGTTCGGTGCTTCGGGCGCGGCAAACTTCCTGTCCCGCATGACCAAATGGGCAGCGGTGGTGTTTTTCGTCTCCACTGGCGCCTTGGCCTGGATGGGACACAAGGGTCCGGGTTCCCAGCCTGCTGATTCTGGTCTGATGCAGAACTACACCCCGCAAAACCGTTCGGTTCCCTCGGCTCCCGACGCACCCACAGGATCGTCGGTGCCTGGCGCCGTCGCCCCTGCTGCAGGTTCGAACTCGGTGCCTGGTGCTGGCGCACCTGCTGCAAACGATCCGTCGGTGCCCTCGACTGGCGCACCGGCTGCTGCGCCAACCGAATCGGCGCCTGCTTCCGGCGCATCCTCGGTCCCCGCCGCGCCTGCCGTGCCTGCCCCGGCAGCGCCCGCCGCGCCGGCTCCCGCAACGAATGAGCCTGCCAAGCAATAATTCGGCAGCAGCTGGTAAACAGCTGCATAATCCATGCTAGAATCTTGGACTTTCCCGGCCGGCCCTCTTCATTTCGGCAGGGAAACTCAGCAGCAATAACACTATCGCTCGCTGAAACATCGGAAGTCAGTCAGCCCAAGCTGACGCAGTGCAAGTCAAGCAGTGCCGACGTGGTGAAATTGGTAGACACGCTATCTTGAGGGGGTAGTGGCGAAAGCTGTACGAGTTCGAGTCTCGTCGTCGGCACCATCGTATGAAAAACCGTTGAACAACTATAATCAAGAACGTTCAATTTCAACGGTTTGCGGGTAGTGGGTTAGATCTGTTGATTGCTGGATTGCATAATTTCCACCTAAACAGCCCCGCATGGCAAGCATCCAGAAAACAGCGAAGGGTTATTGCGCTCAGGTGAGGATTCTGGGGGTGTGCGACAGCAAGTTGCTGTCCACTCGTCGGGAGGCATCGAATGGTCAGCTCAGCGCTAGGCCGTTATCCGCACACAGGCAACAACTACCCCTGGCCTGCAGCATAGCCTGCGCGCTGCCCTTCAGCGGCTTCCATATCGAGACTACCGATATCCGACTCCACGGTTGGTGGCGGAGCCTGGGTTAGGCGAAGTGGAGTGCTAATCTTCAATTCAATTGTCAGTGAAGTTACGACTTTTTGACATTGTCTGAGGCTCCTGTCGAAGAGATGCTTAGATCCTCCTATTAGGACGCTGCTAAGTCTCGTTATTTGGGTTAACTTGCACGATTATCGAGATGAGATGGTAACCATCCGACTACAACCACTTGTCCTTCTTCGTCCCAGAAGAAGTATGCCCTGAAGCCGAATTGACGATTTCGCGCATCGCTTCCCTTCAAGTGGCGATCTAGCGCTCGTCTGCGACCGCCGTACAAAACTGAGTAGAGGTCTGATGAGTAGTTAATCGCATCGCCCGTGGCACTTTCTTCGAGACCAAGTTCTCGTAGACGGGTAAGGTAGTTATTTCGTTTTTCGTCAGTTGAATTAATGCGCATAGGGACATAAAAATCGCGCAAAAGCAGCAATGCCTGATAGATAATATTCGGATCTTTGAGCTCAGATTTTCTGACTCCCTGGAACGCCTTGGTAGTCATTTCAACTGAGCCTACCAGGTTGCAATCGCACCAGTCCCTGAAGGACTCCAAGTTATTGGGAATGAGTGTGACTGGAGTGAGCGCCAGATCGTCAAGTTTCGCTTCTAAATCTCTGATCCGTTGGCTGCGTTGACGAGCTTGCGCCTTGGCAACGTTTGCGTCCTTTAACGCCTCATCTCGTTCCTGATCAGCAATCTTGAGCAGAGCGGTATGTGTGTCCCGCTGCTCCGTCAATTCCCTGCGGAGTTGCTCATTATCTTTTTCGTAAAGGTAGATCAGGCCTGCATCGGATCCCCCTGCCTCTTTAAAGTTTTGCTGCTCTACGATTGCAGCGTGTTGGCGCACAAAGTTAAAGGTTGGGAGCCTTTCCTCGCGTTCCATTCCCCGGACAGAGGCCGAAAGCAAATAGCTAATCAACCAGCTTGAAAAGCCCTTTTCACCTTCGCCATCATTCCAATTTTGAATTGCCTCTGGCGAGGCGAACGGGTGATCAGAGGGCTCATCGAGCCATGCTCGAAAACCAGGGCGGTACGTTCGAACGGATCGCCGAAATACCGAGAGATCTTTTCCAACCCGCTCGCTGAGCAAAGAGCTGCACTCTGCGCTCAGCAAGAAAACATGAGCGGCGCCTAGCGTTTTAAGTTGAACGTCCGAAGGGAATCCCAAAGCATCCTTAGCAGATTCGGAACCAACTGGAAGCGAGAAAACTACCACGTTCACGTGGCGCTGGTTCGACTCAAGCAACTCTACCAACTCATCGACGCCATTCTCATTTTTTATTATTCTTGGCTCGGCCACTATTGCAATGCCGTCGAGTTGTGCGTGCATTCGCTGCGTAATTCTTCGAATGAAGCTGGGTATTGAGCGCTCGAATGGCTCATCCGTCCCACGACTTACGCATGTGAGACGTGCCCCGAACAGTAGTTTGCCCTCGTTATTCTTCCCAACTCCAATTTCCGTTACCCATGTTCGAAGCGGGACGGTTTTACAAGCATCATCAAGTCTGGCAGCCCAATAATTGGGGTCTTGTATTGCTACAGCGGCTGCTCGTTGCGTACCTATGTCCGACAGTTCAAAAGATTTGAGTTCCCATGCCGCGGTGGGTAAAGTTCCGCCGGCTCGATGCTTCATCCATTCCAGGACTTGTCTAATCGCGGTGGTGTAGCCATTGCTCTCATCTGGTCCAAGCTCAAAGGTGACCTGACTTACGGGTCTGATGATCGGCTTCATACTTTGAGTCGTTACGTTGCGGATCGGTCCCGCACTTTGAGCTTGTGTCGCAGACATTATCTTTTTCCCTATTGTAACAAAATACGTTGATTTAGTACCTCGGTATTCCTGTCTATAAACTCGTACATACGACCCCGAAAATGCCTCAGCACTAGTTAGAAAGTGCAAAATTGCCCTGAACGTGTGTTCAAAAGGTCTCTGGCCAGAAGTCCGAGACATTCCTTCGACTGATTGACTAGCCGCGACTCCCCGAGGTCTTTCGGTTTCTTTTGGCCCTTGGCGTGTGCCGGGTGGGGTTATTTTTGTTTGGGTGTTTCACAATGTCAAACTAATTGTGTGCTTGTATCTGCGCGATGTTTCATTTCATAATATAGGAGCAAATCCATTGCGCCCGCATGTTGATGATCCTCATATGCCGTTCCATAGCCCTCGTGGCTGCTCTCCTATTGCCTTCGGCTAGCGTTACTGGCGCCCCTGCGCAAGTGGCCACGAAAGAGGTATGCAACTTTTGGGCTGACATCACGCAGTGGGCGCTGGAGCAGCGCCTTGCATGGGCCTCGATGCAAGAAACGTTGCGCAGCGTAGACACAATGAACCAGCCACCAGCGGTCAAAGCATTTATGCGCAAGACAGTGTTGAACATCGAGGAAGAAGTCTTTTCCCCCTGGCCCGGGAATGAGGCAGAGCAGGGCGATTACTTGAAAGCTTTCATCGGCGGCCTCTCCACGGCGTGTCTGGCGTCGATTCCCAATACACCCTAGATACCAGCCGATGCCAATCTCGCTCGCTCTCTAGCGAATTATTCGACCACGCGACGTGAAATATCGTCACTTCTCACTGCCTGTCAGATGCTCCGTACATACGCCTTAGCCTTAGCCTTACTCATTCTTCCTTTTGGCGCAGGGGCCGCAACGGGCGAAGCGGCCTTCGATCCTGAGAAAGCCAGGAACATCTGCGTGGGTTTGTCCAAGATGGTGGTGTGGGCTGCAGAATTGCGCTTGACGGGAGTGGAGACGCAACAGGCGCTGAGTATCGTTGATCAGGCACCTGGAGATGAGACTTCGAAAGAAATATTTCGCGGTGTCGTCCGGGAGGTAGGCAAGACGGAGCCTCCTGCGCAGCCGCGTTCCGAGGCCGATGCCAGGGCTTACGTGACGGGCCTGGTATCTAGCTACACCACAAACTGCGTGTCCAGGCTCACGCAACTTAAAAAGAACCAGACGCGATAGCCGGACGTTCCCGAGCGCATTACGATGCGCGCAACGTGCACCCAGCCGACTTCCCTGCTGTTCCTGCCGAGCACCTGGCAGCACACGCTCGCAGGCTACGGCGTCGTTCTCAACGCGATGGCAGGAAGCGCATGGGATCCACGGGCTGGCTCCCCGCACGCACCTCGAAATAAAGTGCGGCCTGTCCGTTCGCCTGGGCACCCATTTCTGAAATGCGGTCACCTTGCTTGACCGTCTGGCCTTCTTTTACGAGAAGCTTGCGGTTGTGTGCATAGATCGTCATGAAATTGCCGCTATGCCGAACGATCACCAGGTTGCCATAGTTGCGCAGGGCGTCGCCCACGTAGGCGACTGTGCCTGCTGCAGCGGCTGTGATGGGTGTTCCCGCATTGTTGGCAATGTCTATGCCCTTGGAACTGTTGCCATTGAACGAGCGGACGACCTTGCCGTCGGCGGGCCAGGCCAGCGCAATGCTGGATGCCGTAGGTCCACTTGGTGCTGGCGGGCGGGATACGGGGGGCGACGATGCCGGAGTGCTCGACGTCGAACTGGCGACCGGACCCGACCCGACTTTAAGCACCTGACCCACTTCGATCACGTTCGGATTAGTCAGGTTGTTCAGGCGCATGAGCGCATTGACAGTCTGTTTATTGGCTCTGGCTATGCTGGTCAGTGTGTCACCTGCCTTGACACGATACTCCCCCGGGCCGACCTTTGTCGTCGATGCGCAGGCGCACAAAAGAAGGGCAGTAGCCACGCATATGCCCAGACGCACGGATCTCGATCGGCGCTCTCGCGGCATCACGACTGCGTCGTGCTTGGCATTTTTGGGTGTGTCGGGCATTACCAGTTCAGATTATTCGGGTAGTGGCGTGGCGCAAAGAGATGATGCCATGATTGAGGCTGTTTCAAGTGTAGCCCACGCACCGCTTACCCGCCGAACGGCAGATTGCTACGTTTTGTTCAGGGCGCCGCGCATGAAGTCGATGAAGGTGCGGACTTTCGATGTCATGTAGCGCCTGCTGGAGTACGCTGCGTAGAGCGTGATGGGGTGGAACGTGTGGTCAGGCAGCACATGAACGAGTCGTCCTGCTTCCAGGTGATCCTGCACGAGCCAGCTCGGCAAAAAAGCGATTCCCATTTTTGCCAGTACGGCATGCAAGGTGAGATTCGTGTCGTTACAGTACATCACGGGTCTTGGCCGCATGGTCACGCGTCCCATCGGGGATCCGAGTGTCACGTTTTCGAGCGACACATAGGACGGCATGATCGCGCCGTACTGCTCCGCTTCCTGCACGGTCGCTGGCGCCCCATGCGCATCGAAAAAATCACTCGCTGCGACCAGATGGAAAGGCACGGGGCACAGGGTCCGAACGATCAGTGAAGGTGACGGTTCATCGGTTGCACGCAGCGCGAGGTCATAGCCTTCGCCCACCAGATCGACACGACGGTTTTCCAACTGTATGTCGACGATGACGTCAGGATAGGTGCGTTGATAACGCGTGAGCAGGTCGGCGGTGATGGCATTGGCAAGCCATACCGGCGCTGTCACTTTCAGGATTCCGCTGGGGTGATTCTGTGTCTGGGACACGGAGGCTTCGGCTGCATCGATCAAGTCCAGCCCATCCAGGCACTGCGACAGATACTGCCGCCCGATTTCAGTCAGGGAGACCCTTCGCGTCGTGCGATGAAAAACCCGCGCGCCAAGATGTCCTTCCAGATGTGCGATATGTTTCGTGACCATCGCGGGTGACATATCCAGGCGCTTGGCCGCGCCCGAAAAGCTTTCGTGGCGTGCGACTTCGCGAAACACCCGCATGCTGATCAATGTGTCCACAAACGCTCCAGTGCTTCAAGTCGAATGCGTGGCCTCGCGAGCAGGCGCGTTCGGCCAAAGGGTGACGCGACTAGCGGTTCGACTGGAAATATCGACTTAATTATAAATGTTCAGGAAATAATATAACTACATTAAGCCGATAGATGCCGAATGGTGAATTATCTATAGTGGAATCCTCATCTACCAATGGATTTTTTCACCATGACCGTCTTTACCGCTTCTCCCGCTCTGGCGCACAAAGTGCGTGGAATCGTACGTATTGTTGTTGGCTATCTACTGCTCACGCACGCGTCGGCGAAATTCTTCGGTGCGCCTCATATCGCCTATTTCGACAATCTGCAGTTGTTTTCCCTGGTGGGCGTGGCTGGCATGCTGGAGCTTGTGGGCGGGGCGCTTCTGGTGATCGGTCTGGCAACGCGACCCGTCGCCTTCGTACTGTCGGGTCTCCTGGCGTTTGCCTACTTCATCGGTCACGCCTCCAAGGGCTTCTTCTTCCTGCCGTTGATGAATCAAGGTGAAGCAGCCGTTCTGTTTTGTTTCATCCTGCTCTATCTTGCGGTTGCCGGTGCCGGTGCATTCAGTGTCGACGCCACCCGCAACAAGGCGTGAAACGATTATTTCGGCGTCGATTCCAACGCCCGTGAGGTTGTAAGGAAGCGATGCCTCTGCCTCATGTCGACGCGGTTCTCGATAGTGATGTCGCTCGATCCAACGTAAAAGGAACAGCAATGACCAACACTCGTTTGCCAACTTACTTCATCTCGCACGGCGGTGGCCCGTGGCCCTACATGCCTGGTTTGCGCAAGGCGCTCCAGCAGCTCGAAATTTCACTGGTCGACATCGTTCGTCAGATCGGGGGGCCTCCCAAGGCCGTGCTGATGATCACCGGTCATTGGGAACAACCGTCCTTCACCGTGTCCAGCGGCGCCCATCCCGGCATGATCTACGACTATTCGGGATTTCCTGCGGAGACCTACGAAGTGGTGTATCCCGCTCCTGGTTCGCCTGAATTGGCGCAGCGCGTGATCGATCTGGCTGCCCAGCGTGGAATCGAGGTGGCGAGCGATGCGCAGCGGGGTTTCGATCACGGAACGTTCACGCCACTTGCGGTCATGTTTCCGGATGCTCAGGTGCCCGTGGTGCAGGTTTCCCTGAAGCTGGGGTACGACCCGGCCGAACATTGGGCACTGGGCGAAGCGCTTGCCCCCTTGCGCGACGAGGGCGTGCTGATACTGGGAAGCGGGCTGAGCTATCACAACCTTCGCCAGTTTGGCCCGGGCGCAGCCGAACCATCGGCGAAGTTCGATGCCTGGTTGCAGGATACTCTGGTGCGTGGTCCGGTCGCGTCGCGCGAATCGGCCCTGATGAAATGGGAGCAGGCACCTGCTGCACGCCAGGCGCACCCCCGCGAAGATCATCTTGTGCCATTGATGGCCGCCCTGGGCGCGGCACAAACGGAACCTGGCGTAGCCGTTTATCACGAAGACAAGCTCTTCGGCGGGGTGACGGCTTCCAGTTTCCGCTTTGGTGATCCTCTCGTGGCGTGACTGGCGCTCACGCCTGGGGGCGGTGCACCCCAGGCGCCTAGGTGCGGTAGGAGGGGTCGCGGCGGTCGAGTTGGCGCAGCATGGCCGGCCACTCCATCTCGCCGAAGGGACGTCGCGTCTCCGGTCGATAGAGCGTGTAGGTCTTCTCCAGGACCTCCTTGGGCGGCATGACCAGCTCGGTGTTGGCAGCCATTGCGTCGACCTGGGATTTACAAGCCATTTCGAGCCAGTAAAGGGTGTTGAAGGCCTGGGCAATGCTCGCGCCCACGACCAGCAGGCCGTGGTTGCGCAGAATCATGGCGTCCAGATTGCCCAGATCGCGTACCAGCCGTTCGCGCTCGTCAAGATCGATCGCCACGCTTTCATAGTCGTGGTAGGCGATCTTGTAGAAACGCATGGCGGTCTGGCTCAGGGGGAGCAGCCCGCATTTCATGGCCGAAACCGCCATGCCGGCGCGCGTATGCGTATGAATGACGCAATCTACATCGTGGCGCGCGCCGTGGACTGCGCTGTGAATCACATATCCCGCCTTGTTGATACCGAACTCGCCTGACGGGTTGGGGTTGTCCAGCACATTGCCTTCGATGTCGATCTTGATCAGACTGGAGGCCGTGATCTCTTCATACAGCATGCCGTAGGGGTTGATCAGCAACTGATTGTCGGTGCCTGGAATGCGAGCCGTAATGTGGTTGTAGATCAGGTCGCTCATGCCGTAGAGAGCCACCAGGCGATAGCAGGCGGCCAGGTCTACGCGCACCTTCCATTCAGCTTCGCCGAATCGCGCAATACCGTCTTGGGGGTGGAAGTCCTGTGATTTCGTTGGGGCATTCATTCGTGTCTCCGTACCGTAAGTCGTTCAGGATGGACATATTTGGTCGAGCACGCCATTTGCGACTGGCAAAGACCGCTTTCCGAACTGACGAATCCCCTGTAGGGATCGGTTCAGTCACCGCCTCGCAACGATCTGTATGAGTTCTTGCGAGGTGTAGTTTATTTGGTGCGCTGCAAAGGGCTGCGTTAACGTCCTTCTATTATCGTAAACCCAAGATCCTCATGACGCGACCATCGATCGATGTAGTCCCCCCCGGCGATGATTCAAAAAATGCGCCTTTTTTCATCGTCCAGAATACCGGCTCGGGTCGCAACTCGGCTGAGGACGTGCAGCAGGCAATCCGAGGTGTATTGGACGAGGCAGGACGCGCCTACACGTTTTTGACAGTCAAGGAGCCTGGCTTGTTGACTGATACGGCTCGCAAGGCCCTCAAACTGGCACAGGAACACAGCGGCGTCGTCGTGGCCGCCGGCGGCGATGGCACCCTGAATGCCGTTGCGCGCGTGGTGCTGGGGTCGGGCGTGCCGTTTGGCATATTGCCTCAAGGTACGTTCAATTACTTTGGGCGCACTTTTGGTATTTCGCAGGACACCGAACTCTCCACGCGCTGCTTGTTGGATGCTGTGATCGAACCGGTGCAGGTCGGCATGCTCAATGGCCAGGCCTTCCTGGTGAACGCGAGCCTGGGGCTCTACCCGACATTGCTGGAAGACAGGGAGGCCTACAAGCAGCGCTATGGCCGCAGCCGGTTGGTCGCTCTCTGGTCCGGGCTGGTGACGCTTTTCCGGGTGCATCGTCAATTGCGTCTGGAAATGGAGGTCGAAGGGCGGCCCACACGCATGCGAACGCCGACCCTTGTCGTGGGCAATAACGCCCTCCAACTCGAACAGATCGGGATTGGCGACCCCAGCGCGCTCGCGCAAGGCCGGCTGGTTGCCATGGGCCCCAAGCCTGTCGGTACATTGCAACTCTACAAGTTGCTTGCCCTGGGGTTGATCAGTCGCCTTGGCGAGGCCGAGAATGCGTTCAGCTTTGATTTTTCACGGCTGGTGGTCAATCCGCATGGCAGCCGCCGTGTGAAAGTCGCGATGGATGGCGAGATCTCCCACGTCCAGGCGCCGCTGGTGTTCACGGTTGCCCAGGACAAGCTGCAACTGCTGGTGCCTCGCGACGAGCAATTGCGGGAGCGCAAATGAGCTGCCTGTTGCATATGTCGGACCCACATTTCGGAACAGAGCAGCCGCATGTCGTTCGGGCTTTGCTGGATCTGGTCCAGCAGCTCCAGCCCCAGGCGGTGTTGATCGGGGGCGATGTGACTCAGCGTGCCCGCAAGGGGCAGTTCAGAAGGGCGGCCTCTTTTTTCCGGCAGCTGGGTTGTCCCATTGTGTGCGTGCCGGGCAATCACGATATCCCTCTCTACAATATATTCGCCCGCCTCTTCAGCCCGTATGAAAACTACAAGCGCGAGTGTGGTTCCGATCTGGAACCCACCTACGACAGTGACGAGTTCCTGGTGATCGGTGTGAATTCCACTCGCCCTGGTCGTCACAAGGACGGCGAGGTGAGTCCCCGCCAGATCGCTCGCGTGCGCAAGCAATTGCTGGCGGCGCGTGCCGGGCAGATCCGTCTGGTGATGGCCCATCACCCGGTGCGTGCGCAGGTCGAGACGGACCGCAGCAACCTGCTGCATGGCCGCGAGCAGGCCGTTCCAGAGTGGGTCGATGCCGGCGCCGATTTCATTCTCGGTGGCCATATCCATCTTCCTTATTGCATGCCCGTGCATAGTCTGACGGACCCAGGGCGGCGTGCCTGGGTGCTGCAAGCGGGTACCGCGCTGTCCAGTCGCGTGCGCGGAGACGTGCCGAACTCGGTAAACGTCATCGATCGGCCCGGCGGCCATGCCTGTTTTGCCGAACGTTGGGATTTTGATGCCGCCTCGGGGCGCTTTGGCAGAGTCCAGCGTGTGGACGCTTCTCGGCCAGGGCCAGGCGCAGGTTTGGCGGAAGTACTTGAGCCTAAATTAGTGGTGACGGATGTCTACAGTTGAATTGTCCGCTTTCATGGTCCGCTTCGGGGTCGTGACTGCGTTGTTTGTTGTTCTGTTTGCTTGTCTGGTCGGTTACGGCATTGCCCGGTGGGTGCGCCCGGTGGATCCTCTCGGCGGACCCGAACGCTATTTCTCCGGCCGTGCCCGCATCCTGCTGTGTTCTTGGGCGGTGCTTGGTCTGGTGGTGTTCTTTTCTATCGTGTTTGCGCTGAGGGATCCCGATGGCGCTTTGCAGGCACTGGACACCCACATTGCGCAGGGGCTGGCAGTCACCTTGCAGCCTTCGTTGCTGCATGCCGTGGCGCTTTTCACACAGATTGGTGATCGCTCCTTCCTGATGGGGGTGGGGGCCAGTGTTCTGGCGGTGCTGCTTTGGCAGAGGCGCTGGTCGCTGGCGCTTGCCTGGGTAGCGGCCTCCATGGGGGGCGGTTTGCTGAACAAGCTGCTCAAGGCTTTGTTCGAACGGATACGGCCCGAGCATGCCCACGGATTCCTTCAGGCCGAGGGTTTCAGCTTTCCGAGCGGGCATGCGACCGGGGCCGTCGCGATCTACGGAATGCTCGCTTATGTGCTTGCCCGCACCATTACGACGCAGCGCCACGCATTCCTCTTTTCGGTGGCCTGCGGACTGATCGCAGCAATCGGGATGAGCCGGGTTTTGCTGCATGTGCACTACCTGAGTGACGTGTTGGCTGGCTGGGCGGTCACTTCTGCCTGGATAGCCTTATGCATGCTGGCTTTCGAAGCCATCCGCCGGCATTTTGAGAGGTGACTGTCGCACCCCGTCCGCCCGGTAAAGTGTTGTTGTTTGCCAACAGCATTAAGGACATCCTGGGACTTTTCCAGAGCAAGCCTAGCCAGCCTTCCGGAATTTTGATGCAATAGCTTCAACTTCCCTTCGCGGAGTTAGGGGGGCGGCACCTGGTGTGCTGGAATGCTGCTCTTGTCACTCAAATCAACGGAGATTTCTTAAATGAAAAAGACTCTGATCGCTGCCGCCCTGCTCGCCGGTTTCGCCGGTGCTGCTCAGGCAGAAACCCAGGTCACGCTGTACGGTATCGTCGACTTAGGCCTCGGCTACCAAAAAATTAAAGCCAACGGTGATTCGGCTTCGAAGTTCGGTATGGCTTCGGGTAACCAATCCGGCTCGCGTTGGGGCCTGCGTGGTACGGAAGATCTGGGTGGCGGTACGCGCGCAGTCTTCACGCTGGAAAGCGGCTTTAACGCCAACAACGGCAACTCGGCTCAAGGTGGCCGTCTGTTCGGTCGTCAAGCCACCATCGGTCTGGCTAACGACGCTTGGGGTCAAATCGACCTGGGCCGTCAAACCAACATCGCTTCGAAGTACTTCGGTTCGATCGATCCGTTTGGCGCATCGTTCGGTCTGTCGAACATCGGTCACGGCTTCAGCTCGGCCAACACCGCTCGTTACGACAACATGGTGATGTATCAAACCCCGTCGTACTCGGGTTTCCAACTGGGTGCTGGCTACTCGTTTAACAGCGGCATCGGTGCCGGTGGTAACGGTTTCCGTACCAGCGACAACAACCGCATCATCACGACCGGTCTGCGTTACGTGAACGGTCCCGTGAACGTGGCTGCTGCCTACGACCAACTGAACCCGGATTCGCGTGCCGCTGGCTCCGCCAAGGTCCGTTCGTACCTGGTCGGTGGTTCGTATGACTTCGAAGTGGTCAAGCTGGCTCTGGCCTGGGGCCAAACCCGCAACGGCTGGTTCGTTGGTCAAGACGCAAACGTGATGGGCGGTTCGCTGACCCTGGACGGTTCCACTGTCAACACCAACCCCTTCGGCAACGGCACCAACGCCAGCGGCTTCCGTGCTACGTCCTACCTGGTCGGTGCTACGGTTCCCCTGGGCGCCGCTACGAACCTGTTCGGTTCCTGGCAGCGTATCAGCGCCAAGAACGATCGCCTGACCGGCGACGACGAGACCAGCAACGTCTACTCGTTGGGCATGACCTACGACCTGTCCAAGCGCACGAACCTGTACGCTTACGGCAACTACACCACCGACTACGCCTTCATCGACGGCGCCAAGTCCACGACCGGTATGGTCGGTGTGCGTCACCGCTTCTAATCGATACACGAGCAACGTTTAGTTGCTTGTTATCGACGGCAGCAACTGCCAGGTTCGCCTGGTGGTTGCCGTCGAAGAAAAGGATTCAGACGGAATTTATTCCGTCATTAAAGCCACTCGAAAGAGTGGCTTTTTTTATTCGGTTTCTGGTTTTGGTGAAGTCAGCCTTCAGGCATGCTGCGTTGCATGGGCTGTGTTGTCGTCGCAACGTCCGAAAATTCCTGTTTTTCAGGCTATATGCCTGATTTTCTGAATTTTTCCTGACATTTTCCTGATACGTTGCACTGCAAACAACTTGGGGTATCTGTCGTGACAAGTGGGTCTCGAATGCTACAATCCGAAGGTTTGTTCCTTCATCGCCTGAGCACGCCACATGAACTTGCAAGAATATTTTCCCGTTCTGCTTTTTATCGTTGTCGCAACGCTTATCGGCTTTGCGCTATTGGGTGCGGGTTCTTTGCTGGGTCCCCGTAATCCTTACAAAGAAAAACTCTCCCCTTACGAATGCGGCTTCGAAGCTTTCGAAGACTCCCGCATGAAGTTCGACGTGCGCTACTACCTGGTAGCCATCCTCTTCATCCTGTTCGACCTGGAAATGGCGTTCTTGTTCCCCTGGGCAATCGCCAACGACTCGGTAGGGCTGGTTGGTTTCTGGACGGTGATGGTGTTCCTGGCGGTACTCACTGTCGGTTTTATCTACGAATGGAAGAAGGGTGCCCTTGATTGGGAGTAAGTCGATCGATCAGGTCGTCACTCACTCATCGCGTATCCATCAGAGATCAAAATGGCAATAGACGGTATTCTCAAGCAGGGCTTCGTTACGACCAGTGCAGACAAATTTCTGAACTGGGCCAAGACGGGTTCGATGTGGCCCATGACTTTCGGGTTGGCCTGTTGTGCGGTCGAGATGATGCATGCGGGGGCAGCCCGCTACGATCTCGACCAGTTCGGCATCATTTTTCGCCCCAGTCCCCGTCAATCCGATTTGATGATCGTGGCAGGCACGCTGTGCAACAAAATGGCTCCGGCGCTTCGCAAGGTCTATGACCAGATGCCCGAGCCTCGCTGGGTGGTCTCGATGGGATCCTGTGCGAATGGCGGCGGTTATTACCACTACTCGTACTCGGTGGTTCGCGGCTGTGATCGAATCGTGCCGGTCGATGTATATGTACCAGGTTGCCCGCCTACGGCCGAAGCGCTGGTCTATGGCCTTCTGCAGATGCAGAACAAGATCCGTCTGACCAACACGATCGCACGCTGATTGTTTGATGCCCGGACGGCTTCATGCCCGTCCGGTGCCATCAGTGTGCGGTGATGTTCCTACGGTAAACCGGTTTATAAGCGTTGAAAAGATGACCAGGCTCGAAACCCTGAAAACCCAGATCAAGACAATTTTTGGTGAGGCTGCCGCCTTGACCGAGGCGTTGGGCGAATTGACGCTCGAGGTGCCTGCGGACAAGTGGCTGAGCGCCTGCAATCGCCTGCGCACCGATCCCGCGCTCAAGTTCGAAACCTGTATCGACCTGTGCGGCGTCGATTACCTCACCTGGGGCAACAGCACCCGGGAGTCCGCCGTGGCGCGCCAGGAAGCGCACAAGACACGTTTTGCCGTGGTGATTCATCTGCTGTCGATCACGCACAACTGGCGTCTTCGCGTGCGTACCTGGGTGCCCAACGACGATTTTCCGGTCGTGGCCTCGCTCATCGATTGCTGGCCCACCGTCAACTGGTTCGAGCGTGAAGCATTCGACCTGTTTGGCCTGGTGTTTGAAGGCCACCCGGATCTGCGCCGCATCCTGACCGACTACGGCTTCATCGGCCATCCCTTCCGCAAGGATTTCCCCTTGTCCGGCACGGTGGAAATGCGTTACGACCCCGAGCAACGTCGGGTCATTTATCAGCCAGTCACCATCGTGCCGCGTGAAGTCACGCCGCGTGTGGTGCGTGAAGATGCCTACGGGGCAGGGCTTTAATCATGGCAGAAATCAAGAACTACACCCTCAACTTCGGTCCTCAGCACCCGGCCGCCCACGGCGTGCTGCGTCTGGTGCTCGAGCTCGATGGCGAAGTCATCCAGCGTGCCGACCCGCACATCGGGTTGCTGCATCGTGCGACTGAAAAACTGGCCGAGCACAAGACCTACCTGCAGGCGCTGCCCTACATGGATCGCCTGGACTACGTGTCCATGATGTGCAATGAGCACGCCTATGTCATGGCAGTGGAAAAGCTGCTGGGCGTCGAGCCTCCCTTGCGTGCGCAATACATCCGCGTGATGTTCGACGAAATCACCCGTCTGCTCAATCACCTGATGTCTCTGGGCTCGCATGCGCTGGACGTGGGCGCAATGGCTGTGTTCCTGTATGCCTTTCGCGAACGTGAAGACTTGATGGACTGCTACGAGGCGGTCTCGGGTGCACGGATGCACGCGGCCTACTATCGCCCGGGCGGCGTGTACCGCGACCTGCCCGACGTCATGGCTCAATATGGCGAATCGAGCAGCAAGCTGCGCAGCCAGAAGGACTTCCGGGCCATGAACGATGCTCGTTCGGGTTCGCTGCTCGATTTCATCGAAGACTTCACCAACCGCTTCCCCGCTTGTGTCGACGAGTACGAAACGCTGTTGACCGACAACCGGATCTGGAAACAGCGTCTGGTGGGTGTCGGCGTGGTCGATCCCGATCGTGCGAAAGCCCTGGGCTTCACCGGTCCGATGCTGCGAGGCTCGGGGGTGGAGTGGGATCTGCGCAAGACGCAGCCCTACGAAGTCTATGACCTGCTCGATTTCGACATTCCCGTCGGCGTCAATGGTGACTGCTACGACCGTTATCTGGTCCGTGTGGCCGAGATGCGCGAAAGCAACCGCATCATCCGCCAGTGCGTGGAATGGCTGCGCAACAACGACGGTCCGGTGATGATCGACAACCACAAGGTGGCGCCGCCGTCGCGCGTGGGCATGAAGACCAACATGGAAGAGCTGATTCACCACTTCAAGCTGTTCACCGAAGGTTTCCACGTGCCGCCAGGCGAAGCCTTTTCCTCGGTCGAACACCCCAAGGGCGAGTTTGGCATCTACATGGTTTCCGACGGTGCCAACAAACCCTATCGCCTGAAGATTCGGGCGCCCGGGTTTCCCCATCTGCAGGCGCTCGACGAAATGTCGCGAGGCCATATGTTGGCCGACGCGGTCACCATCATCGGTACGCAAGACATCGTTTTCGGCGAGATCGATCGCTGATGCGCACGCTTACTTCATCGTCGGCGCTGCGCGCTTAAATCCGGACCCAGACTATGTTGCTTTCCGAACAGGCCTATCAACTCATCGACCGGGAACTTGCCAAGTTCCCCGCCGATCAGCGGCAATCCGCCATCATGGCATCCCTGGCAATCGCTCAGGAAGAGCAGGGCTGGCTGTCGCCCGAGGTGCTCGAGGATGTCGCCAGCTATATCCGTGTGCCGCCCATCGCGGTGCAGGAAGTGGCGACTTTCTACAATATGTTTAACGTCACCCCCGTCGGGCGTCACAAGATCTCGGTGTGTACCAACCTGCCCTGTGCCTTGCGCGACGGCGAGCATGCCGGTGAGTACATCAAGCGCAAGCTCGGCATCGACTGGCGTGGCACCACCCAGGACGGTCTGTTTACCCTGGTCGAAGGCGAGTGCATGGGCGCTTGCGGCGACTCGCCGGTAATGATCGTGAACAACAAGCACATGTGTGTGCGTATGTCCGAGGAGCGTATCGACGCGCTGATCGATGGTCTCAGGACGCAAGGAGAATCGGCATGAACATGCCCGGTTTATACCAACAGTTTGCTCAGGGCCTGGACCCCGATCCCGGTCAGGATCTGAGCCGTTCGATGTGTTTTCACGACCGTCATATCGAACCGCAGATCATGGCGGGTCTGACGGGCAACAACTGGGGCCTCGAAGACTACGTGGCGCGTGGCGGCTATGAGGCGTTGCGCAAGATACTGACCACGGGCATGAAGCCCGAGGACGTGATTGCCGAAGTGAAGGCCTCCGGCCTGCGTGGTCGTGGCGGTGCAGGCTTTCCCACCGGCCTGAAGTGGAGCTTCATGCCTCGCGCCTTGCCGGGCCAGAAGTACCTGGTGTGCAACTCCGATGAGGGCGAGCCCGGTACATTCAAGGACCGCGACATCCTGCGCTTCAATCCGCACATCGTGATCGAAGGCATGGCGATCGCCGCTTATGCAATGGGCATCAGCGTCGGCTACAACTACATCCACGGCGAGATCTTCGAAGTCTACGAACGCTTTGAGCAGGCGCTTGAACAGGCGCGCAAGGGCGGTTTCCTGGGCGACAAGATCTTCGGTTCGGAATTCAATTTCCAGCTGCATGCCTTTCATGGCTACGGCGCCTACATCTGCGGTGAAGAAACGGCCTTGCTGGAATCGCTGGAAGGCAAGAAGGGTCAACCCCGCTTCAAGCCGCCGTTCCCGGCCAGTTTCGGCCTGTACGGCAAACCCACCACGATCAACAACACGGAAACGTTTGCTGCCGTGCCCTGGATCTTCCGCAACAGCGGCCAGGCATATCTGGAAGTCGGCAAGCCGAACAACGGTGGTACCAAGCTGTTCTCGATCACCGGTGACGTCCAGCGTCCCGGCAACTACGAGATTCCGATGGGTACGCCGTTCTCCAAGCTGCTGGAACTGGCTGGCGGGATGCGCGAAGGGCGCAAGCTCAAGGCGGTCATTCCCGGGGGTTCGAGTGCGCCCGTGCTGCCTGCCGACATCATGATGCAATGCACCATGGACTACGACAGCATCGCCAAGGCGGGCTCCATGCTCGGTTCGGGTGCCGTCATCGTGATGGACGATTCCCGCTGCATGGTGAAGTCGCTGCAACGCCTGTCGTACTTCTACTTCGAAGAAAGCTGTGGGCAGTGCACCCCTTGCCGTGAAGGTACGGGCTGGCTTTATCGCATGGTGGATCGCATCGAAAACGGCCGCGGCCGGATGGAAGATCTGGACATGTTGGACAACGTGGCCGGCAACATCATGGGCCGCACCATCTGTGCCTTGGGAGACGCGGCGGCCATGCCGGTACGCGGTTTTCTCAAGCATTTCCGCGACGAGTTCGCCCACCACGTAGAGCACAAGTGCTGCGTGGTTCCGAAATATCTGTAGGCAGGACAACAGCAATGGTTGAACTTACCATCGACGGAAACGCGGTCCAAGTGCCCGAAGGCAGCATGGTCATGCATGCAGCCCAGAAAGTCGGGCTGTATGTGCCGCATTTCTGCTATCACAAGAAGCTTTCCATCGCGGCGAACTGCCGCATGTGTCTGGTCGAAGTCGAGAAGGCACCCAAGGCTTTGCCTGCATGTGCCACGCCTGCGACCAATGGCATGATCGTGCACACCTGCTCCGAGCGCGCTCGCGCCGCGCAGAAGTCGGTCATGGAATTTTTGCTCATCAATCATCCGCTCGACTGCCCGATCTGCGATCAGGGCGGCGAGTGCCAGTTGCAGGACCTGGCCGTCGGGTATGGTGGATCGGCATCGCGCTACAGCGAAGAAAAACGCGTCGTCTTCCACAAGGATCTCGGTCCGCTGGTTTCTGCCGAAGAAATGAGCCGCTGCATTCATTGCACGCGTTGCGTACGTTTCGGCCAGGAAATTGCCGGCGTGATGGAACTCGGCATGCTGGGCCGCGGCGAACACTCCGAAATCACGACCTTCGTGGGGCGCAGCATCGAGTCCGAACTGTCGGGCAACATGATCGACCTCTGTCCCGTCGGTGCGCTCACCTCCAAGCCGTTCCGTTACAGCGCGCGTACGTGGGAACTGGCGCGCCGTCGTTCGGTCAGCCCGCACGACAGCGTGGGCGCCAACCTGGTCATCCAGGTCAAGGATGATCGCGTCATGCGCGTGGTGCCTTTCGAGAATGAAGCGATCAACGAGTGCTGGATCAGCGATCGTGATCGTTTTTCCTACGAAGGCCTGAACAGCGACGACCGCCTCACCGCGCCCATGATCAAAAGTGCCGATGGCACCTGGCAGGAAGTCACCTGGCAGGAAGCGCTGCAGGCCGTTGCACAGGGCCTGACCCGCGTGCGCGACAGTTTTGGTGGCGGACAGATCGGTGCCCTGGCCAGCGATATGGCCACGACCGAAGAGCTTTCCCTGCTCGGTCGCCTGACCCGTGCTCTGGGTTCGGAGAACATCGATTTCCGCATGCGTCAGACCGACGCTGCCTGGGATGCCGGTCGTGCTGGCACGCCCTGGCTCGGTATGCCCATCGCCGATCTGGACTCGCTGGATCGCGTGCTGGTGATCGGTTCGTTCCTGCGCAAGGATCATCCGTTGATGGCCCAGCGTCTGCGTCAGGCCACCAAGGCCGGCATGCAGCTCAACCTGATCGATGCGGTCGCCGACGATCCCCTGATGGCCGTTGCCAACCGCTTGACCGTTGCGCCTTCGCAGTGGGCCACGATGCTTGCCGAAGTGGCCGTTGCACTGGCGCAAGCCAAGGGCCGCGATGTCCCGCAGGCTTTTGCCTCGGTCAAGGCCGGCGACACGGCAGTGAGCATTGCCAACAGTCTGGCTGATGGCGCCAATGTGGCCGTGTTCCTGGGCAACCTGGCCGTCAATGCGAAAGATGCAGCCGTGCTGGCTGCCAACGCGCAAGCCGTTGCGGAATTGGCCGAAGGGCGTTTTGGTGTGCTGACCGCCGGTGGCAACACCGTTGGTGGCTATCTCGCCAACGCCGTACCGGGCGAGGGCGGCAAGACGGCTCACGCCATGCTGAGCAACCCGCTGAAAGCGTACATCGTGCTCCATACCGAGCCGCTGCTGGATGCCGCCGACGGTGCGCAGGCTGTTGCTGCGCTGGAAGGCGCACAGTTCAGCGTCGCGCTGACCGCGTATCACTCGGCAGCGGCACAGTGGGCCGACATCATGTTGCCCATCGCCCCGTTTACCGAAACGTCGGGCACCTTCGTCAATGCCGAAGGTACGGCCCAGAGCTTCAAGGGCACGGTCGCCGCACGCGGCCAGTCGCGTCCCGGCTGGAAAGTCCTGCGTGTGCTGGGCAACGTGTTGCAACTGCCTCAGTTCGACGACGAGACGTCCGAAGCGGTGCGCGATGGCGTGCTCAACGGCGGCCTCGATGGTCGTCTGTCCAACCGTTTCAGCACGGCCGTCGGGCTGGCCTGCGCCAGCGCCGCTCTGGAG
>JAEYZR010000317.1 GCA_023427945.1 Pseudomonadota bacterium | reverse complement strand
ATGAGTGTCGATGCCGGCCAGCCCATCTATATTGCCGCCACCTTGAACATGCTCAAACACACGACGGCAGCGCCCGATCAGGCACTGCCCCGCACCGGCCTGTCTCTTGATCGTGAGCGTTTGCTGAGCAGCCCTTTCATCATCAGTGACGATTACGGCACACGCTCCTCTGCTGTGATGTTGATGGACGAATCGGGTGGGCGCTGGATGGCGGAAAGAAGGTATGGTCCCCAGGGCGATGCGCAGGGAGTGACACTGGTCACACAAACGCACTGACCCCCGCGCTATCGGGCCTGCTGACCCCAGGTTGCACATGAATGGACACAATCGCTACCGAGTGGATAGATCGCTGTCGTAGATGCGTTACGTCTGAGCGGCACACTCGGTTGCTTATTTCATTGAAAAGACGAGGCGATCATGCCCCTTTTGCGCAACGCCACAAGAATGACCGCCGTGCACGCACTGTCAGCCGCAGTGTTGATGGGCACCGTCCTGGCTGGCGCCCCGCTTCGGCCTGCACATGCCCAATTGCCTGCAGTGCAGACTCAGAATGACGTCCAGTACCTGATGGGCGGGATAGGTTCGGATGAGTCCGAGGCAATCAAGTCGGCCATGAAAGACTATTCGCTGGCGCTCATCTTTGCACGTCCGCAGGAAGGTGGCGCAGCCTATCTGTCCGATGTGCAGGTGCGCATCGAAAACGAAGCTGGAAAATCCGTGCTGGATGTCAAGCCGGACGGTCCGTACCTGCTGGTCAAGTTGCCTCCCGGCAGCTACAAGGTAACGGCAAACTCGGGGGGCAGTACCCAGAGCAAGACCTTGAGTGTGCAGGCAGGCAAGACCACGCAGCAGCGTTTCGACTGGAAATAAGCGTAAGCGGCTAAAATGTCGGGTTGATAACTCGGCGTTACGGCCATGACTTACGCAGCCAAGGAAATTTTCAAGACCCTTCAGGGCGAAGGCGCCCAGGCGGGCCGCGCCGCCGTGTTCTGCCGATTCGCAGGCTGCAATCTGTGGTCCGGGCGGGAAATTGATCGCGCCAGTGCGGCCTGTACCTTCTGTGATACCGACTTCATCGGCACCGATGGCACGGGTGGAGGAAAGTTCCGGGATGCCGATACGCTGGCCGATACCCTGGCCTCGGTCTGGGGGCCCGATACCGAGCACCGATATGTCGTGTTCACTGGCGGTGAACCCTTGCTGCAACTGGACGCTCCGCTGATCGATGCCGTACACGCACGCGGTTTCACGATCGCCATTGAAACGAATGGCACGCTGGCTGCCCCGCCCGGCATCGACTGGATCTGCGTCAGCCCCAAGGCGGGTAATGCGCTGTCCATCACGTCGGGCGACGAGCTCAAACTGGTGTACCCCCAGGCCGACGCCCTGCCCGCCCGCTTCGAGCACCTGGATTTCACGCATTTCTTCTTGCAGCCGCTGGACAGCCCTCTGCGCGCCTCGCATACCGCCCAGGCGGTGACCTACTGCATGCAGCACCCCAAATGGCGACTGAGCGTGCAGTCCCATAAATACATAGGCATTCCATGATTTCAGTTACCCGCGCCCTGCATTTCGATGCCGGCCATCGCATCCCCGATCACGCCAGCCAGTGCCGCAATCTGCATGGCCATCGATACACGCTGGAAATCACGCTCGAGGGAGAGGTATCGCAAGAGACCGGCGCGTCCGATAGCGGAATGGTCATGGACTTCTCCGAGATCAAGTCGATCGCCAAGGACCTAATCGTCGACCGATGGGACCACGCTTTCCTGGTCTATCGCGACGATCACGCAGTCCACGATTTCCTCACCTCGCTGCCCGGCCATAAAACAGTGGTGGTGGACCGGATTCCCACTGCCGAGAATCTGGCCCGTATTGCGTTCGAGACCCTGGCTCCCGCCTATCTGCGCAGCTTCGGCCGCCATCTCGTGTTGCGACGTGTCCGTCTGTACGAAACGCCGAACTGCTGGGCGGACTGCACGGGCTGACATCTGGCAGGCGCGATGTGCGCTGGAGTCAGACCTTGCGGCACAACACGGCATCCGAAGCAATCAGTCCAAGCGTGTGCCCGGGGCGTGCCGGAACCTCCCAGCCGCCCGTGAATGCACCGAAGGCGGGCAACACCCCGACGCTGGGGCCCATGTCAAAGCAAGGCAGGCGCACCTGATCCCGGCCTCGACCTCGTACCACCGACACCGGATGCACGTGACCGGCCAGCGCGTAAGTCTGGTTTTCTGCCAGCGCACGCGTGGGCGGCACGTGAAAGCACGCAAGCCCATCCATGACCCAGGGTTCATCATGGATGTGGAAGCCTAGCGCTGCGGGCGGATCGCCTGCCCGATCGTCGTGATTACCGCGAACCAGTACGCACTCAAGTGAAGGATGGCGCTCGCGCCATCGGGTGAGTGCGCTGATCACGGCAGGTTGATGTGCCTGGCGCGCATGCAGGTAGTCGCCCAGCACCACCAGCCGTCTTGCGCCACAGCGTTCAAGCGCCCGATCAAGCACTCCCAGCGTCTGCCCCGTCGTGCCCGAAGGAACCGGTTGTCCCAAGGCGCGGTAGGTGGCGGCCTTGCCAAAATGCGGATCGGCAATGAACAGGGTTTGATGCGCTGGCCACCACAATGACCGTTCGGGCATGAGCACGAAGTCGAACGAACCTGCTGAAAACTGAGCGTCCATCATGTGTTGCGGGACTCCTTCGATCTGGACCTGCGTCGCCTGGGCTCCGGTGCGTCGGCTGCGCGTTCCAGCTCGGCAAGCATGCGCGCCACGCGATCAGCGAGTTTTTCAGTCGTCAGTTTTTCCCGCAAGCGCTCGACCATGAGGGGAAACGAGAACGGCGTGGGCCGGGCGACAGCATGATGGCTGATGGTGCGCTCACTCAAGTGCTGCAGGGCCTCGCGCAGACGGGCCAGATCGAGTTCCTGCTCCAGCACCTCCCGCTCGGCCTGCGTCAGCAGAAGGTTGGCAGGATCATGGTTGCGCAAGACCTCGAAAAACAGCCCTGAGGAAGCCTGCAACTGACGCGCCCCCTTGTGAGCGCCTGGGTAACCGGCAAAGACCAGCCCCGATACGCGCGCAATTTCGCGGAATCGGCGTTGCGCCAGCTCCCCCGCATTCAGGCTGGCCAGCAGGTCGTCCAGCATGTGCGTCGGGCTGAATAGTGCCGGTTTGAGCCATTCGTGCCAGTCCAGCGTCTGCGCGCTGAGCAGCTCCAGCCCGTAGTCGTTCACCGCCATTGAAAACGTGGTGGGCTGCCCTCTTGCCACCCGCCAGGCCAGCAGCGTGGCAAGCGCCAGATGCGCGTTACGCCCTGCAAAGGGGTAAAGAAACAGGTGCGTACCTTCCCTGGACTGCAGGGTCTCGGCCAGCGTCGTGGTGGTCGTGGGTATCGCGGACCATTTTGCCTGTAGCGCCAGCAGCGCAGCGACGCGGCGCATTTCCGGCGAAGGGCGGCCAGCGCGGCCCACTGACGGTTGGGATGACTCGTCACCGGACACACTGGGTGTCGGTTCTGCTCCTTGCTCGGGAATCGACATGGTGTGCGCCGCCGATTCGAGCTGGCGGACCACGGCGTTGGCCAGCTCGCTGGACAGCGGCATGCGGCCGCCGTTCCAGCGCGGCACTGCGCCGCGTTTGCCGGTGGCCCGCCGGACATAAGCGGTCATCTCGTGGGTGCGCACGAGCTCAAGCAATCGCCCGGCAAATAAAAAGCAGTCGCCGCGCTTGAGTCGAGCAATGAAGCTTTCTTCCACGCTTCCCAACCTGGCGCCACCCCCGCGCCCCGACCAATAGCGCACCGTCATGTTGGCGTCTCCAACGATGGTGCCGATGCTCATGCGATGTCGGCGGGCAAGCCTGGCGTCCGGCACCCGCCATACGCCATCGGCGTCGGGCTGCGCTCGTCGGTAATCCGGGTAGGCAAGCAAGGCACGTCCGCCCTGACTGACAAAATCCAGGGCCCATTGCCATTCCTCGTCTGTCAGGTCCCGATAGGCATAAGCGAGGCGGACTTCTTCGAGTAGCTCGGCGGGGCGAAAGCCTCCCCCGAGAGCGACCGTCACCATGTGCTGCACCAGCACGTCCAGCGGTTTTCCCGGCACAGCACGGCTTTCGATTTCGTTGCGAGCCGCCGCATCGCGGGCCGCCGCAGCCTCCACGAGTTCAAGCATGTGTGTCGGCACAAGTGTGATTCGTGACGCCCGTCCGGGCGCGTGCCCAGACCGGCCGGCGCGTTGCAACAAACGGGCGACCCCTTTGGGCGATCCGATCTGCAGCACCCGTTCGACCGGATGAAAATCCACGCCAAGATCCAGACTGGATGTACACACGACCGCTCGCAGGCGTCCGACTTTAAGCTGCGACTCCACCCAGGCCCGGGTGGCGGCATCCAGCGAGCCGTGATGCAGCGCCAGATCTCCCGCCCACTCGGGTCGCGCCGCGAGCATGGCCTGATACCAGAGCTCCGCCTGAGAACGTGTGTTGACGAACACCAGGGTATTGGCGTGCTGCTCGATTTCGGCGAGAACCGCCGACAGCATGGACATGCCCAGATGGCCCGCCCAGGGAAAGCGCATGGTTTCATCGGGAAGCAGCGTGTCGATGACCATGCGCTTGGGCACCTTGGCGCGCACCAGATGCCCGTCGCACCCGGCGCCCAGCAGGGCCTGCATCGCCTGCGTGGCGTTGCCCAGCGTGGCCGACAGTCCCCAGACCACCAGATCGGGGGCCCAGGTGCGCAGGCGCGCCAGCGCAAGCTGGGTCTGGGTGCCACGCTTGTTGCCTACCAGTTCGTGCCACTCGTCCACGATCACGACCTTCACCTGCGAGAGCCGCTCACGGGAATCGGCGCGCGCCAGAAGCAAGGAAAGGCTTTCGGGCGTCGTGACCAGGGCGCTGGGCAGACGCCTGTCCTGCGCAGCACGTTGGGCGGATGGCGTATCGCCGGTACGCAGTCCCAATGTCCAGTGCGGGGCAAGATCTGCCAGCGGTTCGTTCAAGGCCGCCAGCGTGTCGGCAGCCAACGCGCGCATGGGTGTGAGCCATAGAGCGGTCAAGGGCGCAGCGTTGGCGTTTTTTCTGGCTGCAGTGGGCTTGCCAGGGCCAGCAAAAGCCGCCAGCGCGCCCAACCACACGGCATAGGTCTTGCCAGCACCCGTGGTGGCATGCAGGATGCCGCTCTCCCCTGCCAGCATGGCTTTCCAGACCTTGCGCTGAAAAGGAAAAGCCTGCCAGCCCCGGCTCGCAAACCAGTCGGTCAGGCGTCGCACGGCTGTCATGAGGGCAACCACACAGACAGGCTGTCTACCGAATCGGCCTGATCGATCGGTTTGTCCTCGCGCCAGCGCAACATGCGCGGAAAACGCAGTGCAACCCCGCTTTTATGGCGCGTGCTGCGCGCAATGCCCTCGAAACCTATCTCGAAGACAAGCGAGGGTTTGACGCTGCGTACCGGTCCGAATTTCTCCACGGTCGTCTTTCTGACCACGGCATCGACGCGCCGGATTTCCTCGTCGGTCAGCCCTGAATACGCCTTGGCCACCGGCACCAGACGGCGACCAGGGGTGTCGGGTGGCGCGTCCCACAACGCGAAGGTGTAGTCGGTGTACAGGCTGGCGCGGCGTCCATGGCCACGCTGCGCATAGATCAACACGGCGTCGATGGAGAGCGGGTCCACTTTCCATTTCCACCAGACCCCCTCGTTCTTGGTGCGCCCCACACCGTAGGCCGCTGTCGTGGATTTCAGCATCATGCCTTCGACACCCAGCGCCCGCGATTGCTCACGCTGGACGGCCAGCTCATGCCAGGACTGGCCATTCAATACAGGAGAGAGGCGCAGCGCCGGGTCCGAGACACCGCTGCAGACCCGATCCAGAAGAGCCCGCCGTTGCGACTGGGGCTGGTGGCGACAGTCCGCGTAGTCCAGTTCCAGCAGATCATAGGCGAGAAAGGCGACGGGCTGATCGGCCATGACTTTCGGCCCGACCACTTTGCGCCCCAGGCGCTGTTGAAGCCGCGCAAAAGGTTGAACCTGCTCATGCTCCCAGACGACGATCTCGCCATCGAGGACCAGGCCATCCGGACAAGCCTGCGCCATGCGCGAGAGCTCCGGGAACTGCTCGGTGATGAGCTCTTCGCCACGCGACCAGATCCACACCTTGCCGTGGCGGCGCACTAGTTGCGCCCGGATGCCATCCCACTTCCATTCAATCTGCCACTGGTCGGGGTGACCCAGGCGAGTCGCCATGTCCGCGACCGGCAAGGCCCAGGGATGGGCCAGAAAGAAGGGATAGGGTTGCCCGTCGCCGCGGGTACGATCGAGGTCCGAGAACGGCGCGATGAGTTGCGAGAATGCCGCCGCATCGGGGCGCGCACGTGTGTCGGTGTAACCCATCATGCGTTGCGCCACGATCTTGGCATCCACGTCGGCGACCCGGGCAAGTGCCCGCGTCACCAGAAGCTTGGACACCCCGACACGCAGGCTGCCCGTGAGCAGTTTTGCGCAGACAAAACGCTCGCCGCCCGAGAGCATGTCGAAGTAAGTCATCAGTTTTTGCTGCACCTCCTGCGGGTCAGCCCCGCGCAATGGCAACAGCCTCATCTGCATCCAGCTCGCCAAGCCTTCCGTGTCCTCGCCCTGCCCCTTGGGCACCAGCAATGCCAGGGTCTCAGCCAGATCGCCGACGGCGTGATAGCTTTCTTCGAACAGCCATTGCGGCACGCCCGCCGCCTGATGGATGAACTCGCGCAGGATGCGGGTGGGCACGAGCTGGCGCGGTTTGCCGCCCGCCAGAAAGTAGACCGCCCAGGCCGCGTCAGCCGGCTCGGCCTGCTCGAAGTAGGCTTGCATGGCCGCCAGTTTGGCGTTGCTTGAGGTGGTCGAGTCGAGCTGCGCGAACAGCCTGGCGAATGCCTTCATGCATTGTCCTCGTCTTCGCCGAACGAAGTCTGAAAAGACTCCGCCTGCAAACCCTGTTCGCGCAGCCAGCGCACCATCACCGCGACGCTGCCGTGCGTGACGAACACGCGTTCGGCCTGGGTGGCCCGGATGGCGTCCTGCAGCCCGGGCCAGTCGGCGTGATCGGACATGACGAATCCACGATCGACCCCACGGCGCCTGCGTGCGCCGCGCACCAGCATCCACCCGCTGGCAAAGGCATCGGTATAGCTGCCAAAGCGCTTGAGCCACGTCGTTCCCTGCGCCGAAGGCGGTGCCAGCACCAGCGACTGACGCAAATCGACCGTCTTGCCTTCGGGCAATTCACTGACTCGATACGCCTGGGGAAGACTGACGCCCGCGCTGCGATAGACGTCGTTCAGATTGGCCACGGCACCGTGAACCACAATAGGACCTATGGAAGGATCCACGCCATGAAGAATGCGTTGCGCCTTTCCGAAGGCATAACAGAACAGAACGCTGGCCTGTCCCATGGCTGCATTCGCACGCCACCAGTTGTTCACGTCCGCTGTCAGTTCTTCTGTGCTGGGCCAACGATAGATCGGCAAGCCAAACGTCGATTCGGTAATGAAGGTATCGCAGCGCACTGGCTCGAACGGCAGACAGGTGCCATCTGCCTGCAACTTGTAATCACCGGATGCCACCCAGACGCACCCTCGATGCTCGATGCGCACTTGAGCCGATCCGAGTACGTGGCCGGCTGGATGCAGGCTCACACGCACGCCGTTGATGGTGGTGGACTCGCCGTAATCCATCGTCTGCAACCGGATGTCCCCCAGCCTGGCACGCAGAACGCCCTCGCTCTGGCGGGTGGCCAGATAGTGGTCGTGCCCCGTACGGGCATGATCGGAATGGGCGTGGGTGATCACGGCGCGTGTCACCGGACGCCATGGGTCTATGAAGAAGTCACCAGGCGGGCAATACAGGCCTTCGGGACGCGCAACAACCAGATCAGTCAAGTCAGTTCCGCTTCTCATAAATGGGGACGCGAGGCTCTGAGCAAGTAACGGGCCGCCTATTCCAAGGGACGGTTGCACATTTTTCGCAAATGAATGACTAGTTTTTTCATTGGGCTGGGAAAAAGAGAACCGCTGGTCATACACACAGTCATCACTTTGTAGCGTCGTGGAATTAGCTTATGAAGACGACGCGCTCTTTTTCGATGCAAGGCTGGTCGAATCGCGCACCAATCCGGTGCATCAAAAGGTGCGCCGCGCTTTTTGATGGTGCATTGCAAACTACATATTCCATCGCCTCGCCCGCCGGTGCCATGACAAACAAACCGGGCACGGCGGTTGCTCTAAGAAACTAACAAGAAACGTTGCGAACCGGCCTCCCAGACATTGGTATTTGCAACGCGTCAAAACCAACCGAGTCGATCAGCCCAGGAGTGCAATCGTGGCATTAAAGATACTGAAGGTGACATCCGAAGCTTATCCCTTAGCCAAGTCTGGTGGTCTGGGCGATGCCGTCAGTGGCATGGCGGAGGCGTTGCGACGCACCGGGACGGATGTGTCACTGCTGATGCCGGCGTACCGTGGCGTGCTGGACAAGATGCACAGCGCCCGTGAGATCTGCGTGCTCGACAGTTTGCCCGGTGGCCCTGCCAAACTGGTGCTTGCCCGCAACCAAGAGCTCGATGTCCCCGTTTATCTTCTGGTCAACGACGCCCTGTACGACCGTGCTTCGCTTTATGTGGACGAACAGGGTGTCGAATACGGCGACAACGCCATCCGCTTCGGCGCGCTTGCCCATGCCGCGCTGGCCATCGCTCAGGGACGCACTCCCCTGGTTCGACCTGACGTCATTCATTCGCATGACTGGCACGCTGCACTCGTACCACTGCTTCTGCGCCAGGCAGGCGTGCGCAACGTGCGCACGGTGCTGACCATTCACAACATGGCATTCCAGGGCACTTACGACATGTCTCTAGCGCGCGCGCTGAAGATCGAAGATCGCTTCCTGAATGCTGATGGGCTGGAATTCTGGGGCAAGATCAACTTCATGAAGGCCGGCCTGCAGTTCGCCGACCGCATTTCTGCCGTCAGCCGCACCTACACCCGTGAGATCCTGACCCCCGAATTCGGCTACGGTCTGGAAGGTGTTCTGCAAGCGCGCCGCGACTGCCTGCTGGCGACACCCAACGGAATCGACGATACGGTCTGGAACCCCCAGCACGCGTCGATACCGGAGGATCGCCGTTATGGCCCTGCCGACATCAGCAACAAGGCGCATTGCAAGGCCGATCTGCAGGCAGAATTCGGCCTGGCGCAGGATCCTTCTGCCACCATCATTGCAATGGGTAGCCGCCTGACCACGCAGAAGATGGCCGATCTGGCCGTGCAGGCCATCCCGCTGGCGCTGCAGGCTCATCCTGATTTACAGGTTGCCGCCATCGGCCAGGGCGACAAATCGATTGAACGCGCTCTGGTGCAAGCCGCCGAGGGCTTTGCTGGCCGCTTCACGGCTCGCATCGGCTTTGACGAAAAAACCGCCCACATGCTGCATGCCGGCGCCGATATCCTTCTGCATGGCAGCCGCTTCGAACCGTTTGGCCTGACGCCGATTTACGCGATGCGCTACGGCACGCTGCCTATCGGTTCGAAAACGGGCGGCATGGCCGACACGATTTCGGATGCAGGGGGCAATGCCGGCGTGAGCGCCATGCGCGGTTCCACGGGTTTCCTGTTTGAAGGCGATTCGGTGCAGGACATGACGCAGGCGATTGATCGCGCCATGGCCGTGCGCACTCACCCGGGCATCTGGCGTGCTATGCAACACAATGCCATGACGGAAGATTTCAGCTGGCGCAACAGCGTGTCGGTTTACATGCGTATGTACCGCTCGCTCGTGCCAGCAGCCATCTTCCTGGAGCCCACCAGCGAAATTCTGGCCGCGCGTCCTGCCTTGCGCCGTAATGCAACGGCACAAGCGGCATCGAAACAGCCGTCTGCAATGGATAACCGTCGCAAGATCGGCAATGGCCGTCGCCCCATGACGGGCACTGCAGTCGCCTGAACGGCCGGTCGCGCTTCTGGAGGGTCAGCCTATTCACCATCACAACGGTAGCCTCATATGAATGATCAGTCAGCGGTGCCCGGTTGCGTGTTCTATGCAGCCCCCGAGTGGGAACACAGTGATGTCTCGCCGGAGCATGCCCAGGCGCCCTCAATCGAAGAGGCTATCGGAAGCGCGCATCGCATGGGTTGCGATGCGCTGCTCATGGCAGCCCCTCTCTTGGGCGCGGCCAGATTCGCAGACCTCGTCGATGATCCTGATCGCACCGGTACATTCCATAGTGATTCGCCCGATGTTCCAGCACTGCTGAAACGCTGGTCTGACGTTGCGCAGGCGCGCCACATCGCGCTGTTGATCGATGTGGATATGGTCAACGTGGCGGCCGAGGGCGAGTTTGCCCGGCGTTGGCCCCACGCCTATGCACGCCGTGCCAATGCGCAGGCGATTGATCCACGACTCTCCGAACACGACGCCGCGCAGGCGCGTCTGGTGGCCAGCGGCGGGCGTGTTGACCCAGCGCTGCTGGACGACTGGCTGACTCGCATAGGCGCCTGGCTGAGCGCCGGGATAAAAGGTATCCGCCTGCGCCATCTGGCGCACATCCCTGCTGCCGACGTGACCAGTCTGGTCACGCAACTGAAGGCAGCCCACCCGCAAGCCATCGTGCTCGGCGATACGCCTGGCCTGTCCCCTGACGGCTTGTCGGCCTTGCACGACGCACGACTGGACGGCGTTTTCTCCTCGCTTCCCTGGTGGGATTTTCGTAGCCCCTGGCTGGTCGAAGAACATGCGCGTCTGGAGCGTGTCGCACCGGCCATCGTTGCTTGCGCCGCACTTCACCACAATGACGACATGGCGACCGTGCGGCGCAAACTCTGCGCGGCTGCGATGACCGGCGACAGTCTGCTGATCTGCACGGGCGGTTCTATGAAGCATGCCGACACGCCCATCGCCGAGGCGACTGCCTGGCACCATGCAGCAGGTCCTGCGGCGCGCGGGCTGCGTTGGCTTGCCGGCGCAGAAACGGGAGTGGTTGCCCTCATGCGAGGCGACGGCATGGCCTTTGCCAGCGAGGCGGCGCCGGGAAACGCGGCACGCCTGCTGGTCGTCAATCCTCAAGCGGGCACGGATACGCCGGTGGATTGGAACGCTGTGCGATCGCGCCTGCCCGGTGGCTACGCCGAGATTTCGCTGGCTACCGCTCCCGGTGAACGCCCGCTCGCGCTACCCGAATCGCTTGCACCCGGCGAAGTGCTGCTCGCCTGGGCAAAACGCATGGCACCTGTCACCACCAGCGTCGGAACATCCATCCTGCAACGTCCTCCGGTGGCCCACGCACTAGCCGCCCCTCGCATTGCCATCGAGTCGATCACACCGAATGTCGACGATGGCCGATTTGCCCTCAAACGGACGGTCGGCGAGCCGATTACCGTCCAGGCCGACGTATTCATGGATGGGCACGATCACATTGCCGTCCAGGTTCATTGGCGTGCGGCCGATGAGATCGGTTGGCATGAAGTGCCCATGCGGCTGATCGGAAATGACCGCTACAC
>JAEYZR010000314.1 GCA_023427945.1 Pseudomonadota bacterium | reverse complement strand
GGTTTGAACGTCTACCTTTACGCCGTCATTCCAAAAGGGTTTTTCCCCGACCAGGACACGGGCCAGCTCATCGGCATCTTCCGGGTCGATCAGGGCACCTCGTTCACGGCCATGATGCCGCGCCTCGAAAAGTTTCGTGCAGCCGTCCTGAAAGACCCGGCGGTCGAAAGCATGGTGGGCTTCGCGGGCGGGCGAGGGGGCAGCAACACCAGCTTCATGCTGATACAGCTCAAGCCGATCGGGGAGCGGCGTGTGAGCGCCAGCGACGTGGTCAATCGTCTGCGTGGGCAACTCAGCAACGAGGCTGGCGCGCGGATGTTCCTCATCCCGCAACAGGATTTCCGCGTAGGGGGCAGGCAGACCGGCGGATCGTATGAATACACGTTGATGGCGGGCGAACTGTCCACGCTTAGAACCTGGATGCCGCGTGTGCAACGGGCACTGGCGGGATTGCCCGAGCTAGCCGACGTGGACACCGAAACCCAGGAACGAGGCCGGGAAGTCAACCTGGTGATCGATCGCGATGCCGCCACGCGCCTGGGGGTGGACATGGCGATGATTTCGGCGGTGCTCAACAATTCCTTCAGCCAGCGCCAGGTCTCCGTCATGTATGGGCCCCTGAACCAGTACAACGTGGTGATGTCCGTGGCGCCACAGTTTGCACGCGACGCCGAATCGCTCAAGCAGGTCGACATCATCACTGCCGATGGGTCACGTGTGCCCCTGGCCGCCGTGGCGCGTATCCAGGTGGGCACGGCGCCGTTGAGCGTGTCACATCAAGGCCTGTTCGTGGCCGATACGGTATCGTTTTCGCTCGCGCCCGGTGTGGCGCTCGGACAGGCCAGTGCCGCCATCGACGCCGCCATTGCGCAGATCAATCTGCCGACCGATCAGATCCAGGCTGGGTTCCAGGGCACGGCTGCGCAGATGCAGAGCACGCTGAACCAGCAGCCGTGGCTGATCCTGGCGGCCATGCTCACCATGTACATCGTGCTGGGCATTCTCTACGAAAACTTCGTCCATCCGCTCACGATTCTTTCGACCTTGCCCTCGGCGGGTATTGGCGCTTTGCTTGCGTTGCAACTGGTGGGCAAGCCGTTCACGATCATTGCGTTGATCGGGGTTTTCCTGTTGATCGGCATCGTCAAGAAGAACGCCATCATGATGGTCGACTTCGCGCTCGAGGCTGAAAGGCGGCGCGGGCGGTCCTCGTACGACGCCATTTATGAGGCCTGCATGATTCGTTTTCGTCCGATCATGATGACCACGATGGCGGCCATGCTGGGCGCCTTCCCCCTGGTGCTTGCCATTGGTGCCGGCGCCGAAATCAGGCAGCCCCTGGGGTATACGATTGTGGGCGGGCTGCTGTTGAGTCAGATCCTGACGCTCTATACGACGCCGGTCGTCTACCTTTATCTGGACCGCTTCAGTCATTGGCTGCGTGCCCGCTGGGCGCGGTTGAGCCCGCGGCGACAGCCCCAGGTGCGCTGATGCAGAGCCTTGCTCCGACTGACTTCCCTAGTGATATGAAACGATTTTCAAGCCGTCTTGCCGATACCTGCAACCGTGCCGCATACCTGGGCGGCACGATTGCCGCCGCCCTGCTGCTGGCTGCCTGCTCGGTGGGGCCGGACTACGCGCGCCCCGCCCAGGATATGGGCGACACCTACAAGGCGGCGGCCATGCCGGGCTGGACCGCGGCCCGACCCGGCGATCATCTGCCGCGGGGGGACTGGTGGGGTGTGTACGGTGACCCGATCCTGAACGATCTGATGGTCCGACTGGCTGCGGGCAACCAGAACGTGGTGCAGGCCGAGGCCAATTACCGGGCCGCCATTGCGACCTTGCGCAACGCCCGCGCGGCGCTTTATCCGAGTATCGACGCCAGCGCCAATGTCTCGCGCGCCGGCAATGGGCGCTCTTCCGGTTCGTCCGGCTCGGGTGCCACGTCCTCTGGATCGGGCGGCCCCAGCAATCAATACACCTTGCAGGGCAATGTGACCTGGGAGGCCGACCTGTGGGGCAGAGTACGGCGCAGCGTACAGGCGGAGGACGCGGCTGCGTTGGCCAGCGCGGCCACCCTGGCGGGCACTCGCCTGAGCCAGCAATCGGTCCTGGCGCAGACCTACTTCCAGTTGCGGGTGACCGACGAGCTCCGGGTGCTGTTCGAACGCACGCTCACCTCGTTCGAGCGCTCGCTGCGTTTGACGCAGAATCGATACGAGGCTGGCCTGGCGCCGCGGGCGGACGTGGCTGTGGCACAGACCCAACTGGAAAATGGTCGGGCGTCGCTACTGGACATTTCGCAGCAGCGCATCCTGCTTGAAAACGCGCTGGCCCTGTTGATCGGGGTGCCTCCTTCGCGCTTTGAACTGCCACAGACTGCGTTCATGCAGAACGTTCCCGAAATACCTGTGGCCTTGCCTTCGCAGTTGCTCGAACGTCGACCGGACGTCGCTGCCGCCGCACGTCAGGCGGCAGCCGCCAACGAACGCATTGGGGTTGCGCAAGCCGCCTGGTTTCCCACGCTCACACTCACCGCCAGCGGTGGCTGGCGCAGCAGTGATTTTGCGGAATGGATCACTGCCCCGGCCCGATTCTGGACCTTGGGCCCGCAACTGGCTGCCAGCATTTTCGATGCGGGTGCGCGTCGCGCCCAGGTCGAGCAGGCCCGTGCGCAGTACGACGCCCAGGCCGCAGCCTACCGTCAGACCGTGCTCACGGCACTACGCGAAGTCGAGGACTACATGGCGACGCTGAGTGTGCAGTCGCGCACGCAGGAAGTCCGCCTGCGCGCCCTGGAGTCGGCCCGGCTGTCGTTGCGCCTGACGCGCAATCAGTACGACGAAGGGTTGATCAGCTATCTCGACGTGGCCAATCTGGAGACCAACGCACTCTCGGCCGAGCGCGAGGCCCTCAATGTGGTGCAGTCCCGCCTGGTGGCCAGCGTGCAACTCATCGCCGCGCTGGGTGGCGGATGGGACATCTCGGCGCTGCCCGATCCGCTCGATCCGTCGAAATCGCCTCAGGCGTCACCGCCGCCACCGCCTTCATCGCAGCCTGTGCCCAACGGCCCATCGGGATTCACCAATCGTGACATGGCCAGGCCGGACGCACCGAGGCAAACAGTGGAATAATGTGCGCTTTGCTGCGGCCCCTCGCTGCACAACGGACTTCGGGAGCATACATGGCTGTCAATCTTCAGATCCCCCACGCGTCGGACATCCACGCAGTGGCTGGCGTGGAAATCGGTGTGACCGAGGCGGGTATTCGACGCGCCAATCGACGTGATCTGACGGTTTTCAAGCTGGCTCCGGGAACCACGGTTGCCGGCGTGTTCACCCGAAATCGCTTCCGTGCCGCTCCGGTGCAGCTCTGCGAGACCCATCTCGCCACCGGTTGTCCCATCGTCGCGCTGATGATCAACACCGGCAATGCGAACGCCGGCACGGGCGAAGCAGGTTTGCAGCATGCGCAGCAGACCTGCGAGGCGCTGGCGACGTTGCTGGGCGTGCAGCCGCAGGAAATCCTGCCGTTTTCCACCGGTGTCATTCTGGAGCCGCTGCCGGTCGACCGGCTGACGGCTGCGCTTCCTGCCGCCATTGCCAACCTCGGCCCCGCGAACTGGCACGACGCCGCGCATGGCATCATGACCACCGACACCTTGCCCAAGATCGTCTCGCGCCGGGTTCAGGTCGGCGGCAAGACCGTCACCATCACCGGCATCAGCAAAGGGGCGGGCATGATCCGCCCGAACATGGCCACCATGCTGGGGTTCCTGGCCACCGATGCGGGTATCGCGCAACCCGTCCTGCAGACACTCGTGCGCGACCTGGCCGATGTGTCCTTCAACCGCATCACGGTCGATGGCGACACCTCCACCAACGATTCTTTCATTGTCATGGCCACAGGCCAGAACGGCCTGCAGATCGACAGCGTCGAGGATGCGGCGTTTGCCGAATTGCGCGATGCGCTGGCCTCGGCGTCGACCGAGCTTGCGCAGAAGATCGTGCGCGATGCCGAAGGGGCCACCAAGTTCATCACCATCCGGGTCGAAGAGGCGGGTACCCGCGAGGAAGCCCTGAAAGTCGCGTACTCCATCGCGCACTCGCCCCTGGTCAAGACCGCGTTTTTCGCATCCGACCCCAACCTCGGACGTATCCTGGCCGCAGTCGGCTATGCCGGCATAGACGACCTGGACGTGACGGGCACACGCCTGTGGCTGGACGACGTGCTGGTCGCCGTGAAGGGGGGGCGCAACCCGGATTATCTCGAAGCCGATGGTCAGCGCGTCATGAAGCAGGCTGAAATCGGCGTGCGCGTGGCGCTGGGGCGGGGGCAGGAAACCGAGACGGTCTACACCTGCGACTTCTCGCACGAATACGTCACGATCAACGCCGACTATCGTTCCTGATCGACCACCGATTTCGCAAGCAAGGATTTGAAGTGACCGCCACAGATTTCACCGCGCTGCTGGCCCGAGCCGAGCGCGTATTGATTCAACTCGAAGCCTGGCTGCCCGAGGCACCTCCCGAGATCGACTGGAGCGCCAGCGCCTTCCGCTGGCGCAAGCGCGGCGCACGCGGCTGGCTCGATGCAGTGCGCAACCCGGCCCGTATCGACAGCAAGGACTTGCAGCACGTCGATCGCCAGAAAGAAATCATCGACCGCAACACGCTGCAATTCCTGCGCCGCAAACCTGCCAACAACGTGTTGATGACCGGTGCGCGCGGCACGGGCAAGAGTTCGCTGGTGAAGGCCATGCTGAGCGCGCACGCGTCCGAGGGGCTGCGCCTGATCGAAGTCGACAAGAGCGACCTGGGCGATCTGGCCGATATCGTGGATATGGTGGCCGAACGGCCCGAACGTTTCATCGTGTTCTGCGACGATCTTTCGTTCGAAGAAGGCGAGGGCGGCTACAAGGCGCTGAAGTCCGTGCTGGACGGTTCGGTGTCTTCGGCGGGCGACAATGTGCTGATCTACGCCACGTCGAATCGCCGTCACCTCATGCCTGAATTCATGAGCGAGAACCTGCAGGCCAAACATCAGAGCGACGGCGAGATCCATCCCGGCGAGACCGTCGAGGAAAAAGTGTCCCTGTCCGAGCGGTTCGGCATCTGGCTCTCGTTCTACCCCTTCAAGCAAGACGATTACCTGGACATCGTTCATTACTGGTTGCGCGACATGGGCTGCGATCAGCAACACATTGACGCCTGCCGACTGCCAGCCCTGCAGTGGGCGCTGGAGCGAGGCTCTCGCTCCGGGCGGGTCGCGCAGCAGTTCGCACGGGACTGGGCGGCGCGCTATGTCTGAGAAGGTCGTGGATGTCGCCGCCGGCGTCATCCTGCGCGCAGACGGCATGCTGCTGCTGGGCCAGCGGCCCGAAGGCAAGCCCTGGCCGGGCTGGTGGGAATTGCCCGGCGGCAAGGTCGAGCCAGGCGAGACGGTGGGCCAGGCACTTGCCCGTGAACTCAAGGAAGAGATCGACATCGACGTGACTGTCTCGCGTCCCTGGGTGACATACGTGCATGCCTATCCCGAAAAGACCGTGCGGCTGTCGTTTCATCAGGTCACGGGCTGGACAGGCGAGCCACGCGGCCTGGAGTCCCAGGCATTGCGCTGGGTTCATGTCGCCGAAGCTGGCGAGGTGGGCGATCTGCTGCCTGCCACGCTACCCGTGCTGCGCTGGCTGAGTCTGCCGCAGCAATATGGCGTGTCCAGCATCGGTGGCGCAGAAGGTGTCGCGGCGTTCCTGGTACGTCTGGATGCGGCATTGGCTCGTGGCCTGCGTCTTGTGCAGCTACGTGAGCCGCACTGGCCGCAAGGCCCCGATGCCCCCGATCTGCATGCGGTGATGCTCTCTGTTCTGCAACGTTGCCGCGCTGTCGGCGCCCGGCTGCTGATCAACAGCGTGCATCCCCGGTCATGGGCGATGCAGGCCGATGGCTTGCATCTGCGCGCCAAGGACGCCGCCGACGCGCAGGTCACGGACCTCACTCTTGCCGATGGCAATGGCCTGCTCGGGGTGTCGGCGCATACGCGGCAGGAGCTTGCACGCGCGCGCGAACTGACTGCCGATTTTGTCGTGGTGGGGCCGGTGTTGCCCTCGGCCAGCCACCCCGGCCATCCCGGTATCGGGTGGGAGGGCTTCGAACGCGTCATAGAAGATGCAGGTTTGCCGGCTTTTGCGATAGGCGGCCAGACCCCGGATACGCTCATTTCGGCGCATCAGTCCGGTGGGCACGGCATTGCCGGCATTCGCGCGTTCATCTAGTCGGACAACGAGCGTGTGCAGAACGCCACGCTTGCCGATTTATTTTTTACCCCTCGTTGAAATCGCCTGGCCTGCGGCGTAGGATCAAAGCCTAGAACATTTTGTTTCATGGCCGGTGGGCAGCGAACGACGCGCTGACCGGTCTTCCGAAAGGTAAGCGGGACGTGGGTTTAGACAGGGCAGAGCTTGAGCGTTTTGAAACCAAAACGGTGGAGTGCGATGCGTTTGAGCGCGTGTTGTGCGGCTGGAACGGGTCCGATGATCTCTGGGTATTTGCCTACGGATCACTGATCTGGCGGCCCAGTTTCGAGTGGGCCGAGCGCCGCTGCGTCACGCTCAAGGGCTATCACCGTTCGCTGTGCCTCTGGTCACACGATCACCGCGGATCGCACGATGTGCCGGGCGTGGTCTTTGGCCTGAATCGCGGAGGCAGTTGCAAAGGCGTGGCGTACCGCATCGAGGCGCGCCTGGTACGTGACACATTTGCTGCGCTGTGGGCGCGGGAGATGTTGACCAGTGCCTACATCCCTCGCTGGGTCAGGTGCGACAGCACCGATGTGCCCGTTCAGGCTCTTGCTTTCCTGTTGAACCGTACCTGCCAGGACTATACGGGCGCATTGTCCGAAGAACGCCTGCTGATGGCAATCCGGCAGGCCGTGGGTATGTCCGGCCCCTGCATGGAATATGTCGTGCAAACGCATTCGGCACTGCACGATCATGGCATTCACGACAAAAGCCTGTGCAATCTCGTGAGCCGTCTGCGCGAAGCGATCTAGCGGCAGCAAAGGCGCGGCGCAGGCCGCACCGCGCCGGCGTTCGAGCGCCCGTGCCCGGCTCGTTTGCCCGGCCCGTTTTGCTCCGATCAGGTCAGGAACAGTGTCGCCAGTCCCAGGAACACGAAGAACCCGAGGGCGTCCGTACAGAAGGTCAGCAGGACGGACGAGCCGATTGCCGGGTCCTTGCCGAAACGGGCACGCACCATCGGAATGATGACGCCCACCGACGCGCCGATCAGCATGTTCATGATCATGGCGCCCATCATCACGATGGCAATGGCGATGGAACCCGAGAACACCCAGGCAAACAACGCGGCCACCAGACTTCCGCACAGCCCCACCAGCAGCGTCACTCTCAGTTCGCGCTTGACCAGCTGCCAGATATTGCGCCCGGTGATGCGTCCGACCGCGAGCGCGCGAATCACCATCGTCATGGTCTGATTGCCCGAATTGCCGCCGATGCCGGCCACAATGGACATCAGGAATGCCAGAATGACGATCTGACCCACCGTGTCTTCGAAACGCGAGGCCACCAGCGACGCGGTGGCCGCCGTGCACAGATTGACGAGCAACCAGGGCGCCCGGTTGCGCAGCGCCTTGGAGAGCGGCGCAAAAATGTCCTCTTCCTGCAGACCGGCACGCGACAGTGCCTGCTCCTGGGAGTCTTCCCGGATCACATCCACCACGTCGGCAATGGTCACCCGGCCGATCAGGCGGTTCTGGTCATCCACCACGGGTGCCGAGACCAGGTCATAGCGTTCGAACGCCCCGGCGGCGTCGGCATCGGAGTCCAGCGGGTTGAGCGCAAGGTAATCGGTGGTCATGACACTGCGCACGTCGGTTTCCGGCTCGGCAACGAGCAGGCGGGATACCGACAGGCTTCCCTGGAGGCGATCCTGCCGGTCCACCACGAATATCTGATCGGTGTGGTCAGGCAACTCCTGCAGGCGGCGCAGGTAGCGCAGGACGACCTCCAGGGTCACGTCCTCGCGCACGCGGACCATCTCGAAGTCCATGATCGCGCCTACGCTGTCCTCTGGATAGCCCATCGCCTCCAGCAACTGGGCTCGCTCTTCTTCGGTCAGCCCTTTCTGTACCTCTGCCACGACGTCGGGCGGCAGGTCGGGCGCCAGGTCCGCCAGCTCGTCGGCATCCATGTTGCCTGTGGCGGCCACGAGATCCTGGCGATCCATGGTCTCGATGAGGGACTCGCGTACCCAGTCCTCGACTTCGAGCAGCACGTCGCCGTCATGTTCGGGACTGACCAGCGACCAGATGAACTGGCGCTCTTCCTTGGGCAGGGAAGCCAGGATGAACGAGATGTCCGCAGGATGCAGGCCATCGATCAGAGATTTCAGCGATGCGACGTGTTGACGATGAACCAGATTCTCGACCAGCGTGCCTCGCGCATCGTCGGCTTCCTGCCGATGCACGAGGTTTTCGATCATCTCGTTCTTGCGCAACATTTCCTGCACTTGCGCCAGTGCATGCTGCGCGTCCTCGGGATCCAGGCGGCGAGGCTTAACCACGCTTGCTTCGTGTTGCATCATGCTTCTCTCTTACATCCAACCCAAGGGCGCGGATAGTGGGCCTGGGCCAGGCATGCCGCCCTGGGTCCAGGCACTGGAAACCGACCAGCGGCTTCTGCTTCAGGTAACCGCGCGATTATGCAGGAAAAAAGTGAGAAGCTCGGGTCTACATGGCCCAGAGAGTGATGCCGTAACCACCGATTAGCAACCAAGCGTAAAGCAATGCGGCCAAAGCAAGCGCTCGGGGTCCGGCACGACGGATCTGGCCAAA
>JAEYZR010000283.1 GCA_023427945.1 Pseudomonadota bacterium | reverse complement strand
CTCCATCAGTGTGCCCTTGCTGGCCAACATCACCGAATTCGGCCAGACGCCGCTGTTTTCCGTCCAGGAACTGGGCGAGGTTGGCGTCGGCATGGTTCTCTATCCGCTGTCGGCGTTCCGGGCGATGAACAAAGCCGCGGAAAACGTCTATACGGCCATTCGCCGCGACGGTCACCAGAAAAACGTGATCGACATCATGCAGACACGCGAAGAGCTTTACGATCGTATTGGTTATCACGCTTTTGAATCACAGCTCGACGCGCTCTTTGCCAAGAGCAAAGGTGCGTAATCTCATTGGATTTCCTATCCGCTAATCGTATGGAGTAGAGACATGGCAACCACCCGTAAAGCAAAAGAAACGCCCGCTGCCCCCCCCGAAAAAGAGGAGTCGGCCCAGGCGGCGCCCACCTTCAAGCCCAAGAAATCGGTCGCCTTGTCCGGCGTGGTAGCCGGCAACACGGCCCTGTGCACCGTAGGCAAGACCGGCAACGATCTGCATTATCGGGGCTACGACATTCTGGATATCGCCAACACGAGCGAATTCGAGGAAATCGCCTATTTGCTGGTGCACGGCAAGTTGCCCAACGAGGGCGAGCTCAAGGGCTACAAGGCCAAACTGAAGAGTCTGCGCGGGTTGCCCGCCCCTGTTCAGGATGCGCTGGAAGCATTGCCCGCCGCCAGCCATCCTATGGATGTCATGCGCACGGCCGTCTCGGTACTGGGTTGCGTGCTGCCGGAGAAGGACGATCACAACGCGCCCGGGGCGCGCGACATCGCAGACAAACTCATGGCCTGCCTGGGTTCGGCATTGCTTTACTGGTACCACTACAGCCATAACGGGCGCATCATCGACGTGCAGACCGACGACGACAGCATCGGCGGCCATTTCCTGCACCTCTTGCACGGCCATGCTCCCAGCGAGGAGTGGGTACGCGCCATGCACGTCTCGCTCAACCTGTATGCCGAACACGAGTTCAACGCCTCGACCTTCACGTCCCGGGTGATCGCAGGCACGGGTTCGGACATGTACTCGGCCATCGCCGGTGGCATTGGCGCCCTGCGTGGGCCCAAGCACGGTGGCGCCAACGAGGTCGCGTTCGAAATTCAGAAACGCTATGACACCCCCGACGAAGCCGAAGCCGATATCCGTCGCCGAGTGGAAGCCAAAGAAGTGGTGATCGGGTTTGGCCATCCGGTCTACACCATTTCCGACCCCCGCAACAAAGTCATCAAGGACGTCGCCCGCAAGCTGTCCCTCTCAGGTGGAAGCACCAAGATGTACGACATTGCCGAGCGCCTGGAGACGGTGATGTGGGACGTCAAGAAAATGTTCCCCAATCTGGACTGGTTTTCGGCCGTGAGCTACCACATGATGGGAGTGCCCACCGCCATGTTCACGCCCCTGTTCGTGATCGCCAGAACAGCGGGCTGGGCCGCCCACATCATGGAGCAACGAGTCGACAACAAGATCATCCGCCCCACCGCCAACTATGTCGGGCCGGAGAACCTCAAATTCGTTCCGCTCAAGAAACGTAAATAAAGGAAGACAGTCAACATGTCAGCACCCATTTCCAACGTCCGCCCTGACCCCGATCAAGTACTGGTCGATATCGTCGACTATGTGCTGGGCTACGAAATCAAGAGCGACCTGGCCTTCGAGACGGCCAGGAACTGCCTGATCGACACACTGGGCTGCGGTCTGGAGGCGCTCGAGTATCCCGCCTGCACCAAGCTGCTCGGCCCGGTCGTTCCCGGCACGGTGGTGCCCAACGGCGCAAAGGTACCAGGCACCCAGTTCCAGCTCGATCCCATCCAGGCAGCCTTCAACATCGGCACGATGATTCGCTGGCTGGATTTCAACGATACCTGGCTGGCTGCCGAATGGGGCCATCCCTCGGACAACCTGGGTGGCATTCTCGCCACCGCAGACTGGCTCTCGCGCAACGCGATCGCCGCGGGCAACCAGCCGCTCACCATGCGCGACGTTCTCGCCGCCATGATCAAGGCGCATGAGATCCAGGGCTGCATTGCACTGGAGAATTCCTTCAACCGCGTCGGTCTGGATCACGTCGTTCTGGTGAAGGTGGCGTCCACCGCCGTGGTCGCTCAGATGCTGGGCCTGGACCGCGACGAAATACTCAATGCCGTGTCGCTGGCATGGGTGGACGGACAAAGCCTGCGCACCTATCGCCACGCGCCCAACACCGGCAGCCGCAAGAGCTGGGCAGCGGGCGATGCCACCAGCCGTGCAGTACGTCTGGCCCTCATCGCCAAGACGGGTGAAATGGGTTATCCCTCGGTGCTGTCGGCCAAGACCTGGGGGTTCTACGACGTGCTGTTCAAGGGGCAGCCCTTCAAGTTCCAGCGCCCCTACGGCAGCTACGTGATGGAGCATGTGCTGTTCAAGATCTCCTTCCCGGCCGAGTTCCACTCGCAGACGGCAGTCGAGTGCGCGATGGACATCCATGCGCTGCTCAAGAAAGCGGGCAAGACGCACGAGGACATCAAGCAGGTCACCATTCGCACCCACGAAGCGTGCATCCGCATCATCGACAAGAAAGGGCCGCTGGCCAACCCGGCCGACCGCGATCACTGCGTGCAATACATGGTGGCCGTCCCCATCATCCACGGCCGCCTCACCGCTGCGGATTACGAGGACGACATCGCCGCCAATCCGGCCATCGATGCGCTGCGCGACAAGATCGTGTGCGTCGAGGACCCCGCCTTCACGCGTGACTACCATGATCCCGAGAAACGCTCGATCGCCAACGCCTTGACGGTGGAGTTCAACGACGGCACCAAACTGGACGAAATCGTCTGCGAATACCCCATCGGGCACAAGCGTCGTCGCGCTGACGGGATACCGCTGCTCGAAGCGAAGTTCCGCACCAATCTGGCTCGCAAGTTCCCGACCAAGCAGCAAAAGCGGATTCTCGATGTCTCGCTGGATCAGAAAAAACTGGAAGCGATGCCGGTCCATGAGTACGTGGACATGTATGTCATCTGACGCATGAGCCGGGGACATCGCCTGTCCCCATCCATACCGGCCGGCTGACATGCCGGCCGTTTCCATGAAACGGGGAAAAAATGAGCATCGACGTTGAACACGACCTGGCAGGTCACAGGTTCACAAGCACATCCGATGGCCACACGAGTGCGATAGACTACGCGCTCGATGCAACGGTGATGACCATCCTGCACACCAATGTCCCGCAGGCTGTGGCCGGGCGAGGCATCGCCGGGGCAATGACGCGCTTTGCGCTTGATACCGCACGCGAGAAGCACTGGTCGGTCGTTCCCAAGTGCAGCTATGCCCAGGCATTCATCGAAAAACACGCCGAGTACCAGGATCTCCTGGCTCCCCGCCCTTAAAGCCCGCCTGCCCCGATCCGCGCCAACCTTGCCTTGTGACCGCCCTGTATGTCCAACACACCCATCGCCTACGTTTTCACATTTTCATTCAGTCTGTTGGTCGCCTGTTTTGCGGCGGCAGCCATTTCGGGACTGGTCCTGATGATGACGCACCGCCGCATCAACCAGGTCTTCCAGCACCCTTTTCTCGAACATCGCGCCTATCACCAGTATCCGCTGGCTATCCAGGCGTCCATCATGCTGGATTATTTTCTGCGCATCATCTTCCCCGGCGGCAAGTGGTCGCTGGTCGGCAACGCAAACCGTCTGCTCAAACACATCGATCCGCGCGACGTGCCCATTTCCGTCAAATGGCCCATCGTCGGCCTGTGGGGTGGGTGTTTCGTGGGCCTGCTGGCGATGATGGTGGTCTGGGGATCGATGATGATTGCCGGGTGATGCAGGTCGAAGCCTGACACAAAGGTACTTTCAGCGTCTGGTAAGCTGCAGTTTCCGTTGCAATCCTCCCGATGCCATGCGAAAAAAGCCTTACCATCCCGTCGTTCTGGAAATCATTCGAAATCAGGGTGCAAAGCGGGTTCTGGACGCACCGTGCGGCAAAGGCTGGCTCGGCCACGCGCTCCAGGACGACAGCCCGTCAATCAGCCTGGACGGCATCGGGCTCTACGAGTTTCCCGAACCTGGCGCCCGCTACGGCCAGGTGATCGAACATGACCTGAACTGCCCTTCTCCGACCGGCCTGCAGGGCGCATACGACTCGATCATCTGTGCAGAGGCCATCCATCTGATCGCCAACCCCGGCACCATGCTGGAAAGCTTTCGCAATCTGCTGGCACCCGATGGCACACTGATCATCACCACACCCAACAGTTGGCCACCGGGCTCCCGGTTGCGATATCTGCTTCGCGGATTTCACGCAGGATTCGCGCCTTCGACTGACCGTGTCATCGGCCAGGACTACATCACCTACTTTCCTTTCCATTTCGGACAGCTTCATCTGCTGCTTCGACACTACGGTTACACCCACATCACGTTACACGACGTGCGCGAACCCAAACCCGCCCGCTGGTATGAGCGGCTGGTCGCGATGCCCAGCCGCCATTACTGCAATCGGCAGCTACGCAAGGCCCGATCCGAGGCCAGTCGCCACTACTGGCAGCAGGTCGCATCGCCCGCCTCGCAGCTTGGACGATGGCTGGTCGTCTCGGCGCGCGCCCCCCCGACGCGGTCAAGCAATGCAGAAACGACTCGCCCCGGGGCGTAAGCAACCGGGGCGAAAACA
>JAEYZR010000249.1 GCA_023427945.1 Pseudomonadota bacterium | reverse complement strand
GGTCATCCGACCCGATCGCCCGGTTGCTCGCCCAGGAAATGGGGAAGTCACTCTCTCAGTCGATCATCGTGCAGAACCGGCCTGGAGCGGGTGGCAATGTAGGCATGGCACAGGCGGCGAAGGCAGCACCAGATGGATACAACATCGTCTTGAGCTGGACTGGCCCGCTGGCTACCAACTTGGCCCTGTACAAGGACGTGGGCTACGATCCCAGGAAAGACTTCGCCCCCATCGGCATGATCGGCTGCACGCCCAATGTGCTGGCCGTCAGCCCTGCCCTTGGGCCGAAAACTCTGGCCGAGTTTGAAGACTTCGCCAGGAAAAAGAAAGACAAGGTGAGCTACGGCACGACAGGCGCGGGAAGCTCCTGGCACATATCAGGAGAAATGCTCAATCGTGACGTCAACGACAGCCTTATCCATGTTCCCTACCAGACACCGACAGCCGCCCTCACCGACCTGCTGGGCGGCCGTCTGGACGCAATATTCCCCGTCATCCCCATGACCGTTCCTCACGTCAAGGCGGGAAAGCTAAACGTATTGGCTGTGTTCTCAAAAGAACGTTCAAGCGTATTGCCCGATGTGCCGACGACAGTGGAGCAAGGAAGGCCGGACCTGATCAGCGACACGTGCTTCGCACTCCTGACCCCAACAGGCACCCGCCCTGCCATCATCAAGGCACTCAATACGTCACTCAACGCAGCACTCGCTGACCCCACTACGCGCGCCAAGCTTGAAGACATGGGAATCCAGATGCGGGCAGGCACTCCCATAGAGCTGGCGAATTACCTCGATGTAGAAATACCGCGCCAGGCCGAACTCGTGGTTGCATCGAAAGCGGCCCCGCAATAAGCCATGCATGGAAATCACCCCGGATTTTTCTAAAGCAAATTTCCATGTCAGGGCTGCAAAGCTTCGTGCTGCGTTAATTCACGCGTATCAGACTTAGTGAACCACCAGCTAAAGACATGGACCTGTATGTCTGAGTTTCACCTGCGTCCAGAACTAGGTTTTGCGATGCCACGCTGTTAGAGCACATCCCGCTTTCATATTGAATGCGAAGGAAGTGCTGGCCGGGGCGCAGGGTCAGCTCAATATATTCAGCCGAAGCAAGTTCTGCAACTTTCAAGTTATTCACGTAAAGAAACTGATGGCAGATTGCGCCCGTAAACCCCGAGTCCCTGATGAAGACGACCTTACCCGTTGCCTGATTGAACAAATTCGCCTGGAGGCCAGAATCAAACACGCGCGATGCTGGCACTGCCTGAGCCTGCTCTTTGGTTAGAGGGCTCGTGGAACACGCCGACAGTAAAAAAGTGATAGCCACAAGCAAGAGGTTTAAGCGCATTTCGATCCAGAGGTAAGTAATGACTGGCTTTTTACCGCCCAACTGCCTGCTTGTCTATTCCCGCACCTAGACCTCAGATCGGATGCACAAAAAAACCCAGGCGCTTTCGCTGACTGGGTTTTTAAGTGCATTTCTTATATCGCATTAAGGACAGAAACTTTGGCCAAGCCCAAACAAGGCACATGTCCTTCACTCACGATATTGAGCTCATCCACCCAGACGATGGAATTGCCCGAAAACTGATCTCGATCTTTTGCTTGCCCATGAGCGGGAGGTGCGCAAAGTCTGCATTTTATCTACCACCGCTCTTTCAAAAAGCTGGACATCTCTCGCCGCCCTCGTCAAACTGTGGCTTGCAATATGTCATACCAATTCATAATATCAACCCAGGATCCTGCCTAATCTTCGCTCGTGGACGTTGTTATAGAAAAATAAAGGAGACTTATGCTTACCACGCTGACCTGCCGTCTGGCGGCCGCCCTCACGCTCGCCATCGCCGCGACTACCGCTGCGGCCCAGGCCTACCCTGACCGTCCTGTCAAAGTCATCGTCCCCTTCCCGCCCGGCGCGGCCACGGACAATATGGCCCGCGTCCTGGCTTCACGCCTGCAGAACGCGCTGGGACAGCCTTTCATAGTCGAGAATCGCGCCGGGGCAAGCGGCATCATTGGCGCCGAGCATGTCTCCAAGGCGCCTGCCGATGGCTACACCTTGCTCTACACCGCGTCGGGTCCGATCGCGACCAGCCTGAAGCTCTACGATTCAATCCGGTACGACGCCCTGCGCGACTTCACGCCTGTGTCGCTGGTGATCGCGAACACCGTCGTCATCGCGGCTCGGTCGGATGCTGCCTTCAGCAGTATCAAGGACGTCGTGGCAGCGGCGCAAAAACCGGCGAAGCCCGTGAGCATTGGTTTTGGTCCTTCCGGCGGCCTGCCGCACCTGTTGGTGGCCATGCTTCAGCGCAGTGCCGATATACATATGACGTTCGTGCCCTACAAGGGTGGTGCGCCGGTCGTCGTCGATTTGCTGGGCGGTACGCTGGATCTCGCGACAGGCAACCTGACCGAGTATCTGGAGCACATTCGCAGCGGTAAGGTAAAGGCGATTGCGCTGGGCGCGCCCGTGCGCTCCCAACTGCTGCCCGATACCCCGACGCTCAAGGAGCTCGGGTACGACGACGTGGTCGCCGAAACCTGGAGTGCGCTCCTGGCCCCTGCGGGCACCCCGCCCGAGGTGATCAGCCTGCTGAATCAGGAAGTTCAGAAAATGCAGAAAGATCCCGAATTCATCGACATGGTCTCCAAGCAGGCAGCGGTGATCAAAACCAGCACACCTGAAGAAGCCAAGGCATTCATTCAGAGTGAGGCCGAACGATGGGGTAAGGTCGTCGTGGAAAACGGCATCAAGGCAAACTGATCTGGAGACATGCTTCGTGAAAATCACTGACGTCAGGCTGACCCTTTTTTCCTGGGATGGCATTACGGCCACCAGCTATGGCAAACACACCGGCAGTTTTGGCGGTGAGAGCAAGCTGGGATTACTGGAAATCCTCACAGACGAGGGGGTCGTGGGGCACGCTTTTCTTGGGTCGGCACGCAACCCCGCCGACATGGACGGCCCCGGCCTGATCCAGTTCCTCAAGCCCGCGCTGATCGGCAAGAATCCGCTCGATCGCGAAGCCTTGAACAAGACGCTCTGGCAACGGGCGCGCAATGCCAGCATCCGTTCAATTGGAGCGGTCGATATCGCGTTGTGGGATATTGCGGGCAAGTTGGCTGGCATGCCCATCCATCGCCTGATCGGCACGTTCCGCGACCGCATTCCTGCCTATGCCAGCTCTGCGGTGCTATCGGACCACGAGACCTATGCAGAACAGGCGCTGTCGTTCAAAGCCCGAAATTGGGCGGCCTACAAGATTCATCCCCCACAGAATTGGCAGGAAGACATCCAGATCTGCGAAACGGTGCGCAAGGCGGTGGGCGATGACTACAGGCTGATGCTGGATTCAACCTGGGGCTATGACTATCCCCAGGCGCTGCGGGTGGGTCGGGCAATACAGGAGATGGATTTCTACTGGTACGAGGACCCGCTGGCGGAATGGGACATCTATAACTATCAGAAGCTCAAGCAGCAGTTGCACATTCCGATCATGGCAACTGAATACCCCATCGCCGGGCTGGATACCTACGTCGCGTGGCTGACGGCGAAGGCGACGGATTTCCTGCGTGGCGATGTTGCCGTGAAAGGGGGAATCACGACCATATTGAAGACCGCCCACCTGGCCGAGGCGTTCGGCATGAATTTCGAGATCCACCACGGCGGCAATTCGCTGAACAACGTCGCCAATCTGCACGTGACAATGGCCATCCGCAATACCGAGTTCTTCGAGATCCTCTTGCCCGACGAAGCCCAGAAATACGGTCTGGCGCAGGATATCGTGGTCAACGGGGACGGCATGGTGCTCGCACCCACCGAACCCGGCCTGGGAGCGGACATTGACTTCGATCTGATATCCAGAAAGAAGGTCGCCGTACTGAGCTGATCCCAAATGGCGCGTACGGCCCGATCGTGACTCGGGCCGCACGACGCCACTACCGTCAGGGGTGCGACGTTTACTTTCCTTTTCGAAGCTCGGCGGCCAACCGGGTGCGCGCCAACCTGCCTGCGGCCACGCGACTGGCGCCTTGCCAGTATTCCGGGTCGACATTCTTGATGCGTTGTGCCGTGCTCAGCATGTGATGAGACGCTGCCGCCCGGGCGCCTTCGATATCACGCCGCTCGATGGCAGCACTAATGGCTTCGTGCTCGTTGCGCACGTCTTCTGCCAGTTCAGCCTGGCGTGCTTCGTTGCCGCGCGTGACCCGTATCGCGTCCTTCAAGGCACGCGTCAACATGCCAAGCAGTTCGGGATAATGAGGATTGCCGGTGGCATGCGCGATGGCCAGATGGAAGGCGAGATCTTGTTCCACGCCGTCGCCATTTGCCTTCACGGCCTTGTCGATCTCGGCGCGGGCACGGTTGATACGCTGCATGTCCTGCGCGCTGCGCCGCTCTGCGGCAAGCGCAGCCATCTCGGCTTCCAGGCCGCGCCGCAACTCAATGATGCGCAGGACGCCGCGCGCGGGATCGTCGTCCGGGCGGCCCAACCGGAACACGTCGCTGGACGTCGGGTCCAGCACCACGGTGCCACTGCCCTGCCGGGTATCCACGAGACCCGCGGATTTCAAGCGCGAAATGACTTCTCGAACGACGGTACGGCTGACACCGTATTCCTCGGTCATGAATTTTTCTGTAGGCAGCCGCGAATTCACGGGATACGCGCCGCTGCGGATCTCCCGGCTCAACATTTCCGTAAGCCGATCGGATAGCGTTCTTTCACCGCCTGGCTTGTCTTCTTGCATCACTCAACGGTGCCTTTTGATCCTTCCGCCCGACTGGACACGAGGGGCTTGCACTGTGCAGCCTCGCGCAGGACTGTGCCGTCGGGAATGAGCCAGATCTTACCAGCTTGCAAACTCCTTGACAAATTTGTCATATGAATTGATAGTACTAAAAACATCAAAAAGGACAGGCGGGAGATGACAAAGGCGACCAAGCCCAAGGCCTATCTGTGCCGGCGGCTGACCCAAAGTGTGGAAGCGGCCCTGCATGCGCGTTACGCACTGCACGTCAATGAAAACGACACGATCCTGTCGCCAGACGAGATCATTGACGCCGCGAAAGGTGCACAGGTACTGGTGGCCACTGCCACCGAACAGGTCAATGAAAAGGTTCTGCGCGCCCTCTCGCCCGAGTTGCGCTTTGTTGCGACGCTGTCGGTGGGATATGACCACATCAATATGGATGTGGCCCGAGAACTCGGCATCGGTGTATTGCATACGCCGGATGTCCTGAGCGAGGCCTGCGCCGAGATCGCCCTGATGCTGACGCTCAATGCATGCCGCCGAGGATATGAAGCAGACCGCATGGTGCGCAGCGGCAGTTGGCCAGGCTGGGGTCCGACCCAGTTGCTGGGTTGCGGCCTGGGAAACAAGCGCGTGATGATCTTTGGCATGGGCCGCATCGGTCGAGAAATCGCGGTACGCGCGCGCGCGTTTGGTACCGAGATCCATTATCACAATCGACGGCCGTTATCGCCGGACCTGGCCGCCGGCGCCATCTACCACGCCCACCTGGATGATGCCCTGCGCATCGCAGACATCCTTGTGATTGCGGTGCCGGGCTCCCCGCATTTGAAGGGCGTCATCAATGCCGCACGCATCGCCCTCATGCCACCGCGCGCCGTGCTGGTCAATATCTCGCGTGGAGACCTGGTGGACGACGACGCCCTGATCGGCGCGCTGTCCACCGGCCGGCTGTTCGCCGCTGGGCTGGATGTGTTTGCCAATGAGCCGAACGTCGATCCGCGCTATAGCCAGCTCGACAACGTTTTCCTGTCTCCGCACATCGGCAGCGCGACGCAGGAAACCCGTGACGCCATGGGCTGGTTGCTGGTCGATGGCCTGGAGGCCTTATACCGAGGCGCCACACCCAGTAATTTGCTTACTCCTTCTCATCCCGCCTGATCTCAAGAGACCGCTTCATGAATCTGAAAAGACCTTCGTTGTTTCGCCAGCAATGCTTTATCGACGGCACATGGACCGACGCGTCCGATGGCCAGACCATAGCCGTCACCAACCCCGCGGACGGTTCCGAGCTGGGTACCGTGCCGTCATTGCCAGAACCCGATGTGCGCCGTGCTGTCGAGTCAGCCAACCGCGCCCTGCCCGCCTGGCGAGCCATGGCGGCCAAGCAGCGCGCACAATTGATCCGGCGCTGGTATGACTTGTGCATGCTGCATCAAGAAGACCTGGCCAGACTGCTGACCCTGGAGCAAGGCAAACCCATCAAGGAGTCGCGCGGCGAAATCGCGTATGGCTCATCCTTCCTGGAGTGGTTTGCCGAGGAAGCCAAGCGCGTCTATGGCGATGTCATTCCCGCAGCCACGTCTGATCGCCGCATCATTGTCATCAAGCAACCCGTGGGCGTCGTGGCGGCGATCACCCCGTGGAATTTTCCCAACGCGATGATCACGCGTAAAGCAGGTGCCGCGTTGGCAGCCGGCTGCACCATCATCGTCAAACCTGCCAGTGCAACGCCGTATTCCGCACTCGCGCTGGCCGAGTTGGCGCACGAAGCCGGCATTCCAGCGGGCGTGCTCAACGTGGTGACGGGTCAATCAGGTGTCGTGGGTGAGGCCCTGACCAGCAATCCCATCGTACGCAAGCTGTCTTTCACCGGTTCGACCAGCGTGGGCAAGCATCTGATGCGCCAATGCGCGGACACCATGAAAAAAGTGTCCATGGAACTTGGCGGCAACGCGCCCTTCATTGTGTTCGATGACGCCGATCTCGACCTGGCCGTGGCCGGCGCCATGGCATCCAAGTTTCGCAATGCCGGCCAGACGTGCGTGTGCGCCAACCGGATCTTTGTCCAGAATGGCGTCTACGACGAGTTTGCCGAGCGCCTCAAGCAGGCCGTACTCGCCATGAAGGTGGGCAACGGTCTGGAGGAAAACGTCGATCTGGGCCCGCTCATCGATCAGGCGGCGATAGACAAGGTGCAGGAGCATGTCGACGACGCCATTGCCGGCGGTGCCAGTGCGCTGACCGGCGGTCGGGCACATCAGGCGGGCGGGTTGTTCTATGAGCCCTCCATTCTCGTAAACGTGTCGCGCGACGCGAAGCTGATGCAGGAAGAGACGTTCGGGCCGGTAGCCCCGCTGATTCGATTCAGCACCGAGCAGGACGTCATCGAGCTCGCCAACGACACCCCGTTTGGGTTGGCCGCCTATTTCTACACATCGGACTACCGTCGCGCGTGGCGGGTGTCGGAGGCGCTCGAAACCGGGATCGTGGGCTTGAACGAAGGCATCATCTCGACTGAGCTGGCACCGTTCGGTGGCGTCAAAGAGTCGGGCATTGGTCGCGAAGGGTCCAAGTACGGCGTCGACGACTATGTCGAAATCAAATACATCTGCGCCGGCGGCCTGGGCACGCCCTGAATCAAATCCCGTTATTGCTGGAGCACACTCATGACAGAAAAAAAGCCGCGTATTGGCCTGATTGGCGTCGGCCTGATGGGATCGGGCATCGCCACCAGCCTGGTGCGCCACGGGTACCCATTGACCGTGCTTGAACATCCGGGCAACCAGCCTCTGGATCAGTTGGTGGCCGCGGGCGTGACGACCTGCCAATCTCCTGCTGACCTTGCCGCGCAGGTCGATATCGTCATCCTGTGCGTCACAGGGTCGCCGCAGGTGGAAGACGTGCTTTTCCAAAAGCGCGGCGTAATGGAAGGGCTACGGCAGGGCAGCACGGTCATCGACTGCTCCACCGCCATTCCCTCGTCCACGCTGAAGATCGCCCGCGCAGTCCAGAACGCGGGCGGGCGTTTTCTGGACGCGCCCATGACGCGCACCCCAAAAGAGGCCGCCGAAGGCCGGTTGAATCTGATCGTCGGCGGCGACCGCGACGTCTTCGATGCGTGCCTGCCTGTACTGCAGAGCTACGCAGAAAACATCGCCTACGCAGGCGGTGTGGGCGCTGGCCATCAAATGAAGCTGCTGCACAATTATGTGTCGCTCGGCTTCTCGGCCGTGCTGGCTGAAGCGGCGGCGTGCGCACGCCAGACAGGTACCGATCCACAAACCTTCTGCGACATCCTGGCGGCAGGCGGCGGCAACGGTGTCGTGTTGAATCGCCTTCGTCCCTTCATCGAGTCGGAAGATACGTCGGGGTTCCGGTTCTCCGTATCCAACGCCCTGAAGGATATGGGCTATTACTGCACGATGGCCGACGAACAAGGCGCGCAAGGTGCGATCGCATTGGCCATCAGGGATGTGTATGCGCAAGCCGCACAAGCCGGATTCGAGCAGTCGCCTGTGCCTGTGCTGATCGAGCATCTTGCCAAACCTGCCAGCGCTGCCGGCCACTGATCAAAAGCCAGCATTTCTTCACTTCGCGAGACGCCGCAACCGCACCACCTTCCCTCCTCGCACCCAATATTCGCAGCCGCCCCAGGTTATTCTTGGGCACACAGAAGCAGCTAAAGCCACAGCGCAATGCAGGCCTGGCGCCAGAAATGGAAAAACTGAATCCATTAATAACGCCAGCCGCATAGGCTTGACTGCTGCCATGCCCTGCAATCGGTATAACAAGAGCGCACGAATGATATTGCGCCCGATCGACAAGACATACATAAAGACCCAAACCGAAACCATGGCCCCGATCCCTGCTCGTACCGTCTGGCTAAATAGCCAGATCCACCCCGCAGCGTGTATGGACAGGACCGCCGTAGCAAAAAACCAAAGTACTACGCTATTTGTGAAGACGTGCTGATACTGTCGAATGCCGAAACGCAAAGCGTCCATGACAGTGGACGAAAGTCTTGACGGAATCAAAAGATCACGCTGAAGCTTGACCCTTGCACCCTGGGCCCATGCGATTCGCGCCAACCGCAAGTCATCGGATAAGTAACCCTCCCAGGCATCCCGCACCTGCAGACGGTCAAACGTCGCGAGCCGCATCGCTGTGCCCCCACCCCACGGCACTGTCCAACGCCCGTAACGCGGGAAGAACGCCACCTGCAAGTTGGCTACGGCAACCAGCAACGACCCCAGCAGCGAATCGCACGGCATGATCAACCGATAGCAAGTTGAAATGTCGCACCTGTCGCGCGCCAGCGGGTGCACCAAGCGGCCAACGAAGTTGCGGGGCAGAACGCTGTCAGCGTCGCAAAACGCGAGATAGTCCGTGCAATCTCGGATGCGATCAACGCCTGCCAGGAGATTTTGAATTTTCTGGCCTTGTAGAGTTGCGAGGCCTGCGGTGACCACTTCACCGGACACTCTGCCACTCTTCAGAAAGCCCGAGACCACCTCGCAGGATGGATCATCAGTCGAGGCAACGGCGAAAATGACGTACCAATCCTGGTAGGTCTGCTCGCTCAAGCTTTCGAGAAAGGGCCGAAGGTCATCATCCACAGCAGACTTCACAGGAACAATGACGGCAACTCGTCCGCGGCCCAACTGTTTTCCATTTGTCGCGGAGTGCCTGGCGTACAACGCTAGGCAGGCGAAGGAAAACAAAGACAGGCCCAGCCACACCGCCATCAGTACAACAGTCACGAGATCGCACCCCAGGACATTGACTCGCGAACGTTAGCATCTTCTTCTGATAAAAACGTCAAACCTTCGCGATCTGAGTGCTCCAACACCAGAGATCCCAAAAAATGAACCGTTCGCTAGCGATAACGAGGGCCAACGTCATCGATGATGAGTGCATAGAACGTGTCCTTGCACGATTCGATCAAGGGTCGGTAGTGCTGCGCAAATGGGCTTGTCGCGCATTGTTTTCCTGCCAATCGGTCCCCAAGGTAGACGCTCTGCTTGAGTACGTGGCAGAAGCTCTGAGCGTCTGAAGTCAGCCGTTGAAACTGGCGGCGTGCCCCACTTCTGGACGTGCCGCGGGCAGATGAAAAGAGAGAAGGCTCGGGCAGCCTAGATCCGCGCAGGCAGAACGCTGATTTGTGCATCACGCCTCCAGCCCCCGCCCAGCGCCTTGTACAGATCAATGGCCGCTTGCAGGTGCAACGCGCGCAGGCGAGCGGCCTCGTCCAGCGCGGCGTACAGGGTGCGCTGTGCGTCAAGCAGCACCAGCAGGGTTTCGGCACCCGCCCGGTATCGCGATTCAGATAACGCCAGGACGCGCCTGGCCTGCGCCAGCTCTACACGCTGTGCCTCCAACTGCGCCTGCACGCCGTGCATGGAGGCCAGCGCCGACTGTGTGTCGGCAAAGGCATTCACGATGGCTTGGCGGTAATGGGCGAGGAGCTCCTCGCGGTGCGCCTGCGCGAGCTCGTGCCCGGCGGCCAGCCGACCTGCATTGAAGATGGGTGCGGCCAACCCTGCTGCCAACGAATAAAGAGGATTGTCGAAGACTTGATTCAGATGGCTGCCGCCGCTACCTATGTACGCCGAAAGCGTGAGGCGCGGCAGCATGGCGGCACGGGCCGCCTGGACATCGGCATCAGCCGCTGCCAGATCGGCTTCAGCCCGGGCGATGTCGGGACGACGCAACAGCAGCGCAGCAGGCACGTCGGGGTGGATGGTGGGCATGGTGATGTCGGCCAGAGACGTCGTATGCACCGGGACGTCGACGGCTTGACCGAGGAGTTGCGTCAGGGCGATTCGGGCGTCGTCGGTTTGCTGGCTGAGTGCCGCGGCGATGCGTTGCTGCGCAGCCACCAGTGTGCGCTGTTGTGCAAGCGCCAGCGCAGTGGCCGAGCCGGCATCGAACTGCGACTGCACGAGTGCCAGCAATCGCTGCGCACTTTGCAGGTTTTGAGTGGCAATGGCGGTTCGTTCGGCCAGCATCACCGCCTGGATCCAGACGCTGGCAACGCCCGCTGTCACTGTAAGGCGCACAGTATCGTGATCGAAGCGTGCGGCAGACAGGGTGTGCAATGCGCTGTCGCTCGCTGCGCGGTTGCGCCCCCAGAAGTCCACCTCATAGCGGGTGCTCAGCCCTGCCGCGTAGGTCGTACCGTCGCCGCTGGCGCCACCGCGGAACCGACCCTGTCGCCCCGCCTGCAGGTCCGCCGAGACATCGGGTAGAAGCGAGGCGCCGACGATACGTGCAGCCGCCTGTGCCTGGCGTATCCGCGCCGTGGCAGCGGCAATGTCCAGGCTTTGCATCCGGGCTTGCGCTATGAGCGTGTTCAATTCGGCATTGCCAAAGCCGCGCCACCAATCGGTGGTGAGCGCGTCCGGCAGCCCGTTCCTCGGCGAGGCAGTATCGATGCCGCCGGTATGGCGCCATTGCGTCGGGAGCTCTGGCGGCGCGGCATTCTGCACGGGCGATACCGCGCAGCCGCTCATCATCGATAAGAGAAGCGAACACAGAAATACGCGTACCCGTAGAAATCTCTGCATCTCACTCTCCAGCCAGGGCCACGACGGGATCGAGCCGAGCAGCGGTGCGTGCCGGCATGAACCCGAAGACCACTCCGGTTACCACCGAGCATGTGAAGGCACCGGCCAGGGCGGTGACCGAGAACACAAGTGGCACGCCGCTCGCCATCAACACCGCGCCAATCAGCAATCCCACGATCAGACCCAGTACACCTCCCGTCAACGTCAGCAGCATGGCCTCGGTCAGGAACTGGCGCAGAATGTCGCGCTGGCGTGCGCCGGTAGCCATGCGAATACCTATCTCGCGCGTTCGCTCTTTTACAGTCATGAGCATCACGTTCATGACGCCAATGCCGCCGACCAGCAAGGACACGGCAGCGATCAGGCCCAGCATCAACGTCATGCTGCGCCGGGTGGCGGCCTCGGCCTGCAGTCGTGCCGCGGCATTGCCGATCTTGAAATCTTCACGCCCGCCATGACGGATCAGCATGAGTTTCCGGACGCTTTCCTCCGCTGCCAGCACGTGCGCGGGCGATATTGCGTCTACCACCACATAGTCAGGCTGGGTCTGCGCCTGGTAGACGCGGACACGCCCAGTTCGATAGGGAATGAACACCATGTCGTCGTAGCTCTGGGCGCTGGAGTCGGCGCCACGCTCGGCCATCACGCCAATGACTTCGAAGGGTGCATTGCCAATGAGCAGTTGTTTGCCCATCGCATCACCCTCGCCAAAGAACTTGCGTTTCGTATTCGCACCCAAAACCACGAGTGGTGCCAGGCTGGCATCTTCGGCCTCGGTGTAATACCGGCCTTCTGAGACCTGCCAGCGATGAATGGCTGGCATACGTTCGTCGGCGGCAAAAACGTAGATCGACAGATGGGTGTTGCCATAGCGCACCGTGAGCGGATCGCCGATGATCGGCATCACGCTGCGGATCTCGGCAAGCGCTGCGATGGCGTTCAGGTCCTCTTCGGTCAGGGTGCCTTGCGGGCCGCCCGTGGGCGGTGTGGTGCTGCCCATGTACATGATGGTCGTGCCCAGGGTGCCCATCTCGGCCATCACGCGCTGGCGTGCGCCTTCGCCAATGGCCAGCATGACGATGACGGACGCCACGCCGATGATGATGCCAAGCAGTGTGAAAAAAGTGCGCGCCCGGTTGATGCGCATGCCGCGCCAGGCAGTGCGCAGTGCCTCGTGTAGTTCAGCCCCTGTGGCGCGGGGATCATGCCGCGCGGCAGCCATGTCCAGGGTTGGCGGCGCTGGACGCTGGCAGCCGACCTGTCCCGCCGCCTCCGGCGTCACCCTTCTGTCGTCGATGACGCGTCCGTCGCGTATCTCGATCACGCGTCGCGCCTGCTCTGCCACCGAGTGATCATGGGTGATCAGAATCACGGTGTGCCCCGCAT
>JAEYZR010000325.1 GCA_023427945.1 Pseudomonadota bacterium | reverse complement strand
GTCGTAGACCACGCGGTCACCAATCGATATCTTTCCCTGCTTGGGCCCTTCCAGGCCCGCGACTGCGCGCAGCAGCGTGGTCTTGCCACTGCCCGACGGCCCCAGAAGCGATACGACCTCGCCTTGCTTCAGGTTCATGGATACACCCTTCAGAACCGGGGTATCGCCGTAGTCCAGATGCAGGTTATCTACAGAAAGCTCAATCATGTAATTTCACTCCGAATCGCAGGGCGATGCCCAGGCCGACGACGACCAGCACAATATTGATGAAAGAAAGCGCAGCGACGATATCGATCGCACCCGATGCCCACAGTGAGACAAGCATGGAACCAATGGTCTCGGTACCGGGAGACAACAGGTACACCCCAGTCGAATACTCGCGCTCGAAAATAAGAAACATCAGCAACCAGGAACCGATCAGCCCGTACTTGGCCAGGGGCACGGTGACATGGCGAGTGACCTGCGAGCGGGTCGCTCCCGCCGAACGCGCGGCCTCTTCCAGCTCCGGCCCGACCTGCAGCAAGGTCGAGGAGATCAAACGCAGGCCGTACGCCATCCAGACCACGGTATAGGCCAGCCACACGCTGAAGATCGTGCTGCGCAGACTGCGCAGGCCTTCAACGAAGTGATCCTGCAGCCACGTGGCAAACGGCAAGACCGACAGCCAGCCCTCTTCCAGGGAGTCGTTGAGCCACATGGGCACGAACAGGAACACCCAGAGAAAGGCCAGACCGGCCAGCAGACCCGGCACGGCGCGAGGCACCAGCACGCTGTAGTCCAGAAAACGCGTGGTGTTGTCGGGCTTGCGGTGCATGGCCAGACCGATGAAGGTGTAGCAGATCACGGCAGCCGCCCCGCCGAACACGCCGATGGCCACCGAGTTGACGATCGCACGGATGAGGTTGGGCTGAGAGAACACGGTGCGGAAGGCGTCCAGGGACAGCACGTCCAGCAAGTTCACACCCATCCCCCAGTTCGAGACGAATGCACGCAGCAGCACGCCCACCAGCGGCACCACGATGGTGACCAGCAACCAGAGCGTCACCACGCCGCCAGCCACCCAGCGCCACTTGCCCAGCGGCAGCGCACGGGCACGCGAGGCTTTGCCCTTGACGGTGACGAAGCGGTTGGCGGTGCGCATCAGGCGACGCTGCAGCATCACCAGCGGAATCGTCATGCAGATCAGTACGACGGCAACGGCTGCCATCAGGTGGTACGAAGGAATGCCCAGCTTGTTGGTCAGCTTGTAGAGATAGGTGGCCAACACCAGGTTGCCTTCGGGGTCGCCCAGCACCAGCACCAGCCCGAACACCTCCAGTCCCAGGAAGAAAAGCAGGACCGATGCATAAAGCATGGCGGGGCGAACCATAGGCAGACTGACCGAGACCATCACACGCAGGGGTGAGGCACCTGCCACGCGCGCCGCCTCTTCGACATCGGACCCCATGCTGCGCAAGGCCGATGAGATGTAGAGGTAGGCATGAGGCACGTGCGTCAGGCCGGCGATGATGACGATGCTGGTCAGTGAGTACACATTCCAGGGGATGAAGCCGATGATGTTCTGGACCCACAGGGAAATGAAGCCCACGGGACCGGCGGCCACGACATAACCGAAACCCAGAACCATCGGCGAGACGAACACGGGAACCAGGATCAGCGGCTCGATCCAGCGCCGCCCGGGCAGGTCGGTACGGATCATCAGGAATGCCAGCATGCCCCCCAGGGGCACGGCAATGAAGAACAGCCCGAACGCCACGATGAAGCCGCTCTTGAGCGCCTTGTAGAAATCGTCGTCGGCAAAGATGAAGCGGAACGCATCCAGGCTGATCGACTTCGATGGCTGGAAGAACGGGGCGGAAAGAAAGCTCTGGTAGATGATGAGGGCGAGCGGGACGTATATCGCCAAAGTGGTGACCAGTACCACCACACCGCGCGGCAAGGACTGCCATTTTCTGCGCAAGGACTGCATCGAGTCATCCTCTGGGTACGAACGGAACCCTCACTGCGTGCAGGGATGCACGCAGCGAGTTCGGGGGTGAATCAGCTTGGTTTACTTATTGGCCGCAGTGCGCCATTGCTTGATGAACTCGAGACGCTTGTTCTGTTCGAGGTATTCGAGCAAGGTTTCGTCGACCGGGATGGGCTTGAGCGCGTTGCCCAGCTTCTTGGTGATGCCGTCGACATCGTTGTCGCCGGGAATGTCGTCACGAATCGAGGCGAGGTCGGACTGGTTGGCCATCACGTCCTGGCCCTTGTTGGAGAGCAGGAAGTCCAGCCACAGACGGGCGGCATTCTTGTTCTTGGCACGCTTGCTGATGAAGGCCACGCGCGAGAGCACCAGCGTGTAGTCGGTGGGATAGGCGATGCCGATGGACGGATCGGTCCTGGCGCGCGTTTCGGCATAGGAGCCGAGAATGTTGTAGCCGATCAGGTTTTCACCCGACGACACCCGCTCCATCATCGTACCGGTGGACGACTGCACGACCAGGCCGCCCTTGGCGATGTCGGCCAGATCCTCGAAGTACTTGGGATCGTTGCGGCTGTCCTGTACGGCCAGCATGAAGCCCACTGCGGACTTCTCGATGTCGTAGGTGGTGACCTTGTTCTTGAATTTGTCGGTCTGGGCGGCGATCAACTTGCCCAGGGCTGCGTGCGTTTTCGGCACATCGCCTTCGGGAACCAGGCGCTTGTTGTAGATGAACACCGCGGGTTCGTACGTCGTGCCATAGGCCGTGTCTTTCCACACAGCCCACTTGGGCAGCTTGCCGATCTCGGGCGAGGTGTACTTGCCTGCGTAGTCGGTCGCCAGACGCATGGCGGAATCCATCGAGGAGCTCCAGACCACGTCGCCGCTGCCGCCGCCCGAAGCCTGCTCGCTGATGTAGCGGTTGTACAGCTCGGTGCTGTTCATGTCGTTGAACTCGACACGTACGCCGGGATAGGCTGCTTCGAACGCCTTGATGATGGGAGCGGCAGCCTTGGTGTCGGTAGTGGAATAGACGACGACCTTGCCTTCCTTCTTGGCGCCGTCGATGATCGATTGATAGTCACCGGGATAACCGGCGGGCACCGATTGAGCGGCGGCGCTGGTCACCGCGCATGTGAACAATACGGCGCAGGCGGCCGTCAGACGTGACTGGGCAAACATGTGTCTTCTCCAGGATTTATGAGTAATGGCAACAGGTCTATGCCTGCGCGTGAACCCATTCTAGGAGTCGCTAGCTGTCCGCGTCCTGTCAGCGGGCGATCCCGGGACTAGGGGTAATCCCGGAAAAGTCAGGCACTTGGGCCACACCAGTATCGGTGACCAGGCGCATCCAGTTCTGCACGAAACGGGCATGAAGTTGCTGGTCGAGTCCCACGAGCAATGCGGGGCTGAGTATGACCGGCTGCACGATGCCCTGCGATCGTTTCACGATGGCGTCCGGTGTCCAGCGCCCGGGCACGTCTTCCATGATGGAACCCAGTCCAGTCTGATCCGAAGTGACCGCCTGCCCGGCGGGCGAGAGCACGTAGTCCACCAATGCACGTGCCAGTTCAGGCCGTGGCGCGCTGCGCATGATCAACACCGAACGCGCGAGCACGAGCACATAGTCCCGGGGAAAGATCACCCCGATACGCCCCCCTGCGGCCTGTCTGGCCAGCGCGTAGGAGCCCAGCACGTTGTAGCCCAGGTCCAGTTCGCCACGTTCGATCCTGTCCATGATGCCCACCGAAGTGCAGGACAGCGTCGCATCGACCTGGCCAAACGCATTGGCCAGGGCCCAGAAATTGGAAGACAGCAACTCGTCCTGCTTGGCCAGCAGATAACCCACGCCACTGGCCGCAATGTCGTAGGTACCCACCCTGCCCTGCAGACTGGCACGATCGCGCTCCAGCACCTTGATGAATTCCTGACGCGTGCGGGGCACGGTCGTCTCGTCGTAGCGGTCCAGGTTGTAGACGATCACGGCAGGTTCGAACGTGAATCCGAACACTTCGTCACGCCACTTGGCCCAGGCAGGCAATCGGCCGGATTGCGGCGATTGGTAGCGCATGGCGTAACCAT
>JAEYZR010000149.1 GCA_023427945.1 Pseudomonadota bacterium | reverse complement strand
ATCGTGGGCGGGTTGCGCGCCAGCCAGTCGTTCACGCGCGAAGTCGCGGGCCGGCAACTCGATACGCATCATGGCCGCCGGGGTGCGCCCGGGGACTGGGGGGTATCGCTGTGCCTGGTGGCCGACGGTACGCTGCTGGCGGCTCTGTTCTTCGGTTATGCCTTTCTGTGGCTGGTGGCGCCTGCCTGGCCGCCACCAGCCTGGGTCGACATCGCGTGGCTGCCCACCGTCGCCGCAATGCTGTCGCTCGTCGTGGTGGCATGGCGGTCGCGTCAGGTGACCGAGATGGCCTCATCACGGCCTGAGCGCGCGGTGGATGCCCCGCTGGCACGCCGGTATGTGCCTGGCTGGCTGGGCTGGATCGTGGCGTTCGTCTCCGTTTTTGCATTGCTGTGGCACGCACCCGGCGCAGACGTTCATGCCTATGGCGCGGTCACGCGTGTGCTCTATTGTTATGTGCTGGTCCACATCGTGGTCGCGGCCTTGATTCTGGGCGTGGCCCAATGGCGTTGCGGCAATCGCTATTACGCTGCATCGCAATGCGCTCTGGATGGACGTGTATACGTCGTGTGGACGCGCTATACGGCCGTCACCGGCGTGCTGGTGGTAGCGGCCGTTGCAGCCATGGGAGGGTTGTCATGATGTCCCGACCCCTCTCCGGTTTTGCGCTGCTTCATGCCGTGTCCGGCCTGGGCGTCTGGGCCGTCTGTTTTGTCGTGCTGTATGGCGGGTTGACGGTGGGCTGCTGGAGCCCCTACGCGCAACACACGCTTGGCCCGTTCAATGTGGTGTCACTGGCACTGGTACTGGCGTGGGCGCTGCATGCGGCACTTCTCGGGCTGATGTTCATGCGCGCCTGGATGCGTGCGCGTGGCACAGGCGAGGCAAGGCGGGGTTCTCAGGAGAAGGAGAGTCTGGCCGCCAGACCCGCCCGCAGCGCCGATGGCGACGCTTTCGTGCGCTGGCTGACGGTCATCCTGCACGGCATGTCCTTCATCGCCCTGGTGGCACTGGCTGCGCCACTCCTGGTGCTCAAGCCCTGCATCTGATTTCTAGCGGACGTTGTAGATCCGCATGGCTTGCTGGCGCTGGTCGCCGTCCAGCACCCGGATCGTCACCTGGCGCGGCGTGAAGCCCGCCGGGGTTTCGTAGGTGCCTGCCACTTGTACATAACGGTCAAGCGAGAAGGGCACCGGATCGCTGGTGAGGGTATTGGTGCGCCCGTTGTTGTAGCGGCCCTCTACCACCAGACGCACTGAACCCTTGAAGGTCGGGGCGTCGGTCTTGTCGTTCATGATCAGGATCTTGTAGCCCAGGCTGCCGGCCTGACGGTCCCAGTCGGCTGCGCGCACACCGATCGGCCCACCACGCGGGTCCGGCGGGATTGCGTTCTGGAACAGCGCCATATCGCGCTCGACGGTTTCCATGCTCTTGCGATAGCTGGCAAATTGTGCCTGAGTCTGTTCGCGACTGGCCGTTGCCGCATCGCGCTGGCGCTCGGCTTCGGAAAGCGCGCCCTGGAGCTGCTGACGCTCCTGGTTGGCACGGTTGAGATTGCTGTGCAGCGTTTCGGACTCTTCCACTGTCAGGCGTTGCGGTCCATAGTTGGCCTGCAGAAACAGCACGCCTCCTGCACCCAGCAGTATGCCGAAGCACAAAAGTACCAGCCAGCGCGGCATGCGCCGGGTACGTTTGCCCGGGTTGTAGACAGAGGGTTTGAAAACGCGTTGGGACCGTCCGAACATCGCCATGTAAATCGACTTCCTTGAATTTCGGGTATTCGAAACCCTGAAGCATACTTTGTTTGGCTAAGCCTCGTGCCCGGATAACTCGGCATCCAGCTGGCTCAATCGCTGCACCGTGCCGATATCGGACCATATTCCATCGTAAAAACTGCCGATTGCGCGTCCGCGTGCCATGCAGGCGCGCAGAACAGGCGCCAGCGGGGCGGCCTGGTCGGGGTCCAGGGATTCGAACAGCCGGGGGTGATACACCGCCACCCCGGCATAGGTCAGGGCGTGTGGTCCGCCCGCCTGCACGCGGCCCTGTGCGTCGAGCGAGAAGTCGCCATCGGGGTGGTGGGCGGGGTTGTCCACCAGCATCAGCCACATGTCGGCCTGACTGGCCTCCATCTGGCGGGCCATGTCCGGTGCCTGCGCGGGGTCCCAGTCGGTATGCACGTCGCCGTTGACGAGCAGGAAAGGCGAATCGCCCAGCAAGGGCAGGGCGCGAGCGATCCCGCCAGCGGTTTCGAGTGCGGTTTCTTCGTGCGAGTAGTGCAGATTCACCCCCCACTGTGCACCGTTGCCCAGGGTTTGTTCGATCAGGTGCCCCAGCCAAGCCGTGTTGATCACGATGTCGGAAAAACCGGCGGCAGCAAGCCGTTCGATATGCCGCTCGATCAGACGTTTTCCGCCTGCTCGCAGCAGAGGCTTGGGGCACGTGTCGGTCAGGGGGCGCATGCGTTCGCCGCGGCCAGCGGCCAGGATCATGGCACGCATCAGACGCTCAAGCCTGCAAAGCTCTGGCGGTTGTCCAGCTTGTCCAGCAGTTTGCGCAGATGGCCGAACGCGCCATAGCGATACGCGACCTGGCGCACGTATTCGTTCACCCGCGGCATGTGATCCAGATAGGCAGCCTTGCCGTCACGGTGATTCAGGCGTGCAAACACACCCAGGATACGCAGGTTGCGCTGCAGGCTCATCCATTCGTAGCGGCGATGGAATTCCGCGAAATCGGCTTCGACCGGCAGGTTGGCCGCCGGGGCGGCCTCCCAGTAGCGAATGGCCCAGTCCAACTGCTGTGCCTCGTCCCATGTGGTGCGCGCGTCCATCACCAGCGAGGCCAGGTCGTAGGCGATCGGGCCGGAGACGGCATCCTGGAAGTCGATGATGCCGGGATTGGGGCCGTCGGCCGGGGCTGCGCTGGCCATCAGGTTGGGCGAGTGGAAATCGCGGTGCACCAGTACCTGGGGGCCCGATGCGCTGGATGCGCTGAGCAAGTCGAACACGCTTTTCAGGTGGTTGCGGGTGGCGTCATCGAGCGTCACCCCATGGTGCACGCCCACGTACCATTCGGGAAACACCGACAGTTCGTCGGAAAAACGTGCCTGGTCATAGACGGGAAGCCCCCTGGGCGCCACCTGTTGCATGCGCACCAGCGCTGCGATGGCGTCCAGGTAGAGCGACTGGCATTGAGCGTCGCTCATGCCCTCGCGTATACGTTGCAGGTAGGTTTTTGCCCCCAGGTCGGTCAACAGCATGAAACCCTGAGCCGCGTCGTGCGACAGGATGTGAGGCACATTCAGACCGCCCGCGCGCAGCAGCTCGGCCACCTGTACGAAGGGTCGGCAATCTTCCTGGGCAGGCGGGGCATCCATGATGACCAGGGTGCGCTCGCCAGCCTGTATCCTGAAGTAACGGCGAAAACTGGCGTCGCTGGAAGCAGGCGCCAGGGAATCCAGGGCGAGATCGAAGACGCTGGCCTGGGTCGACAACCAGGTTTGGAGCTGGGAATAACGGGTATCTTGAGCGGACATGAAGGTCTTGAATCAGGAATCAATCGGGTTTGGCCGGGCTTCTCTATAATACCGGGTCACTTGCCCGACGGTTGGGGCAAAAACCCGTTATCTCATTACCAAATACACGATGCGCTCATGGTCCGGTGGTTGATTCTCTCAGCAGTGTGCATCGCAGGCGCTGCGCAGGCGCAAGACAAGCCCGCAGGCGCGGGCCCGGCGGGCGCATCCCGTGCCGCTGCGGATGCGTCTGCACGTCCCGAGGCAGGCTCGGGCCTCACGCCGCTGGCACTGCGTGAGGCAACCCGTTTGCGTACGCATCGTCTGACAGACGATCAGATGCCCGTCTTCATGGAGGCCGACAGGCTGCAGGGCGATCCCAATTCTTCCGTCACGCTCAGTGGCGCCGCCCAGGTGCGCCGCAACGACAGCGTCCTGAAGGGCGATGAGATCGTCTATCGCCGTGCCGAGAGTCAGCTCACGGCCACTGGCAATGCGCGTATCTTGCGTGATGCTACTTTGGTGACGGGCGAGGGCCTGCTCTACAA
>JAEYZR010000320.1 GCA_023427945.1 Pseudomonadota bacterium | reverse complement strand
GAACCGGCCTTGACCAGCAGGCTGTCGGCGTGGCCGTGATAACACCCTTCGAACTTCACGATCTTGTTGCGACCCGTTGCTCCACGAGCCAGACGAATGGCAGTCATGGTCGCTTCGGTGCCGGAGCTGACCAGTCGAACCTGCTCCATCGAAGGCATGCGGCGGGTCAGCGTTTCGGCCAGGATCACCTCCGCTTCGGTGGGCGCACCGAAGGACAGGCCGTGTACGGCAGCATCCTGGACCGCCCGTACCACGTCGGGATGGGCATGTCCGAGAATCGCCGGTCCCCACGAACCGACGTAGTCGGTGTAGCGGGTGTCATCGGCATCCCACACATACGGGCCTTGCGCGCGCTGAAGAAAGCGAGGCGTACCCCCCACGGATTTGAAAGCACGCACAGGGGAGTTCACTCCACCGGGAATGCTGAGACAGGCACGTTCAAAAAGTTCTGCGTTACGGGACATGATCAATCTTCAAGTTGGTAGTGACGGGCGCAGGCGCGTGCAGCGCTGGCAATGTCTGGAGCTTCGAACAGGCCGGTGATCAGCGCGATCGAATCGGCGCCGGCACGTACGACGGATGCGCAGTTCGCCGGGGTGATGCCGCCTATGGCGACAACTGACGCACGCGGTGCAGGATTGGCTTGTAACAGTGCTCGCGCCCGGGTGAACAGGTCGAGGTCTGCACGTACCGCATCGGGCTTGATGGACGAGGGAAACACCGCACCGAAGGCCACGTAGTCGGCACCTTGCGACAGGGCGCGCTCGGCCAGTGCCAGGTCGTTATAGCAGGATACGCCGACCAGAATGCCGGGATCGATTGCCGCTCGAACAGTGTCGATGACAGCGTCTTCACGACCGATGTGTACGCAGTCCGCGCCGATGTCGTCAGCCAGGCGCCAGTCGTCGTTGATCACCAGCGTGACGCCGCGTTCGCGGCACAGTGACTGAAGCGCAAGCGCCTGTGCGCGCCGAGCCGATGCATCGATATTCTTGCGCCTCAACTGCACGGCCCGCATGCCGTTACGCGCCGCGATGTCCACGGCCGCCAGAAGGCGGTCGGTGTCGTGCCAGTCGGGCGTGACGCCGTACAGCCCGGCGGGGAAGCGTGTCGCTTGCTGAGTGCGGGTCATGATGCCGCTCATGCCGGGCGACTGCGCTGAGGGATGCGGCGTCCCATGCCCGCCATGAAACCCTGCGATATGGCTTGATCGGCATAGCCCAGCGCATGCTCGGTGGCATCCGGGACAGACATGCCGCTGGCGATGAAGGCCGCCAGGGCGGCAGACACCACGCCGCCTGCCGGGCCGCTGCGATCAGGCCCGGGATGCGTGGGGCGCTGGGTGGTCGCACCGTTGCTGCCTATCAGAATATTGGCGGAATGCCCTGGGCGCAAGGGGGCGCCCAGCGCCAATACCCAATCGGCTCCCGCCGTCAGAAACGCATGCATCGGGCTGGGAAGCTCGTCGGTGCGCAGGTGCCCGTCGGCGATCCAGCGCGCCAGCCGCGTGTATTCGATCACCACCACGTCCGCTTGCGGAACCAGTAATTCGAAAGTGGCGGCCAGCAGATCCTCGGCGTCGTCCTGGTCGCTCGCATCGTCGCTGGGCAGGGCCTGGGCGCCCAGATGCAGTATCAGAGGGACCTGGCTGTAGTCTGCGGCCACCTGGGCGACCGCACTCGCGGTTTCCGTGCTGTAGATGCCGTCGACCTTGATGGCCTGGACCGGCATGTCTTCGAGCAGACAACGGGCCTGATCGTCGAGACTTTCCGGCGGGACTGTCTGGATATCTTCCAGACTGGCGGTATCCTGTACGGTAAGCGCCGTGGCTGCAGCAAGGGCATGGCAGCCCAGCATGGCGCACGTCACTGCGTCGGCGGTGATGCCGTCGGCGCCGGTCGGGTCCAGGGCGCTCATGACGAGCACCAGCGGGGGGGAAATGGCGGTAGAGGCGGACAAGGATGCGTGAGGCTTCATCGGGCCGATGTCGGATTGCGTCGGCAATTCCAACATTGGCACTTGGTTTAGGTAAGATTGTCCCCATTCTAATGTATCGACTGGATGCGGCAATGTCTGCCCATGCTGGTTATGCAGGATTTGAAGTCAGAGAGAACTATGCGTACTTGGATGTGTCTGATCTGTGGTTGGGTCTTCGATGAAGAGGCGGGTTTGCCCGAAGAGGGCATTGCGCCGGGTACCCGTTGGGAGGATGTGGCCCCCAACTGGGTCTGTCCTGAATGTGGGGCACGCAAAGAGGATTTCGAATTGATGGAGATCTGACACCGCACTGTGCGAGCGGCCATCCGGTTTGCTCAATTTCCAGGAGGTTGCCACGATGCAAGCAGACTCATCTTCGTCGGCTGTCGATCGGCCGATCGATTTATCCAATCAGTTTCTGATGGCCATGCCAGGCCATGTGGAAGGCAGCCTTGCAGGTTCCGTCATCTACATATGCGAGCACACCGCGACCGGAGCGCTCGGGCTGGTCATCAACCGGCCTACCGATCTCACGCTGGAAAATCTTTTCGAGCGGCTCGATCTGACGCTGGACATCGCGCCTGCCAAGCATGCGCCTGTGTTTTTTGGCGGACCCGTGCAGACCGATCGCGGTTTCGTGCTGCACGCGCCCGCGGGCGACTACACCTCCAGCATTCGTCTGGGGGATCTCGCCCTGACGACCTCGCGTGACGTGCTGCAGGCTGTGGCCGATGGCACCGGGCCGGTGCAGATGCTGGTCACGCTGGGGTACGCTGGCTGGGGAGCGGGTCAGCTCGAATCCGAGATGTCGCAAAACGCCTGGCTGAATGTGTCGGCAGACCCGCATATCATTTTTGATGTGCCGCCTGATGAGCGCTACCCGGCGGCGTTGCGTCTGCTGGGTATCGATCCTGGCATGCTGGCAGGCGAAGCGGGGCACGCCTGATCCGTCATGCCCAGCCGCTCACTTTGCCTCGCGCACGACTAGACTTCCGCTGATGTCGCACGCAACCATCCTCGGGTTCGACTTTGGAGAAAAGAAGATCGGCGTGGCAATCGGCAACACGCTGACCCACCACGCCCGTCCCCTGGAGATCATCTATGGTGAGGTTCGACAGGCGCGCTTCGACCGTATCCAGGCCCTGATTGCCGAGTGGGAACCCGACGCCATCGTCGTCGGGCTGGCGCTGGCCCCCGACGGCGGCGAACAGCCTGCCACCTCGAGATGCCGGCGATTTGCCAACCAGTTGCATGGGCGTTTCGGCATTGCCGTCATGTTGATCGACGAGCGCGGCTCCAGCATGGAGGCCCAGGAGATCCTGGGGCATCACGGCGATGATGATGCGCAGGCCGCCGCTGTGATCCTGCAGCGCTATCTGGACGGCCAGCCCCCGCATGTATAACCCGCAGTTCGATACGGCCCGCCGTCCTATCCATCTTCTGACCCCGGAGGGCTGGTCGCGTGCCCTGCTTGGCGAATTGCTCGATCGGGTCGATGCCGTGCATGCGCAATACTCGACTTCCACACCGACGGGCCCGGGTCTGCGGGTCATGCCGCTTTTTTTTACGCAGGCGCAGGCGGGTCAGGATATCGTCAAGCTCGCCGCCGCGTGGCGCAACTGGCAACTCGTGCCGGCGCCCGGCGAGTTGAGTGTGCATCACCATACGCCGGCCCAGATCGCCCAGAGGGCCGAGCAGGCCGACGTGCTGGTGATGTCGCACCCGGCCAGCGGCGCGGCGCATGCGGTAGCGGCGCAGATGCGCACGGGCGTGCCTGTCATCAACATGCTCGATGGCCGGCATGCGCAGCCCCTGGCTGCCATAGCCGATGTCGCGATGTTGCGCAGCCGTTTGCCCGAACTGAACACGCGCGTGGTCGTGCTGTGTGGCGATCTCGTCGCCGATGCCCGCCTGCGCTCGGTGGTTCATATGCTGACCACGCTGGGCGTGCCGCGCGTGAATGTGGTGCATGCGGGCACGTCGCTTCCGGAAGATGCCGCGCAACTCGGCATCCATGTATTCACCGCCGCGCAATCGGCCAGTGCCTATGAAGGGGCCGCCGCGGTCATCACCTATGCATCCAGCAGGGCGGCGTGCAGGACAGAGACGGGCTCGTTGACCGCGCTGGATGCCCGCATGGTGCTGCATGGTGCGCCCGCTGCCGATCTGCCGTCCGAGCCGGCGCTGGCGCTGGGGGCGCAGCCTGCCATCGCGCAAGCCTGCGTCCTGGTGGCCGCGGCCGATATGTTGACGGGGAGTGGCTGATGCGCATTGCACCAGACTCGCAGTGCACGCAGATCACTGATGTCCGCTTGATCGACCCGGTCCAGCAACTGGATGTTCACACCGACGTATGGGTGATGAACGGCAACGTGATGGCAATCGGTGATGCCCCGCATGGCATCAAGGGCGCTCATGTGCTGCATGGCAGGGGCCGGGCGATGATTCCCCTGACCACCGATCTTTGCGTGCGGCCACCCGCCGACATGCCGTCGTCGTTTGCGCGGTTGCGACGTGCGGCGCTGGCCGGTGGCGTGGGCCGGGTGGTCTGGGTGCCTGGCCCTGCGTCTGGCGGGATCGCGCCCATTCATATCGCCGATACGGCGCTCGATTGCCGTTGCGTGCTCAAAGGGGTGGATATCCCGACTCAGTGGTCAGGGCCCCCCTGGGCTGGCGTGGGATATGGCATTTCGTGCGTGAGCGATCTCGATGCACTACGCTCGGCCATGCAGCATGCGGTGGCGCGAGGGCAGACGATATGGCTCTCGGCAGAGGATGCCGCCTCTGCAGGCGTGATGGGCGCGGGGGCCTATGCCTTGCGGCTGGGTTTGCACGGAGTCGATCGAGGCGCCCAAGCCCGCGTGCTGGATATCGTGTTCGGTCTTGCTGCGCAGACAGGTGCCCGGCTGCATGTCAGCGGCGTGGCCAATGCGCCCGCCGTGGATGCCGTGAGGCGCGCTAAACATGCGGGTCTGGACGTCAGCGCCGATACGGCCATTCATCATCTTTTGCTGGTGGATCTGGACATTGGCTTTTTCGACACCCGCTTTCGATTGATGCCTCCGCTCTACAGCGTGGTGGACCGCGATGCGATCAATGCCGCCGTGATCGACGGGACCATCGATGCCGTGGTTTCGGACCATGAGTGTGTTCTCGAGTCGGACAAGGCGCGGTTTTTTGAACAGGCTCGTCCGGGTGCGCCTGCCCTGGGGTTGGTGCTGCCCCTGATGCTGGCCTGGGCGGCGGCGCGCAGGGTGCCGTTGCTCGATGCGCTGGCCCCGCTCACGCGTGGGCCTGAGAGGGTGCTGGGCGCGCCCGGTGGCCTGGTGCCGGGCATGCCCGCCGATTTCTGCCTGGTCGATCTGGACGAGTGGTGGCGGGCCGATGAGTCGCACGATGTCATTTCTCCCTCCTTGTCGCCCTATCATGCGACCATGCTGACCGGGCGTGTCACCGAAAGTTATGTACGTGGAGTGTTGTGTTGGGAACTGTCGTGATGCAGGCGTTTCGTGTCATCGGGCGACTGTGCCTGCTTTTGCCTCTCATTGCGGTGGGGCTGATTTCGGTGGGTGTCGTCTATCCGTTTGCTTCGCAGGCCAGGCGTGAGTGGATGAATCGAATCTGGTCGCGTGTGCTGCTGCGTGTCTGTGGCCTGTCCGTGAGTGTCTCGGGCGATGCCCTGATGACCGGTCCGGTGCTGTTTGTGGCAAACCATGTTTCCTGGATCGATATTTTCGTGATGAATGCCGTCCGTCCGACAGCCTTCATCGCCAAGAGCGAGATTCGCAGCTGGCCTATCGTGGGCTGGCTGGTTGCTGGTGCAGGCACGGTCTTCATCGAACGCGGACAACGCAGAGCCGTTCATGGCGTGGGACTGGCCATGCGCGAGCGCTTCGATCAGGGCGCCGCAGTGGGTCTGTATCCCGAGGGAACGACGTCGGATGGCCTGGCTTTGCTGCCTCTGCACGCCGGGCTGGTGGAGCCCGCCCTGTTCGCCGGTGCGCCGATTCAGCCGGTGGCTTTGATCTATGCCAGGCAAGACGACCGCAGGGGCTTTCCCGCCTTCGTCGGAGACGAAACACTGGTTGCCAACGTTTGTCGGATACTGGGTGCACGGGGCTTGAACGTGCGTGTGCACTACATGCCGGCGGTGCCTGCCCCCGAGGGTGGTTGTACGACGCCAGGTGCAAACCGGATTGCGGTGGCTGGCCAGATCCGCGAGGCTCTCTCGCAGGCGCTTCAGTCGCCGCCGGGCTCGCGGCCCTGAGCGCATTGCACCTGTTCCAGGGCCCGGTCGCTCAAGCGCATGGCGGTCAGTTGCCCGCCCCAGACGCATCCAGTGTCCAGGCAGATGGCGTCTGGCCTGACCATCAGGCCCAGCGTGGACCAGTGCCCGAATATGATGGTGACGTCGCGTGTGGCCCGGTTGGGCACGTCGAACCAGGGCACGAGCCCTGCCGGATGAGCGCCCGGTGTGACCCTGGCGTCGAAATCCATGTGCCCGGACTTACGGCACAAACGCATGCGGGTGAGCGCATTGATGATCACGCGCAGACGCTTGCCGCCTTTGAAATCGTCCTTCCACTGCACCGGTTCGTTGCCATACATTTTTTGCAGGGCACGTTTCCAGTTGGGCCCGCGCAGGGCCTGTTCTATTTCGCCGGCCAGCGAGAGCGTCTTGGCCACGTCCCACTTTGCCAGCACGCCGGCATGAACCATCAGATGGCCTTGTTCGAAGTGGGCCAGGGGGCGATGGCGTAACCAGTCGATCAGGTCGTCTGCGTCGGGTGCGTTGAGAATGTCATCCAGCGTGTCGGACT
>JAEYZR010000319.1 GCA_023427945.1 Pseudomonadota bacterium | reverse complement strand
GTGCCAAATCGGGTGGCGATAGCCTGGTGGTCAGCTCACTGGCCGTGTATGACGAGATCCGCCGTACTCGCCCCGATCTGTTCGAGACGCTGTTCGAGCCTTTCTATTTTCATCTGCAAGGAGGCGGTGGCCCCGATGACGGGCCATGGTATGGCTGCCCCCTGGCCGGAGAAAAGGACGGTCATGTCTCATTTCGCAGCAATCGCAAGAACATCGTTGCGGCGCAGCGCGATTTCCCGGAGATTCCTCGTCTGACGCCCGCACAGCAGGAAACCTTGCAGTTGCTGGAAACGCTGTTTGTGGACAGGCGGTTTTGCTACGCCATGCGTCTGGCACCCGGCGACATGCAATTGCTGAACAATCACGTCGTCATGCATTCACGCACAGAGTTCGAAGATTTTCCTGACCCTGCGCAAAAGCGTCATCTGCTGCGGCTGTGGCTGTCGCTGGCAGGCGCAGCACCGCTGCCGGACAGCTGGTTGGGAGCCTACAAGGACACACGTCAGGGCGCGGTGCGAGGAGGCATACGCGGCAGCGGGATCACTCCCGAATTCCTGGCGTACGAATCAAGCTTGGCCAAGTTCCACGGAATGTCCAACACATTCAAATAATCAAGGAGACTGGAATGACCCGATTCAAGCTGATCTGCAGCATGGTTTTTGCCGTCTGTCTTTCATGGGCCTGGCCCACGCTGGCGGCCTTTCCCGACAGACCGGTCACGCTGATCGTGCCGTATCCGCCGGGAGCCGGTACGGACGGCATTGCGCGCGCCCTGGCGGTGGCTCTGGGCAATGAATGGAAGCAGACGGTTCTCGTACAGAACATTTCCGGTGCGGACGGAATGATCGGTTCTCAGCACGTGTTGAAGCAACCCCACGATGGCTACACCATGCTATTCCAGATTCCCCAAATGCTGCTTTGGCACTGGACGATGCCTAAGGCCAACGTGGAAATTCTGAAAGACTTCAAACTCATTTCCAAAATCCAGCAGACGCCCATGGCCGTCGTCGTGCCACCTGGAAACCCCGCCAACTCGATGGAGGAGCTGATCTCCAACTGCAAGAAAAGTGGCGAGACGCCTTGCAGCATTGGAACGGCGACCACGATGGGAGAATTGATCGGCAAGCAACTCATGGCGGCGGCCGACGTCAAGAAATCGATATTCATTCCCTATCGCGGGGGTTCGCCCATGATGACCGATGTCCTGGGCAATCACGTCACCTTGGGTCTGCCTTCGGGCGCCGCCGCACTCGCTCAGCGCAACAACCAGGCTCTGAAGGTGCTTGCCGTCACATCGCCCAGTCGCTTCAAACTCATGCCGGACGTTCCCACGCTGAAAGAAATCGGTTACGACGTGGAAATGGTCACATGGTATGGTTTGCTGGTTCCCAAGAACACACCTCAGGATGCGTACGCCAGCATCGTCCAGGCCGTGCAGAAAGTGTCGACCGACAAGACGCTACTGGACACGATCCGGGTCGGCGGCGCGGAACCTGTTTTCGACGGCCCTCAACGATTCACCCAGGACGTGGAGAAAGAACTCAAGGTGCTGGGCCCCCTGATACAACGATTCCCCTCCGACCGCTAGGACAGTCTAGCGGGTGGTATGTGATCGACGCGTCGTATGTGATCCGACGGTCATATGTGACCGGCTGGTCGTGCGTGATCCGACGCTCGTATGTGATCGCGCAGGTATTGGCAAAAACTGTCGACAGCGGAACTCGGTGCGGACTTTTTCTTGCTCACGATTCCGAATTTCCTGGAGACCTGAAGGTCGGAGACAGGAATCGTGAGCCGATTGGCACTTTTGTAATGTGCCATGCTGGGCGGCAGGAAAGTAACGCCTACGCCAGCATCCATCAATGCGAGCAGCGTATTGAGCGACGAGGGCTCCATTGCAGGCGTGAAGTCCAGATCCAGTCGCGTAAACGCAGCGTCCACTGCCGCAAGCAGCTCCGAATACTGCTTCAGGATCATGATCGGGTATGGCGCGATTTGCGCCATCGTGACACTTGCGTTGCTGGCCAGCGCGTGTCCTTGCGGCACCACCAGAACCATGTCTTCTTCGTACAAGAGTTCGAACGAACAGGTGGCACTCAGGCTCTCGGGGGCCATGATGCCAAAATCGACGTCACCCGTTTCAACGGCAGACAAGGCAAGCGAATGCCGCAGATCCATGACGTGAATGTCCACACCGGTATAACGCTGTTTATAACCCTGGATGATGTCAGGCAGGACGACCGCAGCAATCATCGGCGTGACCGACAAGGCAACGCGGTTGCGTGCGACGTCCGCCCTTTCGCGAAATTCCTGAACCAGCGCATGCATGTTGAAAAGAAGTTCTTCGGCATTGCGTGCGAGGCGCTCGCCATCCGCATTCGTATGAACGTGTCGTGTCGTGCGTACCAACAATTTGGTGCGAAGAATGCCTTCCAGCTTCTGGATCCTGCTGGTCACTGACGGCTGCGAAATATGCATGCGCTGTGCTGCAGCACTGAAACTGCCTGTATGCACCACCGCCAGAAATGTCTCGAGATCAACGAGGTCCAATCGCATCGAAAAAGTATCGACAGAATTCTTTGGAGAGGCCGAAGTCACGAAGAAATCCCCGCTGCGTTATGTGCAATATTGATAAAGCTATTACGGTTTCCGAATTGTCCTGTCCGGTGTCAGCAAGGAGAATGTTTTTTCTTACTACTTTTAGGCGTGACGAAAATGCCACAAGCCAATCCTTTGCCCAGACGTCAAATGACTCTCGTCGCCTTTCTTCAAGCCCAGAATTGTTCTAATTACGTTGGCTCCTGGCGTCACCCTGCAGGCATGACCGACTTCATGTCTCCAGAATACTACCACCGGATTGCGCGCACGCTTGAAGACGGAAAGTTCGATATGGCGTTTTTCGACGATCGTCTCGCGATGCCCGATGCGTATGGCGCAGATCATCGCGAAAGCGTCGCTCATGGGATTCGCGCAGTGAAGATGGATCCCGCCACGATTCTCATGGTCATGGCCATGGCCACCCGTCACCTGGGCCTGGGCGCAACCTACTCGACCACCTACTACGAGCCTTATCACGTGGCCCGCCTCTTTGCGACGATGGACCTCATGACAGGTGGGCGTGTGGCGTGGAATATCGTGACATCGCTGAACGATTCTGAAGCGGCAAATTTTGGACAGTTGAAACACCTCGAACACGACGCACGTTACGACCGCGCCGACGAGTTCATGGAGGTCGTGCTGGGCCACTGGAACACCTGGGAGGACGACGCGTTGATACTGGACAAGGCGAATGGGCGTTTCGCAGATCCGGACAAAGTTCACAGGCTCGATTATCGCGGCGAGCACTTCAATTCTCGCGGCCCCTTCACCGTGCCTCGTTCGCAGCAGGGCCACCCCGTGCTCCTGCAAGCGGGACAGAGCGGCCGAGGCATGGCGTTTGCCGCAAAGTGGGCGGAAATGGTCTTTGCCTCCTACCCCAGCCTGGAGGCAGGCCGGAAGCAATATGCCAGCCTGAAAGCCGCGATTGCGGCGGCGGGCCGCGATCCGGATGCCGTGCGTGTCGTGCCGTCGTTGAAGGTGTTCGTCGGAGAGACCGCAAGCCAGGCGCAAGAGGAGCGCGCCATTGCCGATTCGCTGGCCAGGCCAATCGATTCCCTGGCATTGCTTTGCGAAGCATTGAACGTCGATTTTTCGCAGCGGCCCTATGACGAACCTTACACCGACGAAGAGCTCGCCGCTGTTTCCTGGCACAGCCTGCGCGACCGCGTGATTGCACGCAGCGGCAAGAAGAATCCCTCAGTGCGTGATTTCGTCGAAGTGTCTGGACGCGGGACGACCAGAGAGGGCGTCAATTTTGTAGGTACGCCAACCCAGATCGCAGACGAAATGGAGCATTGGTTCGAAACCGCATGCGATGGTTTTGTCCTGTCGGCGACCAGCGTACCGGGATCTTATGAAGACTTTGTTCGTCAGGTCGTTCCAGAGCTGCAACGTCGCGGCGTGTTTCGCAAGGAATATTCTGCATCGACCTTGCGGGGACATCTTGGGCTCAGCAAGCCGCACGCGTGCGTGGGTCGTGCCCTGAGCCAATCGGCCTGACAGCGCATGGCGCGTATCCGACGCACCCGCGATCAACCAGTCCTGTGACTCGGGGCGGTGATTTACCAGATTAGGGTCGAAATACAACATGAGGTGGAGATATGACAATACAAATCATCGGCATGATCGGCGTGACACCACCAGCGGGCTCAGCCGTGCATGTGATTCGCGGAGATGTGTCGCGCAGCTACCTTCGTGATTTCGCGAAAGCACACGAGGACGCGGGTTTCGACATGGTTCTTGTCGGTTACTACGCTGCGTCGGCGGAAGGCTTCAACGTCGCGATGTATGCCGCCATGCAAACCGAGCGTCTGAAATTCCTGATCGCCCATCGTCCCGGATTTGTGGCGCCGACACTGGCGGCGCGCAAGATCGCAACCTTCGACCAGCTCACGAACGGCCGCATTTGTGTGCACGTCATCGCCGGCACCAGCGATCAGGAGCAGGCAAGCGAAGGCGATTTTCTTCCCAAGGATCAGCGTTATCGACGGGGTGAGGAGTACATCGGCATAATTCGCCGTTTATGGAAGCAGACTGATCCGTTCGACCACGAAGGCGAGTTCTACAAGGTTCGACAGGCCTATTCAGAAGTACGCCCCTTGCAACCATCGGGTCCACCGCTGTACTTCGGCGGATCATCGCCTGCGGCTCTGGAAATGGGCGCTCGTTGTTGCGACGTTTTTGCAATGTATGGTGAGCCCCTGAAGGAGACCTCGACCCGCATGCAGCAGTTTGACGCTGTTGCCGCCAAATACGGCAGACGTCTGGGCTACAACGTCTCTTTCCGACCCATCATTGCCGATACGGAAGGCGCCGCCTGGGACAAGGCCCGCAAATACCTCAGCGATATCGAATCATCTGGAAAGCCGATGCTCGCGCCGCAGAATGAATCGGCGAAACGCCTGGTGGAACTCGCCGGCCTGGGGGAGGTGTATGACGAACGCCTCTGGATGAGCATCGCGTCGGCGACCGGCGGCCAAGGCAACACGTCTTGCCTGGTCGGAACGCCGCAACAGGTCGGCGATGCGATACTGAACTACTACCGCCTGGGGGTGGAGTCGTTCCTGATAAGAGGCTTCGAGCCACTGAATGACGCTGCCGAATTCGGCCGGGAACTCATTCCCTATATCAAGCACGGCGCCAGAGCGATTGACGAACAATCAAAGCGCGGCGAGGTGCCTCGTGGCTGAGAGGGACACCATCGACACTGCGACACAGGACACCCGCGCACTATCTTCGACCGCCGGGACGCTGGCCGCGCAAGGTGAAATCCGGATACTGTCGACCGCCGGGATTCTCGGTTATGGATTCCCGCAGGAAAGCCTGGATGCAGGAATGGCGCGTCAACCGCACATGATCTCTGCGGACGGTGGCAGCAGCGACCCGGGCCCGTACTACCTTGGCAGCGGCGAAGCGTTCGTTTCCAGGCTGGCGATGCGTCGGGATCTTCGCCTGATGTTGCACGCGGCATTGAATGCCGGGATACCGTTCATGGTGGGGACGGCGGGAGGTGCTGGCGGGGCGCCGCATCTTGAGATGCTTGCCAGCATCGTACGAGAGATTGCTGCAGAAGATGGCCTGCACTTCCGGATGGCAACGATCAATGCCGAACAGGACAAAGACTTCGTCGCACAGCGGGTTGAATCGGGACGGGTACGGGCGCTGGGGCGCCTGCCTGCATTGAATGCCGCCATGCTGGATCGAGTCAGCCGGATCGTGGCCATGATGGGGCCTGAGCCTTACATGCGCGCCCTGGATGACGGCGCGCAAGTCATCCTCGGTGGCCGTTCGACCGACCCGGCGCCGTTCGCGGCAGTGGCCTTGCGCGCAGGTATGCCCCCTGCGGCGGCCTGGTACGCGGGCAAGATGCTGGAATGCGGAGCGGCACCGGCTACACCCAAGGGCCCGGACTGCCTGCTGGCCACGATTCGCGCCGACAGCGTCACCTGCGAGCCCACCGGAACGCAACGCCGATGCACCGTGATGTCGGTGGCCAGCCACGCGCTGCATGAAACGGCCAGCCCGGTCCGCCACACCGAACCGGGCGGTGTGCTGGACACCGCCTCTTGCCGGTTCGAACAGGTGTCCGAAAAGGCGGTCCGCGTGACGGGTATGCGCTGGTTGCCCGACCACACCTACAAGGTCAAACTCGAAGGGGTCGAATTCGTCGGCCACAGGGCAGGCACGATCTGCGCCACCCGCGATCCCCGACTGATCGGCCAGATCGACCCCTACCTGGAACTGGTTAAAGAGCGCGTGCGGACGAAAGCCGGTGATATGGGTATTGCCAGCAGCGACTATGTGCTCACCATCCGTTGTTATGGCCGCAACGGCGTGATGGCCGAACGCGAACCCATCGCCCATCCGTCCACGCACGAATTGTGTTTTCTGGTCGACGTGGTCGCCGCCAATGCCGACCAGGCCGCGGCGGTTCTGGCGCTGGCCAGAACCAACATGCTGCACAACCACTTCGAAGGCCGTCAGTGCACGGAAGGCAACATGGCCATCCCGTACTCGCCTTCCGATTTCAAAATGGGGGCTGTGTTTCGGTTCATCCTGGCTCACACCATGGAACTGAACGACCCATGCGAGGTATTTCCCATTCAGTACGAGGAGGTTTAGCCATGGCCAAGCTGGGCGACATTGCAACCGGGTGCCGCAGCAAGAATGCCGGCCCCTTCGATTTGACGATCGATGTGATCTTTGATGACCACGACATGTTCCGCCGGGTGCGCGACAGCAAGGTGCTTATCCCGGCCTTGTTCGCCGCGCTTTACAACGTCAGCGCCGAGGACGTGCTGGTGACCGAGTACGAAGCCGGTCTGGCGTTCAAGGCTACGCTGCCGCGCCTCACCTCGGCGGGCGACATTGCCGACACCGATGTGTACGGCGCGCAGCAGCACGCACCTGTCCTTGACATCGACATTCCACTGGCAGGGCACTTCTAGGCGATGAACGCTCGAACGCGAGGTCAGCGCGAACGCCGGCTCGGCGCGAACACGCGTGATGAGGCGTAGAAACAGGTTCCAGCGAAGCACGCATGACGACCTGTAGGGTGCGCACAGGTTGCGGGCTTTCGACCATGCTCACATGCAGCCCCTCAACCAGTGCTGTGTGCCTTGATGGAGAGAGACATTCGTCGGCAGCGTCGTCGGCGGGACTGTGCGCCTGGATCACGCGCACAGGCGTGAGGGACGGTGAATCGCAAGATGCGCGGCTTAGTGCAGGCCGCGCGACAGCGTTCGCTCAGGCCTTCTGATCGAACTGGTTATAGGCTTCCAGTGCACGAACCGAATACACGTAGGCAGCGCCTGCGTTCAGTGCGACGGCGGTGCCAAGTGCTTCGCTGACTTCTTCGATCGATGCA
>JAEYZR010000111.1 GCA_023427945.1 Pseudomonadota bacterium | reverse complement strand
GTCCAGGCTCCAGCGGTCCGCATCGCCGCGGAACAGGGCCGACCAGGGGCCCGATCGCCCAGCGGCCGGCCGGCGAGGCGGGACAGCGACGGGGTCGAGATATTCACGCGCAGGCCGCGCGGCTCGGACGATGAAGCTTCCTGGTCTGAGCGCGTGGCTCGGACCCAGGAGCATACGCGTGCGAGATCAATGGATCAGACGCGTTCCAGGATGACAGCAATGCCTTGACCCACGCCCACGCACATGGTGCACAGGGCGTAGCGTCCGCCGGTGGCATGTAGCTGGTTGACCGCCGTCATGGCCAGGCGTGCCCCGCTTGCACCCAGAGGATGGCCCAGCGCAATGGCGCCGCCGTTGGGATTGACGCGTGCATCGTCATCGGCGATGCCCAGTTCCCGCAGGACGGCAAGGGCCTGTGCCGCGAACGCCTCGTTCAGTTCGATCACATCCATCTGTTCGAGCGTGAGGCCCGTTTGCGCCAGCACCCGGCGAGTGGCGGGCACAGGCCCGATACCCATGACCCGTGGTTCCACGCCTGCCGCAGCCATGCCCACCACGCGGGCACGTGGCGTGAGGCCAAAACGGTCGGCCTGCGCGCGGCTGGCCAGCAATACGGCTGCCGCACCGTCGTTCACGCCCGAGGCATTGCCTGCCGTCACGCTGCCGTCCGGACGCACCACACCGCGCAGTTTGGCGAGCGACTCGATCGTGGTCTGGCGCGGATGTTCGTCCCGATCCACGACGACGGGATCGCCTTTTTTCTGGGGGATGGTGACTGGAACGATTTCCGCGTCGAAGAACCCGCGTTCCTGGGCTGCGACCGTGCGGGTCTGGCTGGCCAGCGCCAGACGATCTTGGTCGGCACGCGAGATCTTGTAGTCATCGGCGACGTTTTCCGCTGTTTCGGGCATGGCATCCACGCCGTACTGTTTCTTCATCAGCGGATTGACGAAGCGCCAACCGATGGTGGTGTCGTAAATAGTCATGCTGCGCGAGAAGGCCGTCTCGGCCTTGGGCGAAACAAAGGGTGCGCGGCTCATGCTTTCCACGCCACCGGCAATCATCAGCCCCGCTTCACCCGTTTTGATCGCACGGGCGGCGCTGCCAATGGCATCCAGTCCGGAGCCGCACAGGCGGTTGACCGTGGAGCCGGAGACCGCCGTGGGCAGGCCTGCGAGCAGGGCGGCCATGCGCGCCACGTTGCGGTTGTCTTCGCCGGCCTGGTTCGCGCAGCCCATGATGACGTCGTCGATCTCGGACCAGTCGACGCTGGGGTAGCGTGCCATGAGGGCACGGATGGGCACCGCGGCGAGGTCGTCGGTGCGTACTGAAGAGAGACTGCCGCCATAACGGCCAAAGGGGGTGCGTGCGCCATCGCAGATGTATGCGTCGTTCATGTGTGTTCCTCGTCGTTTTATAGGTATGGGCCGGGCCCGACAGGCCCGGCCGGGTTCAGCGTGCGTCGTGCAGGGTGACGGCGGTGACGCGCTGCAGATCTTCCAGGCTGACGCCATCGACCATGTCGACCACATGAGCCTGTCCGTCGATCAGGTCGATGACCGCCACATCACTGTAGATGCGGGCCACGCAAGCCACACCGGTCAGGGGGTAGGTGCAGTCGGCCACCAGTTTGGCTTCGCCCTGCTTGGTCAGGTACTCCATCATGATGACGGTCTTGCGTGCGCCGATGGCCAGGTCCATTGCTCCGCCTACGGCGGGAATGGCGCCCTCTGCGCCCGTATGCCAGTTGGCCAGGTCGCCGTTGATGCTGACCTGGAATGCGCCGAGCACGCACAGGTCGAGATGGCCGCCACGCATCATGGCAAAGCTGTCGGCATGATGGAAGAAGGAGCCGCCAGCCAGCAAGGTGACGGGCTGTTTACCGGCATTGATCAGGTCGCCGTCCTCTTCGCCGGCGGCCGGTGCCGGGCCCATGCCCAGCACACCGTTCTCGCTGTGCAGAATGACTTCGCGTTCGGCGGGAAGATGATTGGCCACCAGCGTGGGCAGACCAATGCCCAGGTTCACCACCATGCCTTCTTCGATGTCGCGGGCCACGCGTGCCGCCATCTGGTCACGTGTCCACGTGTTGGAAAATGCTGTCATATTGAGTCTCCGATGCGTTCTTAGCGGCGCGCTGGCGCAGGCAACTGGACAATACGATTGACGTAGAGCCCGGGGGTGACGATGGTTTCCGGATCGAGCTCGCCCAGTTCGGCCACGCTGTAGACGGAGGCCACGGTGAGCTGGGCTGCACTGGCCATGATGGGGCCGAAATTGCGGGCAGTCTTGCGATACACCAGGTTGCCCCAGCGGTCACCGCGCTCGGCGCGAATCAGCGCCACATCGGCGAAGATCGGATATTCCAGCACGTAGTGGCGGCCGTTGATCTCGCGGGTCTCGCGGTCACCGGCCAGCGGTGTGCCATAGCCTGTAGGCGAGAAGAACGCGCCGATGCCGGCACCCGCGGCGCGAATACGCTCGGCCAGGTTGCCCTGCGGTACGAGTTCGAGTTCGAGCTTGCCTGCACGATACAGGCCATCGAAAACGTGCGAGTCGGCCTGGCGGGGAAACGAGCAGATGATCTTGCGCACGCGGCCTTCCTTGAGCAAGGCGGCCAGGCCGATTTCGCCGTTACCGGCGTTGTTGCTGACCACGGTCAGATCTTTGGCGCCTTGCGCGAGCAGCCCATCGATCAGCTCCGATGGATGTCCCGCGCCACCGAAGCCACCTATGAGAACAGTCGAACCGTCCTTGATGTCAGCGAGTGCCGCCTCGAGGGACGGTGAGATTTTATTGATCATGTCTGCCTATGACTCCGTTGGGTTTGCAAACCGACGCATGCCTGGTTATTATGTTCGCAATGCGAACAAAGGTTCGATGTGCGAACACGCATGCTAGTCCTAACGAAATTCAGCTTCTACGAGGGTAAACCCTATGTCTCCGATCGCCCCTGCTCAGGCCCCGGGCGATAGCTACGTCCAGTCGTTCGCCCGAGGGCTGGCGGTCATCCGCAGTTTCAACGCTCAGGCGCCTGTGCAGACTATGACCGAGGTGGCCAATGCGACGGGTCTGACGCGCGCGGGCGCTCGGCGCATCCTGCTGACGTTGCAGGGGTTGGGGTATGTCTCCGTGCAGGGGCGCCAGTTCCGCCTGACGGCCAAAGTACTGGACCTGGGGTTCGCCTACCTGACCTCCTTGCCCATGTGGGCGCTGGCCGAACCTGTGCTGCAGGGCCTGGTCCACGAGGTTCAGGAATCCAGTTCGGTTGCGGTGCTGGAAGGTTCCGACATCGTTTATGTGCTGCGCATTCCTGCGCAGAAGATCATCAC
>JAEYZR010000092.1 GCA_023427945.1 Pseudomonadota bacterium | reverse complement strand
CCCGGGGCCGGGCGTCGGGGGGGGCCCCGCCCGCCCGCACCAGTCCAAACCGCACGAAGCGCGGATCGTGCAGGTCCTCGGCCACCGCGTTTTCCCACAGGAGGTTGTCGCCCACCATGCCCTCGTGGTGGCGGTCCTCCGGGATACGTCCCACGCGCGCCGCCGTCCAGCCGGCCGGCGTACGCGGGGCCAGACGGTGCTCGGTTCCCAGGCGGATCGAGCCGTCGTCGATGCCGCGCATGCCGGTGAGCACGGACACCAGCGCCTGTTGGCCGTTGCCCGAGACGCCAGCGATTGCGACGATCTCGTGGCGGTGGACCGTCAGGTCCAGACTGTGGAGCAATGGATTGCCGCCACGCGGATCCGAGACGGTGACTTGCGCAAGCGTCACCACGGGTGCTGCCTGCGCCGGCCGTGTCGCCCTATCCACACGGGGCAGTTCGACTTTGCGTCCGACCATCAGTTCTGCAAGTTCGGGAGCGGAGGTGTCGCCCACGGCACGCTGTGCCACCAGCTTGCCGCGTCTGAGCACCGCGATCCGGTTCGAGATGGCCATGACTTCATCGAGCTTGTGCGAGATGAAGATGACTGACAGGCCCTGGGCAACGAAGACACGCAGGGTGGTGAAAAGTTGGTCGACTTCCTGGGGTGTCAGTACCGAAGTGGGCTCATCCAGGATCAGGATGCGCGCACCGCGATACAACGCCTTGAGGATTTCCACGCGCTGTTTTTCTCCGATGGAGAGATCGCCGGCACGGGCGTCCACATCGATCTGCAGGCCAAAGCGCTGACCTAGCGCCACGATGCGTTCGCGCGCCTGCTTGCGTGCGGCGCGCAGGCGCCACAACGATTCGGTGCCTACCGTGATGTTGTCCAGCACGCTGAGGTTGTCGGCAATGGCAAAGTGCTGATGCACCATGCCGATGCCGGCGGCCAGTGCGGCGTCGGGGCGTCCCGCAGGCAGGTGCTGACCGAAGGCCTCTATGGTGCCTGCGTCGGCCATGTAATGGCCGAACAGAATGGAGACCAATGTGGACTTGCCTGCGCCGTTTTCGCCCAGCAGCGCCAGGACTTCTCCCTGGCCCAGGGTGAGCGAGATGGCATCGTTGGCCGTGAATGTTCCGAACCGTTTGGTGATGCCCGTCAGACGCAGCGCCTCGACGGTGGGCGAGGCCGGTGCAGTGGCAGGCGCGACTGCGTTCATCGTGGCGAGGACTTGGGTTCCGTATCCACCACCTTCACGACGAAGGAGCCATCGAGAATGGCTTTCTGGCGTTCTGCGACCTTGGCCTTGACATCGTCGGGTACTTTGGATTCGAAGGTGCCCAGCGGCGCGAGCGATGCGCCCTGGTACTTCATCATCGAATACTGGCCATAGTCTTCGGCCTTGAACGATTTTTCACGTACGGCGGCCAGCGCACGCTTGATGGTGGGCGCGAAGTCCCACAAGGCGGATGCCACGACGGTGTCGGGGTACTGGGGTTGCGTGTCGACCACATTGCCGATGGCCAGTACCTTGCGTTCGCGCGCGGCATCGGACACGCCGAAACGCTCGGCATACAGTACGTCGGCACCTTGTTCGATCATGGCGAAGGCCGCTTCCTTGGCTTTGGGGGGATCGAACCAGGATCCAATGAAGCTCACCGTGAAATGGGAGGAAGGGTTGATCTCCTGTGCCCCGGCCATGAAGGCGTTCATCAGGCGGTTGACTTCGGGAATCGGGTAGCCGCCTACTAGTCCTATCTTGCCCGACTTGCTCATGGCCGCGGCAATCATGCCACTCAGATAGGCAGGCTCCTGGATGTAGTTGTCGAATACGGAGAAATTCGGTTGCTGCGGCTTGCCGGAAGAGCCCAGCAGGAATGCCGTCTCGGGATAGTCGCGGGCGACTTTGCGCGCGGCCGATTCGACGGCGAAGGCTTCGCCCACGATCAGAGTGTTGCCTTGTTCAGCGTACTGACGCATGACGCGTTCGTAGTCGGCGTTGGTGACATTTTCGGAGAACACATAATCGATGTCGCCCTGGTCGCGAGCTGCCAGCAGCGCCACGTGCAGGCGCGATACCCATTGCTGTTCGACCGGCACGGTGTAGACGGCAGCGACGCGCGGCTTGTCGGCAACTGCAGCGGCTTTGGACGACATATTGTAGCAGGCCAGGCCAGCCAGCATGGTGGCCATCGCCATGTGGACGAAACGGCGGCGGGGCACTGAGGGCAGGACGAGGCGGCGGGCGGCGGGTGACATGATTGATCCTTCGCATTGAACGGGCATGGAGATGCCCCGAGAAAGTGACCCTCAACCAAAGCAATATGTATGCCAATTTCGATATTCCGAATCGGCGATGAACACAGGCCTGCCATCACCAAAATGCCAGGGCATCACAAACGACCTTGAGCGGTGCGTAAACGCGTGTGGTGATCACTGACCTGGTGCGTCCTGGCCTCATCCTGGTGCGTTTGCGAATGCGAATGTGCCGATATGGTGCATGGCGGCAAGCTTCTGCCGCCTGACCTCGCCATGCCTCGCCAGTCGTCTCGAAGTGATGCCATAGAACTGTCACATGGCATCTTCATACTTGCTGCACATTCTCCTAATGGCTGTGAATATGAAGATCTGTCTAGCTCTGTCTATCGCCCTGATCGGTGCTGCCACAATCGTGCCGGCTGTGTCTGCGCAGGATCAGGCATGCCCACGTGGCGATCTGGATGCGAAATATTGCGACCGTGATGGCGACATGGTGGCGGATGCGCCGACCGATCCTAAGCAATGGATCGATCCCTCGACGCTGGTGTTTGCCTATACCCCCGTCGAAGATCCGGAAGTCTATCGAGGAGTCTGGGATGGCTTTCTCAAGCACATGGAGAAAGTGACAGGGAAGAGAGTCCAGTTCTTCCCGGTTCAGTCCAACGCCGCGCAACTGGAAGCCATGCGTTCGGGGCGATTGCATGTGGCCGGGTTCAACACGGGCAGCAATCCTCTGGCGGTGAACTGCGCGGGGTTCGTGCCGTTCACGATGATGGCCGACAAGCAAGGCAACTACGGCTACGAGATGGAAATCATCGTGCCTGCCGACAGTCAGGCCAAGCAGATCACCGACCTGAAAGGCAAGACGATCGCGTTTACCTCGCAGACCTCCAACTCAGGCTACAAGGCGCCGTCGGCGTTGCTGGCCAGCGCCTACAACATGGAAGTGGATCGCGACTACAAAGCGGCGTTCTCGGGCAAGCACGACAACTCCGTCATCGGCGTGGCCAACAAGGATTACGACGCAGCGGCAGTGGCCAACTCGGTCATGAATCGCATGGTTGCGCGCAACGTGGTGGACAGCTCGAAACTGCGCAGCATCTACAAGTCGGAGTCGTTCCCCACGACGGGCTATGGCTATGTCTACAACCTCAAGCCCGAACTGGCTGCCAAGGTGCGCGAGGCTTTCAGCTCGTTCCAGTGGGAAGGTTCGGCGTTGCTGGCCGAGTTCGGCAAGTCCGAGCCCGCGCAGGAGGCGTTCATGCCCATCACGTACAAGCAGCACTGGGCAGTGGTGCGTGACATCGATGCCGCCATGAAGATCAGCTACACATGCAAGTGATGGCCTACAGCGGCGGCGATGTGAGCAGCCAGGCACAGGTGCTCAGTGCAGTGCCGCCCGCGCACGCGGACACGCCGGCGCTGCTGAGTCTGCAGGGCCTGTGCAAGCGTTATCGCACCGGCGACATGGCATTGAGCCATGTGGATCTGGTCGTGCCGCAGGGTCAGGTGCTGACATTGATCGGCCCTTCGGGCGCGGGCAAGAGTACGCTCATCCGATGCATCAATCGTCTGGTGACGCCGACCTCCGGTCGGGTGTTGCTCGATGGCGTGGACATCGGGGAAGGGGGGGCGGCGACGCTGCGCCGCCATCGCCGCAAGCTGGGCATGATCTTTCAGGAGTACGCGCTGGTCGAACGCTTGAGCGTCATGGAAAACGTTCTGTCCGGACGATTGGGCTATACCAGTTTCTGGCGCAGTTGGACGCGCCGGTTTCATCCAGAGGATATCGCTCAGGCGTTCGAGTTTCTCGAACGTGTCGGCCTGTCGGGTTTCGAGAACAAACGGGCCGATGCCTTATCCGGCGGCCAGCGCCAGCGCGTGGGCATTGCCCGTGCCCTGATGCAGCAGCCGCGCCTGTTGCTGGTCGATGAACCTACGGCCAGCCTGGACCCCAAGACGGCGCGCCAGATCATGCGACTGATCTGCGAACTCTGCCGCGAGCGTGGTCTGTCAGCGGTGATCAATATCCACGATGTGGCGCTGGCCACTCAGTTTGCCGATCGGGTGGTCGGACTGCACAAGGGCGTGATCGTGCACGATGGTCTGCCGGACTCACTGAATGCGGATGTGCTGACAGCCATCTACGGAAAAGAGGACTGGGCGGCGGCGGGTGATCCCGCGGCGGCAGGTAAACCGGCGCCCGCAGGCAGTCGCCCTGCGTCACAAGCAGGCAAACCTGCCGTGATGCGCGATGACAAGGTCGTCGTGCGTGCGGTGACTGCATGAGCGCGAGCCGGTCCTGGACGCGACCGCATTTCATCGTCTCTCCGGTATGGCGCACGCTGTTCTGGCTGGGCGTCCTGCTCTACCTCGTGGCCGCCACCCAGTCGATTGCCGTGAGCTGGGACCGTCTGGCCGAGGGACTGAGCCGGGGCTGGCGTTTCATCGTCGCGTTCTCCTCGCCGGATTTCGTGACACGGTGGCGCGAGATCAGCGAAGGCATCCTGGAGAGCATTGCGATGGCCGTCGCCTCGACCTGCATCGGCGTGCTGCTCAGCATACCGATCGGCCTGGGTGCTGCGCGCAACATCAGTTCGGGCTGGGTGCGCATGCCTTGTCGCGGGTTCATTGCCGTTTCACGCGCATTTCCTGAACTCATCATTGCCATTCTCCTGGTGAAGATGTTCGGGTTCGGCCCTTTCGCCGGCATGCTGACGTTGATCATCGCGTCCATGGGGTTCATGGCCAAGCTGCTGGCCGACGACATCGAGACTGCCGACATGTCGCAACTGGAGGCGGTGTCCTCCACAGGGGCGTCGTGGCTGCAAAAGGTGGTGTACGCCGTGGTGCCGCAGGTCATGCCGCGCATGATCGGGCTGGCCATGTATCGCCTGGACATCAACTTCCGTGAAGCGGCGATCATCGGCATCGTCGGGGCCGGTGGTATTGGCGCGACCCTGAAC
>JAEYZR010000063.1 GCA_023427945.1 Pseudomonadota bacterium | reverse complement strand
CCCAGCTTCCTGGTGGTGGCAGGACGCCAGGACGTGAGGGGTGGGCAAGCGGCGGAAGGCAGTCAGCCACGATGGCGATCTCGCAGAACAGATAACGCCGCATCATCTCGCCGCTGGCAAGTGCTGGCAATGTTATAACCACTATTTCTGATATTCGTAATCTGCATAGCTCGGAAAAGGCATGGAACTCAAGCAGATCCTCTACTTCGTTCGTGTGGCTGAGCAAAGAAGTTTCTCTCGCGCTGCGGAGCTGCTGGATGTGTCGCAGCCGTCATTGTCGCGCCAGGTGCAGGCACTGGAACGCACGCTAGGGCATCACCTGCTTGTGCGCAATGGTCGCGGCGTCGAGCCGACCGAAGCGGGGGCGAGGTTTTTGACACACGGTCGCGCCCTGCTGGAACTGGCTGACCGCGCGCGTGAGGATCTGGTGGGACTGAGCGACCAGCCGACCGGCAAAGTCGTCGTGGGGCTGCCGCCGCGCATCGCCCTGGTGATCACGCCTGCACTGGTGCGTCTGTTTCGCGAGCGATTTCCGCAGGCGAGGATAACCGTCGCGGAGGGCCTGAGTGCACAGATGCGCGAAGCCCTGCTGAGTGGACGGATCGAGCTCGCCCTGCTCTACGATCCGCCGCCGTCACCACAACTGGTGTATGAATCGCTGTATCGCGAGCACCTGGTGCTCGTGGCGGCCCCCGAATTCGATCCTCATCTGCCCGAGGAGGTGCCGGTGGCAGCGTTGGGGCGTTTTCCCCTGATCGTTCCCAGCCTGCCCAACGCCATCCGCACGCTGGTCGAACGCACGTGCCGCCAACACGGCGTGCGCGTGGTCGCAACCACAGAAGTGGACGCCGTGCACACCATCCTGGAGCTGGCCATGCAGGGGCAGGGCTATGCCATTTTGCCGCGCTCGGCAGTCGCTGGCTTGCAGGCCGCAGGAAAACTGTCCTGCGCACGGATCGTGTCGCCACCCATCCGCAACGACCTGGTGTTGGCCACCCACCGCAGCCGCGGCGGCACGCGCCTGTCGGAGGGCACGGCCGGTCTGCTGCGCAGGCTGGACCTGGCGAAACTGCTGGAGATCTAGTGGCGCCTGGCGGCGTGCGCTGATGGGATTCTGGTGCCCTGCAGAGGCGCCCGCGAAGGACGCGCCACTGCAGCGGCGGGAACGGGAATCAACGCCCCGTAATCATTTTCTGCATGTCGGCTTGCGCCTTGTTCAACTCTGCGGTGCCGGCATTCAGGGCCTGCAGTCGGTTGTTCAACTCCGCCTGCACTTTCGGATCGGTGACACGTACGATTGCGCCGTTCACCTGGATCTTCGACTTGTGCTTTTCAACGTAGTCAGCGGTGTCGACCGCTTTCTGCAAGGATGCGTCCACCAGCGGGAAGACTTGCCTGAAGGCATTGGCAGGCTGCGTCACAGTGCGGTCATAGGCCTTGTCGTATACCGGCTTGAGATCGGCGGGTTGATTGAGCTTTGCCTTCTGCGCATCGGCTTCGGACTGCGCTTTGACAATCGCAGCACTCATGTCCTTCACCATCGTGCGAGTTTTCATCAGATCGTCTCGGCGCGTCATCAGATCGTTGACGCTGCGAATCGACCCTTGTTGCAACACGGTGTTCATCGAGCTCACCGACGTGTTCATGCCGGCGTGGAAGTCGGTGATGACTTTGTAGTGCGAGGCATAATCCCCGAACGCTTTCTTCTCTTCTTCGTTTGGCTGCGGTACATGCAGGCCTGGCTTGTCGATGATGCGCGTTTGCAGGTACTGGCTGAATGCAGCACGCTGCTCTGGCTCCTTGTCACCGCAGGCCGTCAGGAGCAGCGGTGTACCAAGCAGCAGCGCCATGCTGGCGCGGGTCAAAATATTCATTGTCCTATCCACGGATGTCCATCGGCAGGGTACCGATAGCCGCGTAAATGTACGCTGCAAACACAGACAATCCTGGGGCGGTACGTACTTTGTTTCTATTGTGCCGATCTGTAGGAATGGTGGTGACAACGGATACATGGGAAGGCTGTCGGGCACGGCGCATGGCATTCGTCGCGAGTCCAGCAGAACGCGATATCGCCGGTGCGTGCCTTGATCGGCGCGTGGGCAGTCTCGCAAAGCTGCTGGAAGCGGGTCGTTCGAGCCTTGCTGGGTTTTTACCCCGCCAGATACCCGCCACCGGCCATCTCAGGAGGCTGGCGCAGATGCCACTGTGTGGCGTTCTGCAAGGCCCAGCCGATGCGTAGCGCCGTGGCTTCGTCCTCGGCGCGCGTCACGATCTGCAGCGAGGTGGGCAGTCCGTCTGCACCCTTGCCGTTAGGCAGTGCCAGGGCCGCCAGGTTCAGGTAGTTTGCAAAGCGCGTGTAGTGCGCTGGCGCCTTGGTCTGGTCGACCTCGTCCAGAGGGACGGCGGTGGTCATGGTGGTGGGTGTGAGCAGTGCATCGATACCCTCCATTGCCCTATTGAACTGGGCCATCATGAGGGGCCGGTTGGCCAGTGCATCGATGTACTGCCTGGCCGTCACGCTGCGTCCGGCGGCCAGGCGCGGACGCACATGCGGATCGACGGTCGCGGCTTCGTCGTCGATGATGGCGTGATACATGGCGTAGCTCTCGGCGGCCATGATGCGCAGGTTGTCGGTGGCAACGTCCGCAAAGCGGAACGGCAGATCCAGCGCGACGATCTCGGCGCCCAGCCGTTCAAGCTCCTGCAGCGACTGGTCGTAGGCGGCCAGCACTTCTGCACTGGCGTATTCGCGCTCGGCCTGGGGCATGCGGGCCAGCCGCATGCCCTTGATGCCGCGGCGCAAGGCGGGCAGGGGGTCGGTATAGGACAAGCCGCGCGTGAGCGGGTCGTGCGCATCGGCGCCTTGCATGACCGTGTACAAAAGGGCGACGTCCTCGACGTTGCGGGCCATCGGGCCGGGTGTGTCCAGCGTGGGACTAAGCGGCAGGATGCCATGGGTGCTGACGCGGCCCGTCGTGGTTTTCAGGCCGGTGATGCCGCACCACGATGCGGGCAGGCGGACCGAGCCTCCGGTGTCGGTGCCCACCGCCCAGGGGGCGAGCCGGGCGGCCACGGCGACGCCGGAGCCGCTGCTGGAGCCGCCGGGGGTGCGGGGCTGCCGGGGATCCCACGGGTTCCAGGGAGTGCCGGTGTTGCTGTTCGTGCCCCAGCCGCCCATGGCGAATTCGACCGTGTGCGTCTTGCCCAGCACGATCATGCCTTGCACCATCAGGCGTCTGGCCAAGGTGGCATGCTGCGTGGCCTGCTGCACGCGAGTGAGGGAGCCGCCGCCAGTGGGGCGTCCGGCCACGTCGATGAGATCCTTGAGGGCGATCGGCACACCGTGCAGCGGGCCGACAGCGTGTCCGGCGCGAAGGGCGTTTTCGGCAGCCTGCGCGGCCATTCTGGCGTCGCGTGCATACACCTCCACGTAAGCGTGCAGCGCGGGCTCTTCGCGTTCGATGCGTGCGAGATAGGCGTCCACCAGCGTGACCGGCGACAGCGTGCCGGCTTGCAACTGTTGGCTCAGGACATGAACGGGGAGATGGGTCAGGTCGTCTTGATGCGTCATGGCGGCGTCTTCCTCTTCAGCGTGCGGCTTGCTGTTTCTGGATGGCATCCAGGATGACCTGGGTCGAGCCCAGGATGTCGGGATAGCGCTCGCCGGCATCGATGCGGGCCAGCGTTTTCTTCTCGTCGCGCATCATTTGCAGGGCACGTTCAGCCGACTCGCGGATATCGGCAGGGGGCAGCACCAGGATGCCGTTTTCGTCGGCCAGGATGGCATCGCCGGGTGAGACCGCCACGCCGCCACACGTGACCGGCAGGCAGAAGTCCCCGCCCAGGCCTAGCGTCTTGGTGGTCACGGCGGAGGTGCCGCGCGACCACACCGGCACGCCGTACTGGCGCAATTCACTCAGGTCGGTGATCAGCCCGTCGACCACGATGCCGGCCACGCCGGCAGCGCGCGCGGCATAGGCCACCGCGCCACCCAGCGCGGCAATCGCTTCGTCGCCGCAACGGTCGATGACCAGTACGTCGCCGGGGCGAGCCTGGCCGATGGCGTAGTGCACCATGGCGCCGTCCATGCC
>JAEYZR010000215.1 GCA_023427945.1 Pseudomonadota bacterium | reverse complement strand
GGATAGGGATTGTCATGGGCGCGAATGATGAATGCCTCGCGATCCTGGTCGTAGTCCAGCCGGATGTCGCCGTCTTTCAGCGCTTCACCGTAAGGCTTGCCCAGGAACGGCGCGAGGATCTTACCGGTCAGCGCACTGTCGCGGCTGTTCCAGTCGATGTCGAAGTAGTGCGCATAAGGACTTTGCGGGCCGTGTTCCCACACGCTCCACCACCACGTGTTGTCGGCATGGCTGGCCATGTGGTTGGGCACGATGTCCAGGATCAGGCCCATGCCGTGCTCGCGCAGGGACTGGACGAGTCGTTGCAATCCGGCTTCACCGCCCAGTTCCGGGTTGATCCGGGTGTGATCGATGACGTCGTAACCATGGGTGGAGCCGGGGCGTGCCGTCGCCAGTGGCGAGGCATACAGGTGGCTCACGCCGAGGTCGGCGTAATAGGGAATGCGGCGGGTGGCGTCATCCAGCGTGAATCCTGGCTGAAACTGGATGCGCGCGGTTGCACGGGGGATGCTCATGAACGGCTCCGGACGGATGTGATGGCGGCAACGGCGGCGCGTGTTTCGGGTTGATCGAACAAGGTGTTGGTCGTGACAGGCAGGCGGCGTCGCCAGTTTGGATGCTCATCGATAGTGCCTGGAATGTTCGGCTGTTCGACCAGGTGCAGCAGATCTTCCAGCGGCACGAGTGCGAGCGGCTGAGGGCCCTGGCAGGTCCATCGCAGCATCGCCTGCACCGGCGCAATGTCATCGGATGCGTTGAACGGTGTATCTGTCGAGATACTGGCCAGGGCATCCGCCATTGCCTGGCAATCCTCTGTTCGCTCCTGGCGCATGCCTGCTTCGGTCTGCTGCGGGCCTAGCAGGCCCAGTTTCACTTTCCAGTCGATGTCGCGTTGTTTCCACCAGCCGGCCAGCGTGGGCAGATCGTGCGTGGTCGAGGTGGCCAGGTAGTTCGACGGCCAATGGGTGGCCGCAACGAACGGAGCAGGGCGGCGACCGGAGTCGTAATCACGCTCGAACAACAACACGTTCATACCCAGCATGCCCGCCTGTCCGATGGTCTCGTTGAACCCGTCGGGCACGGTGCCGAGGTTTTCGCCAATCACGATCGCACGGTGGCGCCAGGCTTCCAGTGCGATCAGGTTAAGCATGTCGGCCAAAGGAAACGTCAGATAGGCCCCGTCCACAGGTTTGTTGCCATCCGGTATGAGCCAGGTTCGCGCCAGGCCCAGCACGTGATCAATGCGCACACCTCCGGCATGAGCCAGCACGGCACGCAGCATCTCGATGAACGCGCGGTAATCGTTGGTCTTCAAGGCGGCAGGCGAGAATGCGGTCAGCCCCCAGCCCTGGCCCAAGGGGTTGTAGATGTCGGGCGGTGCGCCGCTGGACAGGCCATGGAGCATGTCCTGCTGACGGCTCCAGGCATGGCTGCCTCCGGGATCGGTGCCCACGGCGAGATCGGCGATGAGCCCGATCCGCATGCCGCTCTCGCGAGCAGTGGCATGCGCGCCGGCCAGACCGCGTGCGGCCATCCATTGAGCGCACGCATGAAAGCGCACCTCGTGGGCGTGGTCTCTGGCGAACTGCGCGACGGCCGTACTGGCGGGATCGCGCCACTGTGCGTCCCAGCTGCGCCATCCGTCGAATCGGCCCGTTGACTGCACATGTGCCGCGTGCAAGGCCTCGAAGCGGGCATGGCGTATGAGTGTGTCGCCACCTTGGGCGATGAAGGCTTCCAGCTCGCCATGCCAGTCGGGCGTCTGTCCGTTGGCATAGGCCGCATCATACAGATGACGCATGATCTGCTGGCGCACCCGGTAAGCCTTGGGCCAGTCGATCAGGTCACTGCGATCCAGGGCCAGCACTTGTTCGCCGCATCCCAGGGCCTGGATGGCGTTACCGACCGCCACATGCCCGAACAACTCGTTGGGGTCCGCATAAGCGGCATTGATGAACAGACGGCTGGACGGTCCGTAAGGGCTGTAGGCGCCCGGGTTGGCGGCGAACATGGCGTGTACGGGGCTGATCGCGATGGCATGGGCACCTGCCGCGCCTGCGTGGCGGGCGAGCTCGGCAAGCGCACCGAAGTCACCAAAGCCGCTGGCTTTGGCCGCATCGTTGGCGTGATGGCGGCGCAGGCTGTACAGCTGGGCAACGGGGCCCCAGACACGTGCCCCGGCGCCACCGACCAGATCGTCGACCGAGGGCGCACGCGGCGGTGCGACGGCAAGTGTCCAAGTGCGCGATCCCAGCGTCAGCCGGTGATAGCCCGCACGCGTGGGAAGCGGCAGGCTCACCGTGCCCTCGCCACTTGCTTGCGCATACCCCTGGATCGGCGGCGTGCCATCGTCATGCTCGATCTGCCAGGCACCGGCGTGGGCGGCGATGTGCACGACCTGGCCAGTCTTGCCGACCAACATCGTAGCGTCGTTCGTGCGTTCGCGTGAGCGCTGCAGGCTGTCGCGAATCTCGGCATCCGTCTGGGCCGGCAGATTCAGTGCATCGAGGAACTGGCGCAGCACGTCGTCGGACACTGTTTTCTGCTGCCCTTGCGCGTTGCGCCAGTCCACAGCAATGCCCGCGCGTTGCGCGAGTTCGCGCAGGTCGTGCGCGGTAGAGGCCGTTGAGGTCATGAATTACTCGTGTTTCAACAATGCGATGACTGTGTGCGGGGTCAGGGTCGTGGCGCGCAAGGCCGCATCGGCGCCCGGCGCACTTTCGAAAATGACCTCTGCCAGAGGATCGTATCCATCGGCCAGCGCATCCGAGACGATGTCGCTTGCGCCCAGGTTGGCATAGAGCGTCAGTACTTTGCCATTGCCCAGCCGCCAGCGTGCGCTGACCGCACCGTCGCCCAGCACCTGAGCCCCCATGCTGACCGCGCCCGGCAGTCCTGGCGTGATGCGTTCGCGCCGCAGGTCCAGCAACAGACGGTAGAGCGCCAGCCAGCGCGCTGCGGCAGGATCGCTATCGGCCACCTGCAGCGCTGAGCGTTCGTAGGTGTCGGTCTCGTTGGGATCAGGAATGCTGGCCAGCACCTGCGGATCGGAGAAGTCATTGAACCCGGCAAATTCGCGCCGCCGACCTTCGCGCACGGCGTTCACCAGATCGGTTTCGGAATGGCTGGTGAAATACAGGAAAGGCGATCTGGCACCGAGCTCTTCACCCATGAAGATGAGGGGGATGTGCGGGCAGAGCAGTTGCAGTGCGACTGCTGCACGCAGCGCATCGGGCCGATCTGCCAGCAGTTCGGTCAGGCGCTCGCCAAAGGCGCGATTGCCGATCTGGTCGTGGTTCTGCAGGAACAGCACGAAAGCGGTGGGCGCAAGATGATCGCTGCGTTCGCCACGCAGCTCGCCGTCGTGAAACGGCGAAGGGTCGCCCTGATACACAAAACCCTCGGCCAGCATGCGCGCAAGCTTGGTGGTCGGGTCCTGCGAGAAGTCGGCGTAATAGGCCCGGGTCTCACCGGTCAGAATGTGGTGCAGCACATGGTGAGCATCGTCGTTCCACTGCGCGTCAAAGCCCTGGCTCAAAGGCGAGGCAGTATTGGCTTCGTTTTCCAGCACGAGGTGGATCTCGCGATCGGGTGACACATTGTCGCGCACGAAGGCGGCCATCTCGGGCAGCCACTGCTGATCGATGATGGCGTGCACCGCATCCAGACGCAGGCCGTCAAAGCGGAATTCGTTCAGCCAGTAAAGCGCATTTTCGGCAAAAAACTGACGCACCTGCGGGCGTGAGAAGTCGATGGCCGGGCCCCACGGGGTGTCGGCCTGCGCATTGAAGAAGTCGGCGGCATAGGTGGACAGATAGTTGCCGTCAGGGCCGAAGTGGTTGTAGACCACGTCCAGGAACACCATGATGCCCATGCCGTGGGCCGAGTCAATCAGGTGCTTGAGTTCGTCTGCGCTGCCATAGGCCTTGTCGGGCGCGTAAGGCAACACACCGTCGTAGCCCCAGTTGCGCGCACCGGGGAAATCGGCGATTGGCATGAGTTCGATCGCGGTCACGCCCAGCGTGGCCAGCGCGGGCAGGCGTGCCTCGATCCCGGCATACCCCCCCATCAGACCGGGATGCAGCTCGTACAGCACGGTTTCATGCCAGGGGCGACCTTTCCAGTCCACGTTCTGCCAGGGATATTTGTCCTCGCCCATCACGACACTGGGATCGTGTATATCGTCATCCTGCCAGCGCGAAGCGGGATCGGGTACGTCGATCTCGCCGTTGATTCGAAAGCGATATAGCGTACCTTCGGGCGCTGGCACGGTGATCGTGTAGAAGCCTTCCGCCTCGCTGGTCATGGCCTGGGCCCGCGCGTCGTCGAGCACCAGCTCCACCCGCTGGGCATTAGGTGCCCACAGTGTGAACCGGGTCGTGCCATCGTCAAGAACCTGGGGTCCGTGTGTGTAGTGCGTCATGCCTGTTGCTCCGCGTGTTCCATCAAACGTCCTGAAAGCAGGACGACGCTATGCGCCTGAACGACCACAAAAGGCTGTTCGACCCCCCAGTCCGGATTCAGCGGCAAGGCGCTGTCGAGCACGCATTGCCATCGAAGTCTCGGCTCGGGCAACCGGAACGTCGCTTCACTGTCACTGGCATTGAACAGCGTCAGCGTGATGTCCACCGTCTTGTCGTCGATCTTCTCGGCAGCCCTTCGCAAGGCGAGTACCCGACCCTGTGGATCACCCCAGGACGACTGGCTCATACCCTGACCGTCCAGGTCGAACCACGCGATGGCGGTCACGCCCGGGGCGATCAGGCGGCCGCCGTCCAGGAAACGCGAGATGCGCACGGACGGGTGGGCGTGGCGCAGTCGGGCAAGCTGGCCGATGAAACGGGTCATGCTCGATCCTGCCTGCGTATCCGCCTGCTTCCAGTCCAGCCACGACGTGCTGTTATCCTGGCAGTAGGCATTGTTGTTGCCGCCCTGGGTGTTGCCGAATTCGTCGCCCGCCAGCAGCATCGGCGTGCCGTGCGAGAGCAGCGTGGTGGCTATCATGGCGCGCTGCACTCGATTGCGCAGCGCGATGATGTCGGCGTTCTGCGTGTCGCCTTCTTCGCCCCAGTTGCGGCTGAAATTCTCGCCGTGACCATCGCGATTGTCTTCGCCATTGGCCTGGTTGTGCTTGTTTTCATAGCTGGTGGTATCGCGCAGCGTGAAGCCGTCGTGGGAGGTGACGAAGTTCACCGAAGCCCAGGGACGGCGATGGCGCCGGTCAAAACAATCCGGAGAGCCCATCAGGCGACCCGCAAGTTCGCCGCGCTGGCCCGCGTCGCCACGCCAGAAACGCCGGGTGCTGTCGCGGAATTTGTCGTTCCATTCTGCAAAGCCGGGAGGATGACGGCCCAGCTGGTAGCCATCGGGACCAAGATCCCAGGGCTCGGAAATGAGTTTCAGCCGTGAGAGCAGCGGGTCCTGCAGCAGCGCGTCGAAGAACCCTGCGCCAGGATCGAAGCCGTGACCCTCGCGTCCAAGCGTCACGCCCAGATCGAAGCGGAATCCGTCCACACGGTACGACGTGGCCCAGTGCCGCAGCGAGTCCATCGCCATCTGCAGCACACGCGGGTGCGAAAGATTGACCGTGTTGCCGCAGCCCGTATGGTTGACGTAGTAGCGGGGATCTTCAGCCAGCCGGTAGTAGCTGGCGTTGTCCAGTCCGCGCCAGGACAGCGTGGGCCCGAGTTCGCTGCCTTCGCATGTGTGGTTGTAGACCACGTCCAGCAGCACTTCGATGCCCGCGGCCTGCAGCCGCCGGATGGCCATGCGCAAATCATTGGTGCCGCCGCGTCCGAGGTATTGCGGTTCGGGCGCGAAGTACGACAGAGTGTTGTAGCCCCAGTAGTTCCGAAGATTTTTCTGCAGCAGAAAATGGTCTTGAAGGAATGCGTGAACCGGCAGCAACTCCAGCGTGGTCACGCCGATTCTGTGCAGATGGTCGATGAAGCGCGGATTCGACAGGGCCTGGGCGGTGCCCCGAACATCGGCCCGCACATCTTCGCGCTGGATCGACAGGCCGCGCAGATGCGCCTCATAGATGATGGTGTCGTCCCATGAATGCCACGGCCGGTCGCTCTGGCCCCAGTTGAACGCATCGTCGACCACGATCGCCTTGCTCATGGCCGGGGCGCTGTCGCGTCGATCGAAGCTCAGATCGCTTTTGCTGTGGCCTACGCGATAGCCACACAGCGCATCGGACCAGCGCATGTTGCCGATCAGCTCACGCGCGTACGGGTCGAGCAGCAGCTTGTGGGGGTTGAATCGGTGGCCGTTCCTGGGATCGTAGGGGCCGAATGCACGATAGCCATACACCAGGCCCGGCCCCACATCGGGCAGATAACCGTGCCACACTTCGTTGGTGCATTCGGGCAGCACATAGCGGCGCAGTTCCTTGCGGCCGCGAGAATCGAAGATGCAGAGCTCGATCTTGCTGGCGTGCGCCGAGAAGACCGCGAAATTGACCCCCAGGCCATCATTGGTGGCGCCCAGGGGATAAGGCAGGCCGGGCTGAAGGCGATCAGGTAATGTCACTCGCATGGCCGACTACCTTTGATACTGAAAAATCACCGTAGCCAGAGGGGGCAGGAGCAGCGATACCGACTGCTGGTGTCCGTGAGCCGTCTCGGGATCCGTGTGGACAGCCCCTGCGTTGCCCAGTCCGGACCCGCCATAAACCGTTGCGTCGGTATTGAGCCGCTCGACCCAGCGACCCGGGTGCGGCACACCCACCCGATAACCTTCACGCGGCACCGGTGTCATATTGGATACCACCAGTACGACGTCATCGCCCTGCAGACGAAGATAGGCCACCACACTGTTGCCTGCATCGTCACCGATCACCCAGGCAAAACCGGATGGGTCGCAGTCGTGGCAGTGCAGCGCAGGCAGTTCACGATACAGGTTATTCAAGTCGCGAACCGTACTCTGCACCCCTTGATGCATGGGATCGTTCAATGCGTTCCAGTCCAGTTGCCCATCGTGGTTCCATTCATGGCCTTGAGCCAGTTCGTTGCCCATGAACAGCAGTTTCTTGCCCGGGTGGGTGAACATGAACCCAAAGTAGGCGCGCAGGGTCGCAAATTTTTGCCAGGAATCGCCCGGCATCTTGGCCAGCAGCGAACCCTTGCCATGCACGATCTCATCGTGCGAAAGCGGCAGGACGAATTTTTCGGAATAGGCATAGACCATCCCGAAGGTCAGTTCGTTGTGATGGTACTGGCGATGAATGGGCTCGCACTCCACATACTTGAGGGTGTCGTGCATCCAGCCCATGTTCCATTTGTAGTGAAAGCCCAGGCCGCCGTTCTCTGCCGTCTCGGTCACCCCTGGCCATGCCGTGGATTCCTCGGCGATCATCATCGCGCCGGGCACTTCGCGGCGCACGATGGTGTTCAGGGCACGCAGAAAGTCCACGCTCTCCAGGTTTTCGCGGCCACCATGCTGGTTCGGAATCCATTCGCCGGCCTTGCGGCTGTAGTCGCGGTAGAGCATCGACGCCACGGCGTCCACCCGCAGCCCGTCGATATGAAAACGCCGCAGCCAATGCATCGCGCTGGCGATCATGAAGGCCTTCACCTCGTTGCGGCCCAGGTTGTAGACCATGGTGTGCCAGTCGGGGTGATAGCCTTCGCGCGGGTCCTCGTATTCATAGAGCGAGGTGCCGTCGAAGGCGGCCAGCCCGTGCGCATCGTCCGGAAAGTGGGCGGGCACCCAATCCAGAATCACGCCGATGCCTGCCTGGTGCATTTTATCCACAAAATAACGGAAGTCGTCCGGAGTTCCGTAGCGGGCGGTGGGAGCATAATAGCCCGTGACCTGAT
>JAEYZR010000043.1 GCA_023427945.1 Pseudomonadota bacterium | reverse complement strand
ATCCCCTGGCGCGCCAGCGCCCGCTGGATGACCGGCACTATGCACTGGATCACATCGAGGTGAAGCTTGCGACACTGCCGGCGTCCATGTGTACGGAGGCGGCCCGGCGCCTGGGGGCCGAGCGCCTGCAGTGGTTGCGCGCCTATCGCGATACGTTCGTCGAACAATGGCAGGCAAGCGCATGAGCGAGAACAGGGAGGCTGAATTGCCGGCGGTGGAGGGTCATGTGCCCGAGGTGCGCACGACCGGCTCGGTGCGCGCCCTGCATTTTTCGTCAGACCAGATCCAGAGCCGTATGTCCCTGCTCAATCCAGATGCCCTGGATCTCGAGTACACCCGCATGATGATGGGTTTCCTGCTGTTCAATCCTGCGCCCTCCAGGATCACCATGATCGGGCTGGGAGGCGGCTCGCTGGCGAAGTTCTGCCATCGCTACCTGGAGGATGCGAGCATCGACGTGGTGGAGATCGACGCGGCCGTCATCGCGCTGCGTGACGCGTTCATGGTGCCGCCCGACGGCCCACGTTTTTCCGTGATCCAGGGCGACGGAGCGCACTATGTGGCCGACTGCGCCAACGCCACTGATGTGTTGCTGGTGGATGGCTACGATCTCGCAGGAATGCCCGATGCCTTGTGCACCGAGGCTTTCTACGCCGACTGCCATGCGGCGTTGCGCGATTCGGGAATCATGGTGGTGAATTTTCACGTCGAGCATCCGGACTACGACGTCTATCTGGACCGGATACGCGCCTCGTTCGGATCATCGATGTTCGAGGTCGTCGATGACGACATGACCAATAGCGTGGTGTTCGCGTGCAAGGGTGATCTGTTCGACGACCTGCGGGACATCATCGTGAAGCGACCGCCTTCCATGACACGCGACGCCTGGCGCCAGCTCATGCCCACGTTCAAGGTCATTGCCGCCACGCTGGTTCCCCGCTAGCGTCTTGTTCGGGCCATGCCTGGGCGCGGTATGGTCGAGAGGGCCGTAGCGCAGCAGGGCTCGTGAGTCCTGCTGCCGGTCGACCTCGTCATGGTCTTTCCTGGTCAGACGGGCGCAAGCGCCTGGTGCGGGCCTGCAGGCAGAACGACTTTTATGATGTCGTTTTCGCGGACATCACCGCCGGTGACGACAATGCCCATGACACCTGCTTTACGGACCAGCCCGCCGTCGGCATCTTTATCCAGCATGGCCTGGGTCAGACCGTGCTGGAACCGATCGAGTTGTTTGCAGGGATTGCGCAGCCCCGTGATTTCGATCACGGCGTGCCGTCCCAGGCGCAGTCGCGTGCCACGCGGCAAGGCCAGGATGTCCAGGTCTCGCGTGGTGATGTTCTCACCCAGCGTACCCGGATCCACGCGAAAACCCCGTGCGCGCAAGTCGTCGATGATCTCTGCGTGCAGCAGATGGACCTGGCGTAGGTTCGGTTGTGCAGGGTCGACGGCGACACGCGAGCGGTGCTGGACCGTGGTGCCATAGTGTGCGTCGCCTTGAACACCGTGGCCGGCGATCAGTGTGATGACCGGCTCAGGCCATTTGCTGAAAGCGTGACGGCTGTCGCGATGAACCGCCACGATGCGCGCTCTCCCGGGCCTTGCCGCCGCCGTCGACGTGGTCGACTGTGCCGCAGCCCGGGACGTCGCGCCGGCCGATCCCGCAGCCGGTTGGGGTGTCGCTGTCATCGCGCTTCCCTCATCGATCAGGTTTCCGAGGCGGGCCGCCGGGCAGTCTGTTCAGCGGCGTGTCTGTACGCCCACGGGCATGACGCTGTACGTACCTGCTTCCAGGTTGAAGCCAATACGCTGGTCCAGTGTTTCCAGCGATTTGCCGTACATGTGCAGGTGACGGATTTCTTCGTCTTCGATCTGTACTGCGTGAATGTCTTCGGGCATCAGGGCGATGCCCGAGCCAGGCGCCACGGTGACCAGGCGCTTTTCCTCGAGCGTGCCCACGCCTGGCTGCGAACCGTCGTCGGTACGATCGTAGACGTAATTGAGCTCGGTTCCCTCGACCGCTGCGATACAGGCCCAGGTGGTGTGGTTGTGGGGCACGATCTTGTTGCCGCGCCGCATGACATTCAGGTAGAGCGCGTAGGTCTGGTCGCTGTCTTCGCTGATCAGGTAGCGTGCCTGCCGCTCGCCGTTTTCCGGGCCCGCGTAGCGATCCGCACCCCACCAGGAGCGATGGCTGGCCAGGTCGACCAATTGCTCCAGCACGTTGTCCAGAGATTTTCGGTTCAGTCCTTGCTGTGCCAGCGTCTGTTTGATGTCAGCGATCGTCTGCGCGATGTCGTCTTCATGCGGGTGCTTGGTGCCCATCGAATTGTCTCCGTTTTCGATACAGTGAAGGTCATGTCACTGTAATGGAATTTCGGTCAGTGGGCACCCGCCGCTGCCTCGGATGCGGACCCGCCTGTTTTTTTAGGCCGCGAAAACCACACGAGTCCGGTCAATAGCAGGAAGATGCCTGCAGATACCCAGAATACGTCCAGCGCCGAAAGCGTGAATGCCTGCGTGTCGATCATGCGGTTGATCGTGCCCATCGCCTGCGGCGCCGACATTCCGGCGCCCTGCAGCGTTGCCATCGTCTGGTCGAAAGCAGGCGCGCCAGGGCGGGCCACTTCGGTCAACTGGGCGTGATGCAGGACTGCGCGGTTCTCCCAGGTGGTGGTTGCAATGGACGTGCCGAATGCGCCGGCTGTGAGCCGCAGAAAGTTCGACAGACCCGAGGCCGCCGGTATCTGGTGCGGGGCCAGCCCGGACAGGGTGATGGCGGTGAGCGGTACAAAGAACGCAGCCATCGCAGCCCCCTGGATGATGGTGGGAATCATCAGTGTGCGCATGTCGGCAGTGGTGCTGAAGCCGGCTCGCATGTAGCAGACGAGTGCGAACACCAGGAACGCACCGGTCACGAAAAAGCGCGGATCGTGTTTGGCCAGGGCGCGGCCGATGACGGGGGTGAGCATGATGGCGAGCAATCCAGTCGGGGCGGTCACCAGGCCCGCATCGGTTGCCGTGTAGCCCATCGTGCTTTGCAGCCACAGCGGCAGCAGCACGATGCTGCCGAAGAACACACCGTAAGCAATGGCCAGCGTCCAGGCGCCGATGGCGAAGTTGCGCCCGGCGAACAGGCGCAGATCGACGACGGGGTGGGCATCGGTAAGCTCCCAGATGAGAAAGAGCACGAAGGTCACCAGCGCGACGGTTGCCAACCCGATGATGAACGGGCTGGCGAACCAGTCGAGCTCCTTGCCTTTGTCCAGCATGATCTGCAGGGCACCGACCCACACCACCAGCATGATCAGACCCACTTTGTCGATCGGGAGCTTGCGGGTAGACGATTCGCGTGAGCCGTAGATGCGCCAGCTGATCCAGGCGGCCAGAAGGCCCACCGGGATGTTGATGTAGAAGATCCAGGGCCAGGTGTAGTTATCGGAGATCCAGCCGCCCAGCAAAGGGCCGGCCACGGGCGCGACCAGCGTGGTCATGGCCCAGATGGCCAGCGCCATGCCGGCTTTCTCCTTGGGAAAGCTGGCCAGCATCAGCGTTTGCGACAGGGGAATCATGGGGCCGGCTACGGCACCCTGCAACACCCGAAAGCCGATGAGCGCTTCCAGCGTGGGCGAGAAACCGCATAACCACGAGGCCAGCACGAACAGCAGGGTGGACGTCAGAAACAGCCTGACCTGACCGAAGCGCTGGGTGAGCCAGCCCGTCAGCGGCACGGTGATCGCGTTGGCCACCGCAAACGAGGTGATCACCCATGTGCCCTGGCTGGTGCTCACGCCCAGGTCACCCGAGATCGTGGGGATGGAGACGTTGGCGATGGAGGTGTCCAGCACGTTCATGAAAACGGCCGTGGACAGCGCGATCGAGCCAATGATCCGCGCTGCACCCTCAAGTGGCGGGTAGGCCTTGGCGGTAGCGGCGGCGGTACTCATGATGCCAGGTTGGCCTTGATGATCGAGTCGATCAGACGGTCGGCTTCATCGTGTGCGGGTTCGAATGCGCGTGTGCTCAGGTCCTGCCTGGGTTGCGCGGCGCTGGTGGGCGCGGCGCCTTCCGCGGAAAGATCGACCTCCACGTTCATGGAAAGGCCCACGCGCAGGGGGTGCTCTTGCAGCTCGGCAGGGTCCAGCGCAATGCGCACGGGGACACGTTGCACGACCTTGATCCAGTTGCCGGTCGCGTTCTGCGCGGGCAGCAGGGCGAAGGCGCTGCCGGTCCCTGCATCCAGGCCAACGACCCTGCCGTGATAGACCACGTCGCTGCCGTACAGATCGGCATGCACGGTGGCGGGTTGGCCGATACGCATGTCGCGCAGCTGGCCTTCCTTGAAGTTGGCTTCCACCCATACCTGGTCCAGCGGCACCACCGTCATCAGGGGCGTTCCGGGGGCGACGCGCTGGCCCAGCTGGGCACTGCGCCGCGCCACCATGCCGTCCACGGGTGCGGGCAACACGTTGCGCGACTTGGCCAGCCAGGCGTCGCGCACACGCGCCGCGGCGCTCAGTACGTCGGGGTGGCTCTCCACCTGAGTGCCCTGGGTCAGCGCCAGATTGGTCTGGGCCTTGGCTTGCGCGGCAGCCGCAGACGCCCTGGCCTGCGCCAGTGCAGATTGAGCCGCCTTCAGCGCCGTCTGGGCATGCAGCAGTTCCTCGCCGCTCACGCCACCCGACCTGGCCAGCGTCTGACGGCGTTGATAGTCGGACTGTGCGCGCGACAGATCGGCCTGCGCACGCTCGATATCGGCATTACGGACATCGATGTCGGCTTTCAGGGCATCGTTCTGGACATACAGCGTGCGAGTCTGCCGAACAGTTTGCGCCAGTTGCGCCTGGGCTTGGGCCAGTGCCACGTCGGCATCGGCGGGATCCAGGCGGATCAATGGGGCGCCTGCGCGAACCATGTCGGTGTTGTCGGCCTCGATGCTCACGACCGTGCCGGGCACCTGCGAGGTGATCTGCACGAGATTGCCGTGGGTGTAGGCATCGTCGGTGCTCTCACGATGGGCTCCGAAAAACATGTACCAGATACCCCACAGCAGGGCGACCAGTACAAAGAAGAGGATGGCGCCCAGCAGCAGACGCTTGCGGGCGGGATTGGGTGCAGAGGTATCAGCCATGGCGATCAGGTGTCGAGATGAATAGCTTTACAGGGAAGTGTTCTGGTCGTAACCGCCGCCCAGGGCCCGGGCCAGGTCGGCGTCCAGCAGATAGGCACGCATGCGCAGGTCGGTGTCCAGCTGAGCCTGTGCCATGACGTCGTTCTGGGCGATCAGCACGGTCAGGTAGTTCCCCAGGCCGCCTTTGTAGCGATCCAGCGCCAGCGTGTAGGCTGCTTCGATGGAGGTGCGAGCCTGGGTTTGCGCACGGCGCTCGTCGTCCATCAGGCGCAATGCGTCCAGGGCGTCGGCCACTTGCCGCACAGCGGTGATCAGGGTGTCGTTGTAGTCGGCCGTGGCTTCGTCCAGGGCGGCACGGCGTGCATCCAGGTTGGCGTTCAGGGCACCGCCCTGAAAGATCGGCAGCGAGATGGCCGGACCTGCCGCGGCAGTCTTGCTGCCCGCTTCGATCAGGTTGTGCAGGCCGATCGCCTGAAAGCCTATGAATGCCGTCAGATTGACGTTGGGATAGAACAGGGACTTGGCGACATCAATGTCCTGCCCGGCTGCCTGGGCACGCCAGCGCGCTGCGACGACGTCGGGTCGCCGTCCCACCAGAGCCAGTGGCAATGTGGTGGGGGTGACGCCTGCCGGTTCGACCAGCACTGCCGGTGTGAGGCTCGCGGCCCGTTCGGGACCGCTGCCGGTCAACGCGGCCAGCTGATTGCGCAACTGCGCGATGCGGGTGCGCGTCTGGACGATCTGCACCTCGGCCTGGGCCAGGGCCGACTGGGCCTGGCGAACTTCGACCTGGGTGTCCAGGCCACTATCGAATCGGCCACGGGTGAGATCGAGCAATGCGCGCCGCTGGTGGGCGATATCTTCCAGCACTTTCTGCTGTGCGAATTCATTTTGCAGATTGAGGTAGGCCTGCACCACGCCATAGGCCAGCATCAGGCGTGCTGCCTGCACATCGGTCTGCGCAGCCTGCTGGCGTGCGACTGCGGCGTCCAGCCCGTGGCGATGCTTGCCCCAGAAATCCAGTTCGTAGGAAAGATCGAGAGCCAGCCGATGGTCGGTGATGACCGAGCCGGCCAGATTGGCTGGATAAATGTAGTTTTCGGAAAGCCGTTGGCGCGTCAGGCCGTAGTTGGCCGACAGGCTGGGCATGAGCGGGGCGCGCGCACTGCCCACTGCCGCATTGGCCTGGGCCAGGCGTGCCTGGGCGCGATCAAGCGTAGGACTTCCCGCCAGCGCATCCTGCACCAGGCCATTGAGCTGGGGATCGCCATAGCGTGTCCACCACTGTGGCTGGGGCCATTGAATGGTCGAGTCGGTCAGTCCGAGGCGGCTGGATGAGACCTGGGCCAGTGCGGGCGGGGCTTCGCGCATGGGCGCGCACCCGGCCAGCAAGGCCACGAAGAGCAGAGCAAAAGGAGCTTTCATCCTGACATCTAGCTTAAAGTAATTGATATGACTGTATTTGCCTAGGCAGCAATTATGCGGCAAAAAGCTGACAGGCTCATGAAGACCCTATCGCGAACAGTGGATCAGGAGGGGAGGACTGAGCCGTTGGCCAGCATGCGCTGCATGAAGTGTGTCAGCATGCGCAGTTCCTCGGCATCGAAGCCGCGCAGATGATGTTGCATGGTGCGCGAAATGCGCGCCGGGATTTCACGTGCGATGGCCTGTCCCGCTTCGGTCAGTTCCAGCCGCACCACCCGCCGGTCCTCCTGACTGCGCGAGCGTGCCACCAGGCCCTTGGCCTCGAGCCGGTCCAGCGTGCGCGTCATGGCACCGGTGTCCACGGCGATGATTTTGGCCAGTTCTGCGGCGGTATCGGCGCGATTTCTTGCCAGGCAGATGATGGGTCGCCATTGCATGGCAGTCAGGCCCAGTGGCGTCATGTCCTGGTCCATCAGGCGATTCAGCGACATGTGGACCTGCTTCATCAAGAAGCCCAGACTGTTGTCGTCCAACTGGGCGTCAGCCGCGGCGGCATCCTTGCGCGCGCGCTCGACGGGTTTGCGGGTGCGGGGCTTTGGGGCAGGCTTCGAGGTGGTCATGATGCGGAAATTTAACTGTATAGGCAATCAATTGCAACTGCCCGGGTCATTTTGTTCTGCCGCCAGGCTCATTGCAGATCGAAATATGTACTGGCAAGCGTGTCGCCGTTGACCATCAACTCCAGCAGGTGACGCCCCACGTAGTGTTTGCGGGTGCTGAAGTCGCGTATCTGCTGCTTGCGCGTCAGCGCCAGGCGGGCGCCGGGCGCAAGACTGCATGCGCGAAGCTTGAAGACTTTGGTGCTGACGGCGGCACCCTGTCTGACGTAATGCATGCGGTAATCGATTTCCAGGCGCTGCGTGTGCGAGGCGGTGGATGCCAGTTCGATGTGCAGGGTCAGCGTCTGGCCAAGCGAGAGTGTCTGTGGCGTGACGGCAAACCGTTCAAGATGGATCTCGGCACGCTGGCCCGCGCCGACGATGCCCAGTGCGCGTTTGTCTCCGCGCTTGATCAACGTGCGCAGGGCGTGGCGTGCCACCCAGCCGCAATGCGGGTTTTCGAGTGGCCATTGCTCCAGCCGGTTCATCACCCACTCGGGATGCAGCTTGGTGATGTCGTTGAGGTGATTGGCGACTGATTTGCGCACGTACAGGCTATCGTCTGCGCGCAGCGTTTCCAGTATGGGCGCCGCCAGCTCTGGATCCTGCGCCAGCTTCTCCAGGTGAAACGACCAGGGCAGCCTCGGGCGCGTGCCCTCGCTGGCCAGCCTGCGCACATGCGGATTCTCGTGCCTCGCCCAGGTCGCAATGGTGGCCAGGGCACGGGCGGGATCTTCGCGGATGAACGGGCGCACGCCGAATTCGGACGACCCGAACGGCGTGAAGAATTCCAGGGCATCCATGGAGGCATCGAACGCATGCAGGCCGAAACGCGCCACGTAATCGGGCAGCGCCAGCGTGACGAAGCCGGGTTTGATGTCCGGAGCGATGGCCCTGAGAATCTCAAGCGCGGCGGGGTAATCATCGGGCAGCACCTCATGCAGGCTGTCTGCCATGCGACGCAGGCGCTGCATCAGGCTCAGCTGGTCCAGTCCGGACAGTGACACCGCCAGGAAACGCTCGGCGTCACATTGAGGCGCGGCCCTGCGCAGCAACGCGGCCACCCGCTCATAACAGTCCTGATCGAATATGTGCTTCAAGGCGTTGTCGGGTGTGGCGGTGGTGTTCATGGGCTGGGCTCGTCATGGGCGGGCGGCACCGGCCGGAAAGGGCGGTGGCGCAACCGGGGGTAATGTACCAAAGCCATTGCTCGCGCTGCCCTCAACCTTGCACCTTTCGCGCATTACACTTCGAACTCATCATGGACGGCTGACCCCGCACGTCCCCGACCCTTGAAGGAGCTGCCACCGTGAGTCGCGACATGTTTTCGCTGGAAGGAAAGATCGCACTAGTCACCGGCAGTGCGCGTGGCCTGGGGTTGGCGATCGCACAGGGTCTGGCGGCGCAGGGGGCGCTGGTGCTGGTCAATGGGCGCGACGGACAGGCCGTGCAGCGCGCATGCGCGAGCGTGTTGGGGCAGGGCGGGCAGGCCATTGGCATCGTGGCCGACGTGGCCGATCCGCAGGCCATTCGGCAGGCCCTGGAACCCTGGCGTGAAGGCGCGTCGGCCATCGATATTCTGGTGAACAATGTCGGCATTCGCGACCGGCGTGGCCTGTTCGATTTTGCGCTACAGGACGTACGCCGGATGATGGACGTGAACGTGGTGGCGCCGTTTGCATTGAGCCGTGACGTGGCGCAGCGACTGATCGAACTGCAGCGCCCCGGGCGCATCATCAACATCACGTCGATTGCCGGGATCATCGCCAACCGTGGCGATGCCGCCTATACCGCTGCCAAGGGCGCACTGGCCGCCATGACGCGGGCCATGGCGGCCGAGCTGGGCACGCACGGTATTACCGTCAATGCGGTGGCGCCGGGCTTTTTCGCCACTGAGCAGAACGCCTCGCTGGCGCAGGACTCCAAGGTGGCCGATCATCTGCATCGTCGTACCTCCCTTGGGCGCTGGGGGCGACCCGATGAAATAGCAGGCGCGGTGGCATTTCTCGCCTCGCCTGCTGCGTCCTACGTGACCGGCGAAACGCTGGCCGTCGATGGCGGTTATCTGGCCCATTTCTGAGCCACTGTCACAAGACCTGCAAGATTGAAATGTACGGTATCTCGGCGGCGAAGCGTTCCGGGTAGACTCAGGCCGACATCAGATTCGACCAGGAGGTTCCAGATGAAAAAAGCATGGACTTTGACGGTGTGTGCATGGGTTGTTGTGGGTGGCCTGGCCGCGCCGCTGGCAGCCCAGGCAAGCGGACCGCAGGCCTGGGCGCAGCATGACCGGGACGTGGCGACCGCCTGCGTGGCAGCCTCGGGGTTGAGCAAGGCGCAGGCGGTGGGCAAACCCGTCGTCTTCGATGACCGTGTGGCCCAGACCGCGCTGCTGGTGGCAGGCACCTATCCGCAAAAACACATGGCCGGCAAGAAGGGCCAGGTGCTGTGCCTGTACGACCGCAAGAGCAAGACCGCACAAACCCAGGAATGGACGCCAGTCGCGCCGCGCAAGTAAAGCCCTAGGTAATCGACCGGCGAGCGTCGCGTTCGCGGCGGGCGTCGCGATCGGTCTCGACATTGCGCACCCATTCGCGCCACACGGCAACCAGCAGTGCCATGAGCACTGGCCCGATGAACAGCCCCACGATACCCATCGTGCTGACCCCACCCACCAATCCGAAGAAGGTCGGCAAAAACGGCAGTTTCACCGGCCCGCCGACCAGGCGGGGGCGCAGGGTCTTGTCGACGATGAACAGCTCGATGGAGCCCCAGGCAAACAGCCCCAGGCCGGCTACCAGCTGATCCGAGCCCACCAGGTAAAGCGATACCAGGGTGAACGACAGGGGCGCTCCACCGGGGATGAGTGCCATGAAACCGGTCACCACGCCCAGCAGGACGGGCGAGGGCACGCCCGCGATCCAGTAGGCCACCCCCAGCAGCACCCCTTCGCCTATGGCGATCAGGCCCATGCCGATGACGGTCGAGCTGATGGTGGCGGGCACGACGCGCGAGAAACGCTGCCAGCGGGCGGGAAGAATGCGTTCACCCAGGATATCGAGCTGAGCCAGCATCTGGTCGCCATCCTTGTAGACGAAGAACAGGGTGATCAGCATGAACAGCACGGCCAGCAGCAGGTGGAAGGCATTGCCGGTGGCAGACAGGACCAGGCGGTAGATATTGCCCAGGTGCTGGCCGCTGGCAAGTTCCACCAGGGCGCCCAGCGCATGGGGTTCACCCAGATATTCCATCCAGTAGCGCGACATGCGTTCACCGATGCCGGGCAGGTTGTAGACCCAGGGTGGCACGTCCACACCGTTGCGGTTGGCCGCCAGCAGCCAGGCGGCAAAGGTGCTCGCCTCCTTGATGGCATAGGACATCGCCAGTGACAAAGGCACTACCAGTACCGCGATCACGGTCACCAGCGCCAGCGTGGCGGCCAGGGTGACCCGGCCATTGCACAGTCGGACCAGGCGCTGAAACAGCGGCCAGCTGGCCAGGCCGATGATGAGCGCGGCCAGCGCCGGCACCATGAAGCCGCGCAGGAAGTAGATGCCGGCCACCAGGACCAGCAGCAGTAAGAGACGGGCAATCAGGTAAGCAGGGAAAACAGGTTGCATGGCGACAGCATATATTGATGGTTGCGAGCCTGTTCGGCGAGACCGACTGTTATACACCGGATGTGCGACAGAACTGCAGGCAGGTGACCGGCATGCTCGCGACGCGTCCTGCGAGGCGGGACACTGCCGGTCAGCAGGGAAGGGCCTTGAGCCATCCGGCAGTTTTGCCAGACCACGCTCATAATCACGTAGGCAACAAATTTAATCAGAAAAGAGGATGACGATGGATCTCGAACTGAAAGACAAGGTTGTGATTGTCACAGGGGCCAGCCAGGGCATAGGGCTGGCATGCGCCAAGGCCTTCCTGAAGGAGGGGGCCCGTGTGGCCATCGTGGGGCGCACACCGTCGAAGCTGGAGGCCGCGAAAGCCGAGCTGAACGCGGGCGATGCCTTGCTGACCATTGCCGCCGACATGTGCCAGGCACAGGCCGCTGCAGACATGGCCGACCAGGTGCGCGCCCACTTCGGCGACATCGACATTCTGGTGAACTCCGCCGGTGCGGCAAAACGCTATGCGCCGGCCACCCTGACCCCGCAGGACTGGCGCGACGCCATGGATGCGAAGTACTTCACCACCATCAATGCGATCGAGGCCGTGATCCACAAGATGGTCGAGCGGGGCAGCGGCGTGATCGTCAACGTCATCGGCATGGGCGGCAAGGTGGCCAGTCCGGTGCACATGCCGGGCGGCGCGGCCAATGCCGCGCTCATGCTGGCTTCAGCGGGACTGGCCAATGCGTGGAGCAGCCACGGCGTGAGGGTCAATGCCGTCAATCCAGGCGGCACAGCGACCGACCGCGTACTGGGACGTCTGCAGATCGAATCGGACGCGACAGGCAAGAGCATCGAGGAACTGCGCCGCAAAGCCGAGTCCGCCATTCCCATGCGGCGCTATGGGCAACCCGAGGAAGTGGCCGATGCGGTCCTGTTCCTGGCGTCGGCCCGCGCCAGCTACATCACTGGAGCGATTCTCGCGATGGACGGCGGCCTCAATCCCCTGATCTAGCTGGATGGTGTTTACGGTTGGCATGATCTTTCTTGTGTGTGAAAATAGATTCGCACACAGAAAAACCGGAGCAGGCATGTCATCTAAACGACCCAGTTGGATCGTTCGCGAATCCGAGGTGCAGGGCTACAGCCCTGCCAATCATCATGGCACGGTAAACCGGCGCCTGATCAGCCCCGATACGGTCGGCGCGAAAGGGATCGAGGTACTGGTGGGCACGATTGAACAGGGACGGGGGGCCTTGCCGCATTCCCATCCCGGGATCGAACAGGTCTGTTATCTGCTTTCCGGCACCGCGCGCGCCGAGGTCGATGGGGAAGTCGGCGACATGATCGCCGGCGACTGCTGTTATTTTCCGGCCGACGTGCCGCACGTTTTCACCGTCACCAGCGCCGAACCGGCCCGCCTGCTGGTGATCTATACCCCGCCTTACGAGGAATCACCCGATCGGGTGAATCGTCACGGCTGAAGGTGAGACGCTTGCCATGGCGGCACGCGTCTCGAATGGTTGGCAGGACAATTCGAATACGCCTCATACATAGACGCCCGAAAAGCGCAACAGGAGACACTTATGACGACGCAGCACCCGACATTCAAACGCCGTGCCTTCCTGGCCGGAGCCGCCATGACAC
>JAEYZR010000027.1 GCA_023427945.1 Pseudomonadota bacterium | reverse complement strand
ATCCAAGGCCTGGCAGTTGCCCAGCCTGAATGCATCCTGGCTGCTCTCCGATATCTTTGCCGACCGCTCGATTCCCATCAAGCCCGGGTCCGGCTGGGTGCCCGATGAGTGGTTGCGCGAGGCCGGCCTGCAGGCCGCGTTGCGCCATCTCACCCGGGTGCCGGTGGCGCAACTGATCAATTACGGCCACCCGTATGGTTATGCGCCGCTGCGCGAAACCATCGCTGCCCGCCTGGAAGCACACGGCATGACGGTGGATGCCTCGCAGGTTCTGCTCACCCAGGGCGTCACACGCGGGCTCGATCTGGTGGTACGCACCCTGCTCGCGCCCGGCGACACGGTGGTGGTCGAGCAGCCCTGTTATGCCAATTTGCTGCAGATGCTGCGCATGAGCGGTTTGCGGATCCTCACCGTGCCGCGTACCCGCGACGGGCTGGATTGCGAAGCGCTCGCGCGGCTGGCCGCCGCACACCGGCCCAGGGCCATCTTCGTCAATACGGTCTTGCAGAACCCGACCGGCACCAGCATGAGCATGGCCAACGCGTTTCGCCTTCTGCAGGTGGCCGAGCGGCATGGCATATGGGTCATCGAGGACGACATCTCACGCGAACTCCTGCCCGGGCTGGCTCCCGTTCTGGGGGCTCTGTCGGGCGGGCACCGGGTGGTGTCCGCAGGGGGCTATTCCAAAACCATCAGCCCGGCCATGCGCGTGGGCTACCTGGTCGGCAATCGTGACCTGATCCGGGATCTGGCGCGCACCAAGATGGCCCTGGGTTTGACGTCGCCCGAAATCATGGAGCGCCTGGTGCATCAGGTCGAACGCGAAGGGCACTATCGCCAGCATATCCTGGGGCTGCGCGAGAAGCTTGCACTGGCGCACGAGCGCGTGACGCAACTGGTGCGCGAACACGGCATGGAGGTGTGGGCCGAGCCCAAGGCGGGCCTGTTCCTGTGGACACGGCTGGCAGGGAAATGGCGTGCCCGGGGAGCCAATGGTCTGGTCGACGCGGCATTGGCGCGTGGCATCTGGCTGGCGCCGGGCTCGCACTTCGAGGCGGCAGAAGAAGACACGGCCTGGACACGGCTGAACGTCGCTTATGGCGACGATCCCCAGCTATGGCGCTTCTTGCGCGAATCCGGCGCGACCAGCGCGCCGGGCACGTGATCGAGGGCGGGGCGCTTGCCGGGGGCAGCCGCGCTCAGTGCTTGCGGGCGTAGGATACGAAGTCGTACTGCCAGCCGTTTTCCTCCGGCTGCGCAACCCGAGCGGTCTCTTGCCATTGCGACTGGGGCAACTCGACGAACCAGGCGTCACCGGCGACATCTGTCTTGATCTCCGTCGCCTCGACGTGAGTGGCCAGCGGCAGGGCCTGGGCGTAGATCTGCGCGCCGCCGATCACACATACCGCGTCGTGGTCCGCGCATGCCTCGAGGGCGGCCGCAAGCGATGCGAACACTTCAGCGCCGGGGGCGTCGTAGTCGGCATTGCGGCTGATCACGATATTGCGCCGGCCGGGAAGGGGACGGCCCAACGATTCCCAGGTCTTGCGCCCCATGATGATGGGACGTCCCAGCGTCGTGCGCTTGAAGTGCGCGAGGTCGCCCGGCAGGCGCCAGGGCAGGGTGTTGTTCAGGCCTATGGTGCGATTGGCGGCATAGGCGACGACCAGAGTGACGGATTGCGGCATGGTGAGTCAACCGCGGTCAGACCGCGACGGCTCCTTTGATATGCGGGTGCGGGTCATAGCCGACCAGCTCGAAGTCTTCGAGCGCATAGCCGTCGATGCCGTCGGGTTTGCGCAGGATGTTCATCTTTGGAAGCGGGCGGGGTTCCCGCGACAATTGCAGTTCGACTTGTTCGAAGTGATTCGAGTAGATGTGGACGTCACCGCCCGTCCAGACGAAGTCGCCGACTTCCAGGTCGCATTGCTGGGCCAGCATGAGCTGAAGCAGGGCATAGCTCGCAATGTTGAACGGCACGCCAAGGAACACGTCGCAGGAACGCTGGTAGAGCTGCAGGTGAAGCTTGCCGCCCATCACTGCGGTCTGAACCAGGCAGTGGCATGGCGCGAGCTTCATTTGCGCAAGGTCGCCCACATTCCAGGCGCTGACGAGCTGGCGCCGCGAGTTCGGATCGCGCTTGATCAGCGACACGAGTTCCGCGATCTGGTCGATGTGGCGGCCATCCTTGGTTTCCCAGTCACGCCATTGCTTGCCATAGACGGGGCCGAGATTGCCCTGCTCATCGGCCCACTCGTCCCAGATCGAGACCTTGTTGTCCTGCAGCCATTTCACGTTCGTGTCGCCACGCAGAAACCACAGCAGCTCGACGATGATGGAGCGAAGATGCAGCTTTTTCGTGGTGACCACCGGAAAGCCATCGGCCAGATTGAAGCGCATCTGATAGCCGAAGACCGCGCGTGTGCCCGTACCGGTCCGATCAGGGCGGTCGACGCCATTTTTCATGACGTGCTGCAGAAGGTCTAGATACTGTTGCATGAGATCTTGGGTAAATAAGTGCTGTGCGCGAACACGTGCCGCAGGAGGTCTTGGTCGTGACGCAGGATCAGGCCGCCGCAAGCGCGGCGGGCTGATTCACGATCTCGACAGAGAAGGTCAGCTCGGCTGTCTTTTCCAGCATGGCAGAGGCCGAGCAATATTTCTCGTGCGAAAGCTTCACTGCCCGTTCCACTGCCGCCGTGGGCAGATCCGCCCCCGTCACCGTGAATGCGAAATGGATGCGCGTGAACACCTTGGGATCGGACTCGGCGCGATCAGCCGACATTTTTACCGAGCAGCCGCTGACGGCATGGCGCCCGCGCTTCAGAATGAGCACCACGTCATAGGCGGTGCAGCCGCCGGTTCCGGCCAGCAGCATTTCCATGGGGCGCGGCGCGAGGTTGTTGCCGCCCCCTTCGGGGGCGCCATCCATTGCTGCAATATGCCCGCTCCCTGTCTTGGCGACGAACAGCATGCCGCTCGGGCCACCCCAATCTATTGTGCATTCCATGACGCGATCCTCGGTACGATTGGGCGCGCTGCCTCGTGCAAAGCGGGTCGCGCGCCATCAAAAGGCCATTCTAACCTTGGGTACACTTGTAATCTGGCATCCATCGAGTGAGATCGTCCATGTCTTCTACCAATACTGTCCCGAAAGCGCCGGGGTTCGTCCGCAGGCGTGGCCGGCTTGACGCGCTGCTGGCCGAGGTGGATCGTGCGCTGAATGTGCTCAGTGGCGCTTCGGTCGCCGGGCGTCCCTATCCTGCCCAGAAGGTCGACGCGCAGGCCAAGCTCACGCCCGAAGAGTCACGGCGTTCGGCGGGAATGATGCGGGTCAATCATGTCGGCGAAGTGTGCGCTCAAGCGCTCTATCGCGGCCAGGCGCTTGTCTGCAAGGACGATTCGGCGCGCGAACTGCTGCGTCATGCTGCCAGCGAAGAGGTCGACCACCTGGCGTGGTGCAATCGGCGGTTGACCGACCTGGACAGTCGCCCGAGCCTGCTCAATCCCGTCTGGTATGCCGGCTCCTTCACATTGGGCGTGCTGGCCGGTTATGCCGGTGTCCCCAGGAATCTGGGCTTCATGGCAGAAACCGAGCGTCAGGTCGAGGCCCATCTCGATGGCCACTTGCAGGCGTTGGCACCCAATGACCGTGCGTCGCGCCTGGTCATCGAGCAGATGAAGGCCGACGAGATCGAGCATCGGCTCACGGCGCAACGCGCTGGTGGGCTGCCGATGCCGTTCCCGGTCAAGACGCTGATGCGCGGCATGTCCAAGGTCATGACGACGACAGCCTATTACGTGTGAGGCTTCGCCCAAGAGGGCAGGATATCCAATGGTGCGATGCGCAATATGTGAGGCTCGCAGGATGCTTTGATCGATCTCCACAGTCGTCAGGGCTGATAAACAAATGTTACGTTTGTGTTTTTCATGGACGTTTACCCTTGTTTTGATCGGGCTCCAACGCTTGCAAACCCGCCGCTTTCCTATGGAGCGGCTCGGGGTGCAGGCAAAGTTACAATTTTGGCCCTCAGATAGATCGCGATCGATAAAAAGTTCTTGCATCGCACAAAAAACTGCTCTACTATTTGGTCATGGAAGTCGAAAACGAAGTCGGTGCGGTGCAAAACCCCGGTCTCGTTTGAAGCAGCAGGTGCGAAACGCCCACTGCGCGACTTGCCAAGGTTGTCTCCTCCACCCTCCTCCTTTGGTGGATTTAGCCCGAGATCGCAAGATCTCGGGCTTTTTTTTGTTTTTTTTGTGCCGCTGCCTTTCGACGTCCGCAGAAAAACGCTTACGTACAGCAGGCATAATCCTGTTGTGCCCATCCCTGTGCGGCTGTGGCGCGGGTCGCCGTTGCTTCCTGTTTTATCCTATTGCATCTGCTCATTGGCAGCATACAGGTGGGTAACACCAAGCAGTCATAATGGTGTTCGGCCAATCGTGTCGAGGACAAACGAGGAAAATCTGTGACTTGGCTGTATATCTGTATTGTTGCATTCACCGTGGGAGGGCTGATCGTCGCCTCCGAGCGCTGGCATGGCTCATTGACCGGTGATAGCGACATGAACAAGCCTCAGGCCAGCCATTCGCGCGCGACGCCGCGGGTCGGCGGTCTGGCTGTGCTCGCAGGTTCGCTGGCCGGTCTGTTGGTTCTGGGACCCAGCAACATGACGCTCACGTGGCTGTGGCCAGCCCTTTTCGTGGCGGCCTTGCCGGTTTTCGTGGCGGGCCTGCTCGAAGACATCACCAAGGACATCGGCGCCTCCAAGCGCCTGCTCGCCGCATTCGTTTCTGCCGCCATCGCATGGTGGCTGCTGGGCGGCGTGACGCGTGTGGGTATCGGTCCCATCGACATGGTGCTTGCCTACTGGCCTGTCTCGTTGTTGTTCACCATGATCGCGGTGGGCGGCTGCACGCATGCGTTGAATATCGTGGACGGCATGAACGGGCTGGCGGGCATGATCGCCACGCTGATGGCAGTTTCCATTGCACTGGTGGCCATCCAGGTGGGCGACATGCCCATTTTCATGATTTCCGCAGCGCTCGCTTCTGCCACGCTGGGGTTTCTGGTCTGGAATTTTCCATTTGGCCGGGTGTTTCTGGGTGATGGCGGGGCCTATTTCCTGGGTTTCATCCTTGCCGAACTGGCCGTGTTGCTGGTGGTGCGCAACCCTTCGGTATCGCCTTTCTATGCACTGGCGGTGCTGTTCTACCCCGTATTCGAAACCGGTTTTTCCATCTGGCGTCGGCGCTTCAAGCGCGGTGTGCCGGTGGATCAGCCCGATGCCTTGCATTTGCACCAGCTCGTCTTCCGGCGATTGGTGCGTGTAACCTTCAGTCGTGATCGTCGGCACGCCATTCCGGCGCTGTGTAACGCACTGGCTTCGCCTTACCTTTGGGCGCTGGCGCTGATCGGTCTGGTGCCGGCAACGATCTGGTGGGATAACGCCTGGGCCCTGGTGGCCAGCCTGGTCGTCTTTGCGACGGCCTATGTATGGCTGTACTGGCGGTTGGTTTCCTGGCGTCGCCCGGGCTGGCTGCTGCTGCCCTCGGTCATCAGGAACGATTGAATATTTTTGCATTCCATTTGGGTTTGCGCATGATCAGGAGACCTATGTTGCGTATAGAAGATGTCAAACTCGCCGTGGTGGGACTGGGCTATGTGGGGTTGCCGCTGGCCGTGGAGTTCGGTAAGAAGCTCAGCGTCATTGGCTTCGATATCAACACGCGTCGCATCGATGCCCTGAAGGCGGGTCACGACCATACGCTGGAGGTTGACGATGCCGAGCTGAAAGAGGCTGCGCAGCTGAGTTTCACTGCAGAACGCGCCGACCTGGCTCAGGCCAACGTTTATATCGTGACCGTTCCCACGCCCATCGACGACTACAAGCAGCCCGATCTCACCCCGTTGATCAAGGCCAGCGAGACCATTGGCGCTGTGCTCAAGAAAGGGGACATCGTCGTCTACGAGTCCACCGTCTATCCAGGTGCGACCGAAGAAGATTGTGTGCCGGTGCTCGAGCGCGTGAGCGGTCTGACCTTCAACCAGGACTTCTTCGCCGGCTACAGCCCCGAGCGGATCAACCCGGGCGACAAGGCCCACCGGGTCAGCACCATCAAGAAGGTGACCTCGGGTTCCACCCCGGAAGTCGCCGAGCTGGTCGATCAGATCTACAAGCAGATCATCACCGCAGGCACGCACAAAGCGTCCAGCATCCGGGTGGCCGAGGCCGCCAAGGTCATCGAGAATACGCAGCGCGATGTGAACATTGCGCTCATCAATGAACTGGCCCTCATCTTCAACCGCATGGGCATCGATACCGAAGCGGTGTTGCAGGCCGCCGGCACGAAGTGGAATTTTCTGCCCTTCAGGCCCGGTCTGGTCGGCGGGCACTGCATCGGCGTGGACCCGTATTACCTGACGCACAAGGCGCAGGCCATCGGCTACCACCCCGAGATCATTCTTGCAGGGCGTCGTCTGAACGATGCAATGGGAAGCTACGTGGTGTCCCAACTGGTCAAGTGCATGACCAAGAAGCGTATCCACGTGCAGGGCGCGCGCGTGCTGGTCATGGGGCTGGCATTCAAGGAAAACTGTCCCGACCTGCGCAATACGCGTATCGTGGATATTGTGCGGGAACTGGGCGAGTACAACGTCGACGTGGATGTGTATGACCCGTGGGTGGATGCCGAAGAAGCCGTGCACGAGTACGGTCTCGAACTGGTGCGCGAACCCAAGGATGGCGCCTATGACGCCATCATTCTGGCTGTTGCGCATGATCAGTTCGTGAGCATGGGCGCGGAACGCGTGCGTGCCTTCGGCCGCGCCAACAACGTGCTGTACGACTTGAAGTACGTACTCAAGCCAGAAGAAGCAGACCTTCGCCTTTAAAGGACGCGATCATGAGCCAACGCTATCAACAAATCACCGACGAACTCAAGAAGTCGCCCCGTAAATGGCTGGTCACCGGCTGCGCCGGCTTCATCGGATCGAACCTGATCGAAACGCTGCTGCTGCTGGACCAGGAAGTGGTCGGTCTGGATGACTTCTCCACTGGCTACCAGCGCAATCTCGATGAAGTGCAGGCCGCTGTCAGCGCATCGCAATGGCAGCGCTTCACTTTCATCGAAGGCGATATCCGCGATTTCGACACCTGCCAGCGTGCCGCAGCAGGCGTGGACCACGTCCTGCACCAGGCCGCTCTGGGGTCGGTGCCACGCTCGCTGAAAGATCCTATCACCACCAATGCCGTGAACGTGTCGGGCTTCCTGAACGTCATGGTTGCGGCACGTGATGCCGAGGTGAAGTCGTTCACCTATGCCGCGTCCAGCTCGACCTATGGCGACCATCCGGATCTGCCGAAAGTCGAAAGCAAGATCGGCAAGCCACTTTCGCCTTACGCCGTCACGAAGTATGTGAACGAAGTCTATGCCGACGTGTTCGCGCGCTCCTACGGCTTTGGCAGCACCGGTCTGCGCTATTTCAACGTGTTTGGCAAACGCCAGGACCCGGACGGCGCATACGCTGCCGTCATCCCGAAGTGGATCGCGCAGATGATCAAGGGCGAAGACGTCGTGGTCAACGGCGATGGCGAAACCAGCCGTGATTTCTGCTTCGTCGAAAACGCCGTGCAGGCCAATCTGCTGGCTGCCCTGTCGCAGCCCGAAGGCGCCAATCAGGTCTACAACGTGGCGGTCAATGCGCGTACCAGCCTGAACGAGCTGTTCGACCACCTGGCCAAGCAACTGGGCAAGCACGGTATCCAGTACGACCGTCCCCCGGTGTATGCCGATTTCCGTGCCGGAGACGTGCGTCACTCGCAAGCCGATATCAGCAAGGCCAATACGCAACTCGGCTATGAGCCGGGACACAACATCCTTCAGGGACTGGAAGTGGCGATGCCTTGGTACACGCAATTCCTGCGCTGATTTGAAAGCGCTGCGCGCAAGATTCCAGACCGTGCACTCCGATCACCGGCGCATCTTCAAAGGTGCGGTCCGGGTCGCGCTGTTCCTGGTGCTGGGCAAGGCCGCCGGGGCGTTGAAAGAGATGGCCGTGGCGTATCGCTACGGCATCAGCGACGCGGTGGACGCCTATCAGTTCACCATGACGATGGCGACCTGGCTGCCGGTCACCATCGTCGGCGCACTGTCGGTCGTGTTGATTCCTGTGCTGGTCAAGCTGCGGCGTGCGCCAGAAGAGGAGCGCACGCGCTTCATCCGTGAACTGCAAGGGCTGGTGGCCCTGTGTGCGGTCGTTCTGGCGGGCCTGATCTGGGTGTGCTGGCCGTTCGTCGTGGATGCGCTGGGTACGGGTCTGAATCAGAACGTGCGCGACATGACCGTTCCCCTGGTGACCGCATTTGCGCCAGTCGCTGCGCTCATGTTGATCGGCGGTATTGCATCGGCGCGCCTGCGGGCGCGCGAACGCCACGTCAATACGCTGCTGGACAGCATGCCGGCGGTGTTCACGCTGTGCTGGGTGATGCTGGCGGGTGCCAACCCAGGTGTAGGCCCATTGGCCTGGGGCACGCTCGTGGGTTATCTGGTGCAGACGCTCTGGCTGGTCTGGCTGGCCAAGCGTGCCGACTTCAATCTATGGGGGGCGCCTGCCTGGGGCATGCGCTCGTCACACTGGCCAGATCTGGTGCGTGCCGCCGGCGTCATGCTGATCGGCCAGGTCGCCATGAGTTTTGTCGGTCCGCTGGACCAGTACACGGCCGCCAACCTGGGTTCCAATGCCAACGCCACGCTGGGGTATGCCGCGCGCCTGCTTTCCCTGGTGCTGGGCATCGGGGCCGTGTCGGTGGGGCGTGCAGCCTTGCCCGTGCTGGCAGACGTGCAGGCCAGGGGCGATGGCAAGCGCGCACGCGTCATGGCGCTCAAGTGGTCCATCTGGATGGTGGGTGCGGGCGCGGTCGCGGTCGCTGTGGGATGGTGGCTGGCGCCATGGGGCGTGGCCCTGCTGTTCGAGCGCGGCGCGTTCACGGCTGCCAACACGGCCGCGGTGGCCGATGTGCTGCGCTGGGGGCTGCTGCAACTGCCTTTCTATTTCGGGGTGCTCATTCTGGTGCAATTGCTGGCCTGCCAGAATCGTTATCGCATCATGGCCGCCATCGCCGTGGCCAACTTCGGTCTGAAGGCTGTCCTGAACACGCTGCTTGCCCCGGTCATGGGCACGGCCGGCATCATGCTTGCGACCAGTTGCATGTATGCACTGTCCTATCTCTGCTATGCCCTGGTGGCCCTGCGTCCCGCTCCGCTGAATCCCAAACAGGCTGAATCGGAGCCCACGTCATGACTGAAAAAACACCGATGCGGGTGCTGGTCTTCATTCATTCGCTGCACGGCGGCGGCGCCGAGCGTGTGGCGGCGGACCTGACCGCCCACTGGGTCGCGGCGGGCCGCGAGGTGATGCTGGTCACGCAAGCCGATGCGCAGCACGACGTCTATGCCTTGGACCCACGGGTGCAGCGGCAGGTGCTGGGCACGGCCACGCAATCCGGTGGCGGGTGGCGGGGTATCTGCGCCAACATCTCCCGCGTGTACCGGTTGCGCCGCCTGATCCGCACGTTTCGTCCCGACATCGTGCTTGGCATGATGACGACCTCCTCGGTGCTGGCTGTCCTGGCGGCCCGCGGGCAGGGCTGCGCCGTGGTCGCCACCGAACATACCCATCCGCCATCGCAGACGCTGTCGAACATGTGGCAACGCCTGCGTCGTTTTGCCTATCCGCGTGCCGATCGCGTAGTGGCCCTCACGAGGGGCACCGCCGACTGGCTGGCCGATCATGTTCCCGGCTCTCGCCTGGCTGTCATTCCCAATCCGGTGCACTGGCCCCTGCATCGAGGCGAACCCGAACGCGAGGTTCCCAGGGAGACGGGCAAACGTTATGCGCTGGCCGTCGGACGACTGCATCCGGACAAGGGCTTCGATGTGCTGGTGCAGGCCTTCGTGCAGATCGCGGCGGCCCATGCCCAGTGGGACCTGATCATCCTGGGCGACGGTACGGCAGAACAGCGACAGACGCTGGCAGCGCAGATCGACGCGGCGGGCCTGGGCGCGCGCATCCATCTTCCCGGTCGCGCCGGCAACGTGGGCGACTGGTATGCCGGGGCTGAATTCTATGTGTTGAGTTCGCGTTTCGAAGGACTGTCCAATACCTTGCTGGAAGCGATGGCATCGGGCCGCCCGGCCGTCAGCTTCGACTGCGATACGGGCCCGCGCGAGATCGTGCGTGAAGGTGTGGATGGTGTGCTGGTGCGCCCCGCCGGGGACGCCCGTGCGCTGGCACAGGCCATGGCGGCGATGATGTCCGATGACGCCTTGCGGGGGCGCCTGGGCGCGCGTGCAACAGAGGTACGCGAGCGTTTCTCGCCCGAGCATGTGCTGGGGCTTTGGGATGAAACGTTCGAGGCCGTAACAAGAGATCGTGGATCATGTGCGGAATAGCAGGTATCTGGGGGGCATTGCCTGACAAGGCAGAAGTGCTGGCACGAAGCTGCCGGCAGATTGCCCATCGTGGCCCGGACAGTCATGGTTTGTGGGAGGACCGTCGTGCCGACCTGGCGCTGGCGCATGTGCGCCTGGCCATTCTCGATCTTTCGCCGGCCGGCCATCAGCCGATGGTCTCGGCCTGCGAACGCTTCGTGCTGGTGCTCAACGGTGAAATCTACAATCATCTGGCCCTGCGCGAGCGGCTCGCGCAGTCCAGCCTGGCGCCGCAGTGGCGCGGTCATTCAGACACGGAAACGGTGCTGGCCTGTCTGGCCGCGCTGGGTGTTGAAGCGACCTTGCAGGCTTGCGTGGGCATGTTCGCTTTCGCGCTCTGGGATCGCGCCACACAGCGCCTGACGCTGGCACGTGATCGTATGGGCGAGAAGCCGCTGTATTACGGCTACACCGGCTCGAACTTCGTGTTCGGATCGGAGCTCAAGGCGCTCATGCCCGTGCCCGGTTTCGGTGCCGACCTCAGCCGCGAAGCGCTCACGCTGCTGATGCGCCACAACTACATCCCCGCGCCCTGGAGCATTTACGACGGCATCTTCAAGCTGCCTCCGGGCACATGGCTGTCGCTGGGGGAGGACGACCTGCGCAGCCGTCGCCTGCCTGAGCCCCAGACCTATTGGTCGGCACTGGCTGCGGCCGACAGTGCGGCGGCGTCGCTGTTGAGTTTCGACTCCGATGCGCAGGCAGCCGATGCCCTGGAGGCTGTGCTCAGCGAAGCGGTGGGCGGGCAGATGCTGGCTGATGTGGGCCTGGGCGCGTTCCTGTCCGGTGGAATCGATTCGTCCACCATCGTCGCCCTCATGCAGAAACAAAGCACTGTCCCGGTGCGCACGTTCTCCATCGGCTTTCACGAAAAACGCTACAACGAGGCCGAGCATGCGCGGGCGGTCGCCCAGCATCTGGGCACGGACCATACCGAGCTGTACGTCACGGCCCAGGACGCATTGTCCATGGTGCCGCAGCTGGCCGACATGTACGACGAGCCGTTTGCCGATTCCTCGCAGATTCCGACGGCGCTGGTCATGCGCATGGCCCGCCAGCATGTCACTGTGGCGCTTTCCGGGGACGGCGGCGATGAGTTGTTCGGAGGCTACTCGCGCTACCTGCGGGTGCGCAGGTGGTGGGCGCAGTTCGGACGCATCCCGCGGGTGGTGCGCACGCCCCTGGGCATGATGATGTCGGCCTCGGCCCATCTGCCAGGCTCGGGAGCGTGGCGCGGCAAGGTCGGCAAGATGGGCGGCATGCTCAGGGCGCGCACGCATGGCGACTTCTACCGCCATTTCGTGTCCTACTGGAACCAGCCGGCCGACATCGTATTGGGCGGGCACCAGCCGCCCACGCCGTTTTCGCAATCGATGTCGGGCAGCACGCTCGATGCGATGATGAAGCTGGATGCCATCACGTATCTGCCCGACGACATTCTGGTCAAGGTCGATCGCGCCGCCATGGCGGTGAGCCTGGAAACACGTGTGCCCATGCTGGACCATCGCGTGTACGAGTTTGCCTGGCGTCTGCCTGCGCATTACAAGGTGCGCCAGGGCAGCGGCAAGTGGCTGCTGCGCCAGGTGCTGTATCGCCACGTGCCCCAGGCGATGGTGGATCGCCCCAAGCGCGGGTTCTCCGTGCCGCTGGCGGCCTGGTTGCGTGGGCCGCTGGCCCCCTGGGCCGATGCACTGCTGGATGAAAAAAGGCTGCGCGAACAAGCCATCTTCGATCCCACGCAGATCGTGCGCAAGTGGCATGAGCACCGCACCGGCCATCGCGACTGGGCCAGCCATCTGTGGGGCGTGCTGATGACGCAGGCCTGGATCGACCGCTATCGCAACGAAGGTGCCCCGGACGCCGCGGCCCTGATCGTGGAGACGGACGCATGAAGATTCTGCTGCTGGTGAGCTCGATGCATGCAGGCGGCGCAGAGCGGGTGGCCGCGACGCTGGTCAATGCCTGGGCCGAACGAGGCGACCAGGTGACCCTCACACCGACGTTCTCGTCCGGTGGCTATTGCTTTTACCCCGTGTCGGATGCCGTCGATCTGGTCTGGCTGGCCGACTACGCCGGCACCCGCAATACTGGCCGGTTCGCTGCCGTGCATCGGCTGCTGGCATTGCGCCGGCTGATACGCGAGAAGTCGCCTGACGTGGTGGTTTCGTTCCTGACCAACGTCAACGTGGCCGCCATTCTGGCAAGCTGGGGCCTGAAGGTTCCGGTGATCGTGTGCGAGCGCACCAACCCTGCGGTGTCGCGCTCGGCCAGCGGCGTGTGGCGCACGCTGCGCCGCTGGCTGTACCCGCAGGCCGATATGGTGACCGTCCAGGCCGATGCCACGGTCGAGCCCTTTGCCCGTCTGGTGCCCGGCATCCGTCGGCTGGCCGTCATTGCCAATCCTTTGCCACAGACACTGGCCGAGCGGGAGCCGGTCGATACGACATCGGTGCCGCCACGCAAGCGGCTGATGGCAATGGGGCGCATGGTGCCCGACAAACAGTTCGACGTGCTGATCGATTGCTTTGCTGCGCTGGCCCCTGACCACCCCGATTGGGACCTCTGGATATGGGGTGAAGGCCCTGAGCGCGAAGCGCTGGGCGATCGTGTGCTGCAGGCCGGTTTGCAGGAACGCATACAATTGCCAGGTCGTACCGACATGCCGTGGGATGAACTGGCATGTGCCCAGGGTTTTGTGCTCAGTTCTGCCTTCGAAGGTTACCCCAATGTATTGCTTGAGGCGATGGCTTTGGGCTTGCCTTGTGTGGCTTTCGATTGTCCCAGCGGCCCGCGGGAAATGACGCGCGACGGCACCGATGGCATGCTGGTTCCGGCCGGTGATGCACAGGCCCTGCAAGCGGCAATGCACGAGTTGATGAGCGATGCGGGTCTGCGCGCCGATCTTGGCGCCCGTGCTGCCCAGGCTGTACGCCGCCGCTATGCATTGCCTGCTGTGCTCGCGGCCTGGGACACGCTATTTGCTCAAGTCGGCGCCACTGCGGCTACAACATCCGCCAACACCTCCGAACATGCCGAAAAAATGCGGCAAGGAAACTCATGACAGGCCCCTCTCTCCATATCGTTCACATCATCACTGGCCTTGGACAGGGAGGCGCGGAGGCCGTGCTCTACAGGTTGGCTACCAGCGCTGGCCAGACGGCCCGGCATACCGTGATTTCGCTGACCGACTCCGGCGTGTTCGGCGAACGCCTGCGGGCGGCCGGGGTGACGGTTCATACGGTAGGTATGGCCCGGGGTCGATTCAGCCTGGGCGGATTTCTGACGCTCACTCGCCTGATTCGTGAGGCCGAGCCCGATGTCGTGCAGACCTGGATGTACCACGCCGACCTGATCGGCGGCCTGGCCGCACGCCGTGTCGGTATCAAGGCGGTGTGCTGGGGCATCCGAAATTCCGGCGCCTTTCTGGAAAAGAGCAGTGCATCGGCGCGCTTGATGCTGCGCATCTGCGCGAAGCTTTCGCGCCGCGTCCCGCGTGCCATTGTGGTGTGCGCACAGGATGCGGCCGATCGCCATCAGGCGCTGGGCTACGACGGCGCGCGCATGCGTGTCATTCCGAACGGCTACGATCTCGCCCGTTTTGCGCCCGACGCACTGGCGCGCGATCGGGTGCGTCAGGAGTGGGGCATTGGCGCCGACGAAGTCCTGTTGGGTTGCGTGGCCCGCTGGGACCCCTTGAAGGATCACGCCAACCTTCTGGCCGCCATCGCTGCACTGGACGCCGAGGACAAGGGCGGAGGCGTGCGCTGCGTGCTGGTGGGGCGCGGCATGACGGCCGACAACGCGCAACTGGCTGCGCTGATCGAACAGCTGGGCCTGCGTCAGCGGTTGATACTGGCCGGACCGCGCGACGATATCCCAGCGGTGATGAATGCGTTGGACGCGCATGTGCTGTCCAGCCGGGCCGAAGGCTTTCCCAACGTGGTGGCCGAAGCGATGGCCTGCGGTACGCCATGCGTGGTGACGCAAGTCGGCGATGCCGCCCTGATCGTCGGTGACACGGGTTGGGTGGCGCCACCCGAGCGCTCGGCCGCGCTCAGTGGCGCCTTGGTCTCTGCTGTCGAAGCGGTGCGCCAGTATGGCCGCGACACCGTGGGCGAACATGGTCGGCGCCGCGTGCACGAGATGTTTTCGCTGGAGCAGATGGTGCGTTCCTACACCGAGTTGTGGCGTGAGGTGAAAAAGGAGGAAGCATG
>JAEYZR010000021.1 GCA_023427945.1 Pseudomonadota bacterium | reverse complement strand
TCGTGGCTATGAGCTGCTGCTCGATGACTTGATCCAGCCCATATTGGCTCAGTGTCTGGCGCACGGCATCCGGATCATCAGCAATTTCGGCGCGGCCAATCCCCATGCCGCCGCCCAGCGCATTGCCGCGATCGCCCGCGAACAAGGCCTGCGCAACCCGCGAATCGCGGTGATCACGGGAGATTCGCTGGAAGACCCTGCATTGGTCGCCCGCCTGTGCGCCAAGGTCACCCCGGCGCTCTCTCCTGAACAGGTCGTGAGCGCCACTGTTTATCTGGGCGCTGCCGAAATCGCCGATGCGCTGCGCGCCGGCGCCGACATCGTGGTGACCGGCCGCGTGGCAGACCCCTCCCTCACCGTCGGACCGGCGTTGGCGCATTTTGGCTGGCCCCTGGACGATTGGGAGAGGCTCGGTCGGGCGACGATGGCAGGACACATGCTGGAATGCGGCACTCAGGTGACAGGCGGCTATTACGCCGTTCCCGGGCTGAAGGATGTACCCGGTCTGGCACACACGGGATTTCCCCTCATGACCATGCAGTCCGACGGCAGTTTCGAGATCACCAAGCCGCCAGGCACGGGGGGACGCGTGGACCGGGCCATTGCGACCGAACAACTGCTCTACGAAGTGCACGATCCCGCCGCCTATCTCACGCCGGATGTCGTGGCCGACATTTCCCAGGCGCGCATCGTGCAAACGGGAACGGACCGGGTGACTGTCGAACAGGTGACCGGACATCCGCGCCCCGACACCCTGAAGGTCAACCTCTGCTACCAGGGCGGCTGGTTGGCTGAAGCGGAGATTTCCTATGCTGGCGTGGCCGCCCAGGCACGCGCACAACTGGCGGCTGACATCGTGCGCGAACGAATCGGTGACGCGTTGCACCTGCGCATCGATCTCATCGGCGTGCGCAGCATTCTCGGTGACGATGCGGGCATTTTTTCCGCACCTGCGTGCGACAGCCAGGATGTCCGGCTGCGCGTGGCCGCCACCCACCCGGACCCTGCCGTGGCGCAAAGAGTACTGCGCGAAGTCACTGCGCTGTATTGCTGCGGTCCGGCAGGTGGGGGCGGTGTGCGTACGCAGATGCGTCAGCGTCTGAACATGGTGTCCACACTGGTGGATAGAAACGATATTCACGCGGCCTGGTATTTTCTGGAAGAAACGCGATGAGCAAGGCACTCACCACCGTTCCCCTGTATCGGCTCGCACACAGCCGATCCGGCGACAAGGGCAATACCTCGAACCTGAGTCTCATTGCCTGGCGCGAAGACCTGTATCCCATCTTGCTCGAACAGGTCACTACACAGCGTGTCGCGCAGTGGTTCTCAGCCCGCACGCCTACCCGCGTGCACCGCTATGCATTGCCGAATCTGCAGGCCATGAATTTCGTACTGGAAGACGTTCTGGACGGTGGTGTGAACGATGCCCTGAACCTGGACGCACACGGCAAGTCGCTGTCGTTTCACTTGCTTGCCTTGCCCATTGAAGTTACGCAGGAAATAGCGTCAACACTGCCAGACGTTGCAGTGCCTCAAATCTAATAAAGGAGACACCCTCATGAAATACCCCACCCTGCGCCTGTCGATTCTGGGCCTGATCATCGCTGCTGCGCCGCTAGGCCAGGCTGTCGCGCAATACCCAGAGCGTCAGGTGACTTTTGTTGTTCCATTCGCCGCAGGTAGCGCCACCGACCAGATCGGACGCGCCATCGGCCAGGGCATCACCGAAGCAACCGGGCAGACCGTGATCATCGAAAACCGGCCAGGCGCCAGCGCCATGATCGGTGCGCAGGCCGTGGCGCGCGCCAAGAACGACGGTTATACGATCTTGATCACCACCAACACCACACACGCCGCCAACGAGCATCTGTACAAACAGTTGTCCTACGATCCGGTCAAGGATTTCGCGCCGATTTCGCTGTTGGGTAAAGGCGGCCAGATCATGGTGGTCAATCCCCAGTCGCCAGCCAAGACGGTTCAGGAATTCATCGAAGAAGCACGCAAGGCGCCGGGCAAACTCAGCTTCGGCAGTGGCAGCTCAAGCAGCCGGATCGCCGGTGAGCTCTTCCAGCAGATGACCGGTGTCGAACTGCTGCACGTTCCCTACAAGAGCAATCCGCTTGCAGTGACTGATCTGCTGGGTGGGCAGATCTCGATGATGATTACCGACGCGGCCACCGGACTGCCGCAAGTGAAAGGCGGCAAACTGCGCGCCCTGGGAGTGACGGGAACGGAGCGTTCGCCTTTGGCGCCGGACGTGCCCACGATTGCCGAGGCAGGTGTGCCCGGCTATGAGATGGGTTACTGGTTTGCTGCCTATGCGCCTGCGGGAACCGATCCGGAAATCGTGCTGCGCATGAATGCGTTGATCGCAGAAGCGATCAAGAGCAAACCTGCGCAACAGTTCTACACGCAGACCGGCACCACACCTCAGGCCAGCAGCCCACAGGAACTGGCTTCGTTTCAGACCGAGGAATCGGCAAAATGGGGCAAGATCATTCAATCCGCCGGCATTCAGCCTGAGTGAGTGTGCAGCAGCTCTGTCAGGCGGTTCAGGCTGGCAGACTTGCACATGTAGAAGCACCTTGCACGAGCGTGCAAGGTGTAGACGTCACTTGTCTACGAACGCGCGTTCAACCACGTAGTCGCCTACCTGACCGACACCGCCGGAAACCTTGAAACCCCGGGCGTCCAGCATGGCGCTCACGTCGGCCAGCATATGGGGGCTGCCGCAGAGCATGGCACGGTCGGTCTCGGGATTCAGCGGTGGCAGACCAATGTCCTCGAACACTTTGCCGCTTTCCACCAGGCTGGTGATGCGCCCTTCATTGCGGAACGGTTCGCGTGTGACCGAGGGGTAATAGATCAGTTTTTCGCGCACGATATCGCCGAAGAATTCGTTCTCGGGCAACTCACGCTCGATGAAGTCGGCATAGGCCAGTTCGCTCTTGAAGCGCACGCCATGCATGAGGATGACCTTCTCGAAGCGTTCGTAGACGTCGGGGTCCTTGATGATGCTCATGAAAGGCGCCAATCCGGTGCCTGTGCCAAAGAGATACAGGTTCTTGCCCGGACGCAGGTCATCGACGATCAAGGTGCCCACGGGCTTGCGGCTCACCAGGATGGAATCGCCCTCTTTGAGGTGCTGCAGCCGTGAGGTCAAAGGACCATCCTGCACCTTGATACTGAGGAATTCCAGATTCTCTTCGTAGTTGGCGCTTGCGATGCTGTAGGCGCGCAGCAACGGCTTGCCGTTGACTTCCAGGCCTATCATCACGAAATGCCCGTTATGGAAACGCAATGCAGGATCGCGTGTCGTCTTGAACGAAAACAGGGTGTCGTTCCAGTGATGTACGCTGAGCACGCGCTCGGTGTTGAAGGCAGCCATGTCGAACCAAATAATAAAAGTTACCTGATTGTAGCGTAACGAGATAAGAAACATTCTCATTAGAGCTATATGGTTATAACGAGCGGGCATATATCCCCGGCGAAAAATTCTTACCAGAAGTTGAAAGCCTTCATAATTCTGTTATCGTTGCGCCGGATTGATTCTCGTTTGCGCCGCTTTTTTCAGCCATTTCCTGTCGGAGTTCGCATGAAGATTTCACACCCCTCCTCGATTAACGCACTGCGCACGATGGCGCTGATTACCGCTCTGGGCGCCGTTGCGCCCGCCTGGTCGGCCGAAGAGGTCAGCCTCTATACGACCCGCGAGCCGAAGCTGATCTTGCCGCTGCTGGAGGAGTTCACCCGCGAAAGCGGCGTGAAGGTCAATACGGTGTTCGTGAAGGACGGGTTGCTGGAGCGCGTGCGCACGGAAGGCGCACAATCGCCTGCCGACGTTCTGATGACGGTGGATGCGGGCAATCTGCTGGATCTCGTCGAGGGTGGCGTCACCCAACCGGTGAAATCCAAGACGCTGGAGGAAGTGATTCCTGCAAACCTGCGCGGTGCCGATGGTCAGTGGTTTGCGCTGTCGCTGCGCGATCGGGTGCTTTATGTAGACAAGGATCTGGGGCTGAAATCTTTCACCTATGAAGATCTGGCTGATCCGAAATACAAGGGCAAAGTCTGCATCCGTTCAGGCCAGCACCCCTACAACACAGCCTTGATCGCCGCCATGATCGCCCACGATGGCGCCGAGAAGACACAAGCCTGGCTGCAAGGCGTGAAAAGCAATCTTGCGCGCAAGGCTGCGGGTGGCGATCGCGACGTGGCGCGCGACATTCTGGGTGGCATCTGCGACATCGGCCTGGCCAATGCCTACTATGCGGGCCAGATGAAGAATGCGGCCGCCGACACCGACGCTCGCAAATGGGGCGATGCCATTACGGTCGTGCGCCCGACATTCGCCAATGCCAAAAGCGGTGGCACCCACGTGAACATCACCGGCGCTGCACTGGCCAAGAATGCACCCAACAAGGCCAATGGCGTGAAGCTGCTGGAGTATCTGGTGTCCGAGCCGGCACAGGTGAGCTATGCTCAGGCCAATTACGAGTATCCGGTACGCAAAGGTGTGAAATTGGACCCGGTTGTGCAAAGCTTTGGCGAGTTGAAGATCGATCCGTTGCCCATCACCGAAATTGTCAAGAATCGCAAACTGGCAAGCGAGTTGGTGGACAAGGTTGGTTTCGACAACTAAACGCAAGCTGACCGATCGCCTGCACGCCACGTGGTTGTCCGCGCAGCAGCGCGGTCCGGTCACGCTCGCCTGTGCGCTGGCGATCGCTCTGTGTGTACTTACCCCTGTACTGAATCTGTTGTGGACAGCAGGGGCTGGCAGTTTCGAGCATTGGGGGCATCTGGCGCGCTACGTGTTGCCCCAAGCCCTGCAAAACACGCTGGCGCTGCTGGCCGGGGTGGGCGTGCTGGTGGTTGCCATCGGCAGTGCGAGCGCATGGCTGGTGACGGCTTATGAGTTTCCCAGCCGAAAAGTACTGACCTGGGCCTTGTTGCTGCCGCTGGCGGTACCCACCTACATCATCGCGTTCGCCTACCTCGATCTGCTGCATCCTATCGGGCCCATCCAGACGACACTTCGAACCCTGCTGGGATATGACAGCCCCCGCCAGTTCCGGCTGGGCGATCTGCGCTCATTATGGGGCGCCATCTTCCTGTTGGGCATGGTGCTCTATCCGTATGTGTATCTCAGCACGCGCGCCATGTTCATGACGCAGGCGGCCAGTCTGCTGGAAGCCGCCCGCACGCTGGGGTGCAGCCCCTTGCGTGCATTCACCCGCGTCGCCCTTCCCCTGGCGCGCCCGGCGATTGCCATCGGCCTCACCCTGGCCCTGCTGGAGGCACTGAACGACATCGGCGCTTCGGAGTTTCTGGGCGTGCAGACCTTGACGGTATCGATCTACACGACCTGGGTCACGCGGTCCGATCTGGCGGGCGCAGCGCAGATCGCGCTGTCGATGCTGGTGATCGTGGTGGGGTTGATTCTGTTCGAGCGACACAACCGCAAACGTCAACGCTATGCCACCACCCAGCGCATGCGCCCCATGTCGCGCATCCGGTTGCGCGGTCCCGTGGCTGCCGTAGCCATGGTGCTTGGATGGCTGCCAGT
>JAEYZR010000014.1 GCA_023427945.1 Pseudomonadota bacterium | reverse complement strand
GTGATGGTGAAGCTGTCGTAGATCGACGCGTACTTGATGTCAGATGGCTTCACACCAGCCTCTTCAAATGCAGCCGGACCGGCCACGCGAGCGCCGGAATACGAAAGATCGACGGCGCCACCCAGTTGCCCCTTGACCGCTTCGCCCGCACCGCGGATCTTCACTTTCGGGCGCTTCAGGCTGGCGGCGATTTCAGGACGAACCACCAGCAATGCGCCGCCGCCGTCGCTGACCACGCAGCAGTCCAGGCGATGCAAGGGATCGGAGATCATCGGCGAATTGATCACGTCCTCTACGGTGACCACGTCGCGCAGCATGGCGTTGGGGTTGTGCTGGGCATGATGCGAAGCCGCCACCTTGATCCAGGCCAACTGCTCGGCAGTCGTACCGTACTGCATCATGTGGCGCATGGCGACCATCGCATACAGGTTGACGGTGACCGCGCGAAACGGTGCTTCGAAAGGTGAGTCGGGCAGGTTCGCGCCGAAGTTGCGCGGTTGCGTACCACTGGAACCTTCCGAGCGCGGGCGCCCGGCCAGGGTGATCAATGCCACGTTGCATTTGCCAGCGGCAATCGCCTGGGCAGCGTGCGACACGTGCGCCAGATAAGCCGACCCACCGGTATCGGTGGAATCCACGTGCCTGACTTTCAGGCCCATGTAGTCCACCATGTTGAGCATGCCGAGACCCGGCGCATCGCCAGCGCAGAAGTAGCCGTCGACATCCGACAGACTCAGGCCTGCGTCTTCAAGTGCACCGCGAGCGCACTCGGCATGGAGCTGTGCGACAGACTTGTCCGGCGCCTTGCGGGTGGGGTGCTCAAAAGCACCTGCTATATAAGCCTTACCATTGATACTCATCGTCTCCCTCCTAGGACGATCACGGTAAGCTGCGCGGGCGTCAATGTGAACTAGTCTTTGAAAAATGGGGGCTTCCACCAAGACGAAGCCAGTCCGGTGGAAGCCCCGCTGATGGCGTGGCTGCGGTGTTTGCGGCTGGGTCAGGCCACCATGTCGAACACCAGCACTTCGGCATCCTGACCGTTTTCAAGCACGATGACCGGCTCATCGGCCAACATCAGCGCGTCACCGGCGTGAAGCCGTTGCCCATTGACGTTCACCACCCCACGAGCGATGTGGACGTAGCCTCGCCGCCCAGCAAGCATGCCATGTTCGATACGTTCGTTGCCATCGACCAGAGCCGCATAGACGACCGCATCCTGCCCGATCGTCAGTGAGCCCTCGCGCCCGTCGGGCGAGACGATCGGACGCAGCACTCCCCGCTTTTCGGAATCCGGCACTTCGTTTTCCTGATAGGAAGGCCGCGTGCCCGTGAACTTGGGCTGAATCCAGATCTGCAGGAAATGAGCCGGGCTGGCTTCGTCGGGATTGAACTCGCTGTGCCGCACACCCGAACCGGCGCTCATCAGTTGCACGCCGCCCGGACGCAGCGTGGACCCATTGCCCATCGAGTCCTTGTGAGCGAGCGCGCCGGAAAGAACGTAGGACAGGATTTCCATGTCGCGATGGCCGTGTGTGCCAAAGCCTTGACCGGGCTGCACCCTGTCCTCGTTGATCACGCGCAAAGGCCCCCAGCCCATGTGGTTGGCGTCGTAATACTCGCCGAACGAGAAAGAGTGATAGCTGTCGAGCCAACCGTGTTGGGCATGGCCCCGTTCTGAAGAATGACGGATGATGTTCATGATGATCTCCTGGTTGGCATCACTGCGATGCGCGATGGATTCATCATAAGATCTGCTGATTGAATAAAAAAGCGCAAATTTCAACGCCAAAACATCTAATTTTTAGATGTTTTGGCGCGCTTGTTGCAGTGCTCTGAACCTCGCTTATTGCTTAGGAACGTCCGCCGCTCGCACGATCTCCGCCCACTTCTTGCCCTCGGAAGTCACGTACTGGGCAAACACCTCGGGCGAGGATCCAACCGGAATGGCGCCCATGCCCGCGTACTGCTCGGCGACCTTGGGCTGCTTGAGTGCCAGCGCAGCGTGCTCGGAGAGCTTGGCCACGATGTCCTTGGGCGTCCCCTTGGGTGCCCAGAAACCATACCAGGTGCTGATATCGAAATCGGGATAACCCGATTCGGCGATGGTGGGCACATCGGACAGCTCGGCGACGCGCTGGCGCGTGGTGACCGCCACGGGGCGCAGCTTGCCGGTCTTGATGAATGGCATCGCCGACGGCATGGAATCGAACATCAGCTGGATCTGCGAGCCCATCAGATCGGTCAGCGCCGGCGCGCTCCCTTTATAGGGCACATGCTGCATCTTGATACCGGCAACCGTCTTGAACGACTCCCCCGCCAACTGCTGTGAAGAGGCACTTCCGGCTGATCCGAAGTTCAGCGCACCTGGATTCTTCTTGCCGTAGGCGACCAGGTCGGCCACCGACTTGATCGGCGAATCGGGCGGCACGACCAATACCAGAGGCACATCGGCCAACTGCGTGATGGGAACGAAATCGTTGAAGGAGTCATACCGCATTTCCTTGTAGATGTGCGGATTGATCACTTGCAGCGAGGCGTTGGCCAGGAAGGTGTAGCCATCGGGCGCAGCACGCGCCACCTGCTCGGCGCCGATCATGCCGCTGGCGCCAGGCTTGTTGTCCACGATGATGGGTTGACCGATAGTCTTGCCCATTTCTACCGCTGCCAGGCGGGCAACGATGTCGGTCGGACCGCCCGGCGGGTAAGGCACGATCATGCGGATGGGGCGCTCCGGATAGCTCTGTGCATGCACGGTGGGCGCTGCGGCGAACAGGCATGCCGTGCTGGCGGCCAGGGCCGGCAGCAGACGGCCAGAAATCGCTGCGGATAATCTCAACATGTTTTTGTCTCCTGGAATAGTTATGGATATGGACAACAAGCGTTCAAGCAGTGATCCGCAGGGCGAGCTTGCCGATCACCTGACGGCTGTCCAGCGCATGCATCGCGTCGGACAGGCCGGACAACGGGAAAACCTGTGACACCACGGGCTGTACGCGGCCATCGACCACCCAGCCCAGCAAGGTGGCGATGGCATGCTGCAAGGCCGGCGCGTGGACGGCACGCTCATTGGCCGGCGTCCATCCGATGTAGCGTCCGTAGAAAAACCCATGCAGGGTGAGGTTCTTCACCAGAAAAAGATTCGCCGCGACTTCCGGCTGTTGGCCGCTGGCGAACCCGATGCTCAGCAGGCGCGCGTTGGCGGCGCAGGCACGCACGGCACGGGAAAACAGTTCGCCGCCTACCGGGTCCACCACCAGATCGACGCCACGACCATCGGTCGCCGACTTGACCTGTGCGGCCAGATCTTCGCCGGGTGCGACCGCATGACTGGCGCCACGCGCCAGGGCCTGCTCACGCTTGGCAGGTGTGCTCGCGCAGGCGATCACGCGCGCACCCGTCGCCACGGCGATCTCGACAGCGGCAAGCCCGACGCCTGCGCCTGCACCCAGCACCAGCACGGTTTCGCCCGCGCTGAGCGCACTGCGCCAGAGCATGCCGGTGAAGGCAGTGCCATACGAGAGCGGAATGGGCAAAGCCTGCAGCCAGGAGACGGCATCGGGAATGGGATAGACCGTGTGATGGGCGACGATCAACTGTTCTGCGAAGCATCCCCAGTCGGCAATCGCCACCACTCGCTGGCCAGCTTTCAGGCGCGTGACGTTGGCGCCCACCGCAGTAATGGTCCCGACGGCTTCGGTTCCAGGCGTGAACGGCAACGGCGGGCGCGTCTGATAACGCCCCGCCACCATCAGGCCCACGGCGTGACTCACACTGGCATAGGCCACCTCGATGGCGACCTCGTCCGGCCCGGGCGTGCGTGGCGCAATGTCCTCGCGCAGAACCAGACTGTCAGGCGTGCCCCAGGCGTCACATTGCAGCGCGCGCATCGCGTCCCTCCTGGCGGATGACGCCGGCGTCAAGCCAGCTCTGGACCTGTTCGGCACTGACACCGGCCTGCTCGAACACCCGCTTCGTGTGCGCGCCTATGGCGGGTGCCGCCACGGGTGCGCGACGCCCACCGAGACCGGGCGCGACGACGGTGGGCAACGGCCCCAGGCCCGGCTGATCCAGCGTGTCGAACACGCCCAGATGTCGCGCCTGCGGGTGCGCGAGCACCTGGTCGTAATCGCGCACCGGCGCATGCAGGACCTGCTCGCGCGCAAGGCGTTCGATCCAGTAGGCCGATGGCTGAGTGACAAGTTGGCTGGCCAGGTCGGCGTGCAGCACATCGCGATGCGTCATGCGCGTGGCGTTCTCGGCATAGCGGCTGTCCGCCAGCCACGCCTGGCGATCCAGGGCGCGGCACAAACGCGCAAACTGATCGTTGTTCAATGCCAGCACGGACAGACGCCCATCGGCAGTGGCGAACACGCCATTGGGCGCACTGACGGCGCCGGCCGGTCGTGCCCCGGCCACCGCATAGGCAGTGATGTCGTTGGCCTGCAGCGCCGCGCACGCCTCGAACAGACTGAGCGCGACATGCATGCCCTGCCCGGTCATGGCGCGCCGGTACAGCGCAGCAGAAGTGGCCTGTGCGGCGTACAGGCCCGTGGAAATATCGGCCAGCAGGATCCCTACACGCGCAGGCTCGCCAGCCTCGTTCTGGTTGCTGAACATCAGGCCGCTGTCTGCCTGCATGACCGAGTCCGAGGCGGGTGCCGCGCAAGCGGGACCATCGGCGCCATAGCCACTGATGGACACATAGACCAGTGCGGGCCGCGCCGCCTTCAGCGAGGCGTAGTCCACGCCCAGGCGCTCGACCACGCCGGGACGGAAGTTCTGCACGATCACATCGGCCTGCTCGGCCAGGGCTCGCAGGGCCAGGCGGCCCTGGGGGGTGCGCGCATCGATGCACACGCCCTGCTTGCCTGCGTTATAGCAAACCGACAGGGCACTCTGCCCCTGGCGCACCACGCCCACGTGGCGCCCCCAGTCGCCTTCGGGCGGCTCGACCTTGATGACCTCAGCCCCTTGCTGCCACAGGATCTGTGCGCAATAGGGACCAGCCACCCCCTGACTGATATCCAGCACTTTCAGCCCACTAAACGGCAACCACTCGACATCGCTCATCAGACACTCACACTCAAATCAATGACGGTCATCCTAAGTCGCTGTGCCAAAATGAACAATCCCGCAACTTGTGCCATCTCTGTTGAACAATGATTGACAATAAAATCGATCTGAATCTGATACGTCTGTTCGTCACCGTCGTGGAATCGCGTACCTTGAGTGAGGCGGCGCAGCGCTCAGGCATGACGCGATCGAACATGTCGCATCGGTTGAAGTCGCTGGAACTGGCGCTGGGTGCCCAGCTGCTGACCCGCACGACACGGCGCATGGAACTGACCCAGGCTGGCGACCTGCTCTATGCACGCGGCGCTCGCATGCTGGAGGAAGTGGACGCGGCACGCACGTCCATCGACAGCCTTGGCCAGACGGTCAGTGGCGATGTGCGCATACGCCTGCCGACCGGTCTGGGTCACCTCTATCTGGCACCACTGCTGCTGGATTTCGCCAGACAATATCCGGACATCTCCTTGCGGGTGATGATCAATGACCATATCGGCGACCTGATATCTTCGGAAGTGGACATCGCCCTGAAGATCACGTTCTCGCCGCCACTGGACCAGGTGGCGCGACGCCTGTGCAGCGTATTCTGGTGCCTGTGCGCATCGCCCGCGTTTCTGCACACGCATGCCGGCATCCACGGGATTTCAGACCTGGGCCAGGTCGATCTGATCGCACCGGCATCGATGGGCCGACGCTTCGGCCTGAAGCTGGAACGGCGGGGCGAAGTCCTGGTCGTGCAAGTCGCCCCACGCCTGCAGTCGGGCGACTACCCTTTCATCAAACAGGCCACCCTGGGTGGATTGGGTGTGGCGCTGCTGCCGCGCTATGCCGTCTGGCGCGAGCTGGCTGCCGGGCAACTGCAAGAGGTACTTCCCGATTTTCAACCCGAAGGCGTGGGCGACTCGCTGTACCTGCTCACCGCGCCCAACCGTTTCCCGACGCTTGCCACCCGTACGCTGCTGAACTTCATCACTGAAGCCATCGCACGGCACGAAGTCGATTGGCAGCGCGCCGCGTGAACGGTATCAAGCGCTATAGTGCCGCCATCTCTGGCTGATCATCGGAACATCAATGTCGTATCGCTGCGTATGGGCTCAATCCCACCCTCTGCTCGAGGTCTATCACGATTGCGAGTGGGGCGTGCCTGAACGTGACAGCCGCAAGCTGTGGGAAAAGCTGATGCTCGATGGCTTTCAGGCCGGCCTGTCGTGGCTGACCATTCTGAAGAAGCGCGACGCTTTTCGCGCAGCATTCGCCCATTTCGACCCGGTGCGCGTGGCTGCGTTCGATCAGGACGACATCGAACGCCTGATGCTCGATGCCGGCATCATCCGTTCGCGCAGCAAGATAGAAGCCACCATCGGAAATGCCCGTGCCTATCTGGCGATGCAGGCAGCGGGAGAGGATTTTTCCGACTTCATCTGGGGCATGGCTGGCAACACACCCATCCATATGGACGGCCCGCGCCCCGTGCAGACGCCGCTGTCCCAGGACATATCGAAGGCCTTGAAAAAACGCGGTTTCAAGTTCGTGGGGCCGGTGATCGTATACGCATGGATGCAGGCATGCGGCATCGTCGAAGACCACGAAAACGCCTGCTTCAGAAAACCAGAACTGGCCACAGCCTCCCGTTGAAGGCGGGTCATGCGCCGCCTGCCGCTCAAGCGGCCTGGCGAAAGGTCAGATTGATCCGGTAGGCGCCCAGGCTGGCGTGAGGCGAGGACTTCACCGGCAGGACGCCGTGAAACCGCATGCGATCCACGCCGCCCCAGACCGCGACGTCGCCATGAAAGAGCGGATAGCGCTGCACGGGGTCTGAGCGCGCATGTCCGCCAAACACAAAAACAGCTGGCATGCCCAGTGAGACGGACACGATGGGCGCACGCCGGTCACGCTCGTTTCTGTCCTGATGCAGCGACATCTTCGCACCGGGCGCATAACGATTGACCAGACAGGCGTCGGGATCGAAGTCGGCAAACCCGGCGCGTCTGGCAGCGGCTTGCGCCAGACGGCTGAATACCTCGGGCATGGCCGGCCAGGGTAACTGCGACTGCGGATCGAGCGCAGCGTAACGATAGCCTCGCTCATCGGTGATCCAGCCCAGCTGACCGCAGTTGGTCGTGGCCACCGACATGGTGTGGCCGCCCGGCGTGATCATATGGCGCAGTGGCGACTGCTGCAGTACCGCCTGCAGGGCCGCCAGCACCTGTGGCATGTCTGCGCCTGCGAACCCGCGCAGCACGCAGGCCTGCTCGCCCATGCGGGCATCGCGCTCGGTGAAAGCATCGTCATTAAAAAGATCGAGTGTCATGGTGTCTGATCTGACCCGCCCTCACGGCAAGAGTTCGACCGCAAGAGTCGGGATGCGGGTGCCTGCATTTGTTTTTAAGCTGGGGTATTGTCATCCATTGCACAGGATCGGTCATGGCCAGATCTCACACTTCTCTCCCCGCTGACGCAGCGCCCGGCGCTGCCCTGGAGCAGGCTCGTTGGGCCGCGGTCGTGGCGCGTGATGCCCGGGCCGACGGACAGTTCGTGTATGCCGTCAAAACGACGGGGGTATATGCCGCCCCCAGCAGCGCGGCGCGCCTGCCCAAACGCGAGAACGTCGAATTCTTCGACACCGCGCTTGCCGCCAGGCAGGCGGGCTATCGCCCCAGCCAGCGCCGCGGACCGGATCGCAGCGCCATCGATCGTGCCCATGCCGACATCATTGCCCAGGCCTGCCGCCAGATCGAACAGTCCGAAACTCCGCCCGCACTGCACGAACTGGCAGCAGCGGCCGGACTGAGCCCGCACCATTTTCACCGGCTTTTCAAAACCTACACGGGCATGACCCCTAAGGCTTATGGACTGGGCAAACAGGGACGCGACGTGCGCAGTGCACTGGGCAGAGGCAACAGCGTCACCCGCGCCATCATGGACGCTGGTTTCAACGCCAGCAGCCGCTTTTATGAAAAAGCGCCGCAGATGCTGGGCATGGCGCCTCGCGCCTACGCTCAGGGCGGCCAGGACACCGACATTCGCTTTGCCGTGGGCCAGTCGAAACTCGGCGCAATACTGGTCGCCAGCAGTCAAAGCGGTGTGTGTGCGATCCTGCTGGGCGATGACCCGCAGGCACTGGTGTGTGAACTGCAGGATCGTTTTCCCCACGCAGCGCTGGTGGGCGACGATCCGGATTTCCACAGCCTGGTGGCGCAGGTCGTCGGCGCGATCGAAGCGCCCGCGCTGAGCTGGACGCTGCCCCTGGACGTGCGCGGCACGGTGTTCCAGCAGCGGGTCTGGCAGGCATTGCGCGAGATCACACCGGGCACCACGGTGTCCTATGCCGACATCGCACAGCGCATAGGTGCGCCCAAGGCGATTCGTGCGGTGGCCGGAGCCTGCGCGGCCAACTGGCTGGCCGTGGCTATTCCCTGCCACCGCGTGGTGCGCAGCGACGGCGCCCTCTCTGGCTATCGTTGGGGCGTGGAGCGCAAACGTCGCTTGCTGCAACTCGAGGCCGATCAGGCGGATTGAATCGGCGTCACTACGCTCAGCGTGCGCCGGACAGGTGCGTACGCAGAAAATCGCGGGGCAACGATGGATCGGCCAGCACGCGCTGGCCGATCAGCCGGCGCCAGTACACCTCCCCGCCCGCCGCCCCGCGCCAACGATGCGCTGCACCGGAATATCGCTGCAACGCAAACTCCGCCGTCACGCCGATGGCGCCATGCACCGCGTGCGCGACCGAAGCAGCCATGGGCACGACCTCGCTGGTGATGGCCTTGGCCACGGCGAGCGAGTCGATGCGTGCGGACCAGACATCGTCGTTGAAGCCCATCTGCGCCGCCATGCGCGCCGCCGTCACCCGCTCGGCCATCGCACTGATCTGCTGCTGGATCGCCTGAAAACGGCCAATGGGCTTGCCGAACTGCTTGCGTTCGTTGGCATGGTGCAGCGTGAGCGCCAGCATGCGTTCGAGCGCTCCGGCCAACAGCGCGCTGTAGCCAGCAGCCGCCACGGCACGCAAGGTCTCGCCCGAGACCGGCAGCGCACGCCCTCCCGCAGCCGTCCAGGCGTTCGGGCCAGCGCCCTGGCAGACCCTGTGCCGGGCGTTGCCGGCATCGCCATCGACGGGCAGCAGCCATACGCCATCCGGGGTATCGGCCAGCGCCCACTGGCTGACATCGGCCCAGGGAACCTCAAGCGCGCACAATGCTCCGTCGCGCACGACAGCACGCTCGGCGTACGTAATCGCACCTTCGGGTAAAGCCAGCTCGGGCGTGGCGTCAGCCAGCAGGCGCAGGAACAACGCCGTGTGAACGATGGGCAGTGGCGAGGCGCAGGCACCTGCGGCCAGGGCCGTGGAAAAGTAGTCGGACAAGGACAGCCCGATGCCGTCCTGCGATTCGGGCAGCAGCGCATGCACGAAGCCGCCTTCCACACACTGTGCCCACTGCGTTGCCGCGGCGTCGCCTGCCTGCTGGCCGGCGCTGCCATCGAAGATGTCGCCAAACAGCCGGCGGGCGGCGCTGCCGATCGGATCGTCGTTTTCGTGTGTCATCTGAGCCCCAGTCCACGGGCAATGATGCCACGCAGGATTTCACGCGTGCCCCCGCGCAATGAGAACGTCGGATAGACCTGCAGCAGATACGCCACCGTCTCGGCAAGCGCGGCAGGCACCGGACGATCCGGGTGCCGCGCCAGATCGGCGGCGATGCGCAAGGGCACGGCCTGCTCGATTTCAGTACCGATATCCTTGACCAGCGAAGCCTCGACCACCGGATTGCCGCCTCGCGCCAGGCTGCCCGCAATGGCCAGCGACATGGCACGCAGGGTGGCCAGCCACGCCATCAGTTCACCCACCAGTTCACAGGCTCCGTCATGCAGATCGGGTTCGGTGCGCAGATACTCGATCCAGGCCTCGACCAGCACCATGCTGGAGTAGATCCGTTCGGGGCCGCTGCGCTCGAACGCCAGTTCGGCATTCACCTGGGCCCAGCCCTGGCCGCGCTGCCCGATCAAGGCATCAGGGCCCAGCTGAACGTCGTCGAAGAAGACTTCGGAAAAATGCGCATCGCCCGAAGCGTCCTGGATCGGGCGCACCGTCACGCCAGGCAGAGAGAGATCGATGATGAACTGCGAAAGCCCTTCGTGACGCGAATCGGCATCGCCATCGGTGCGTACCAGCGCAATCATGTAATGCGCCTTGTGAGCGTAGGTCGTCCATATCTTGGAACCCGTGAGGGTCCAGCCGCCTTCGCGCTGCACCGCACGTGTACGTATGCTGGCCAGATCCGACCCGCTGTTGGGCTCGCTCATGCCGATGCAGAAAAACGCCTCGCCTCGCGCGATGCGGGGCAGGTAGAACTCGCGCTGCGTGTCGGTGCCGAATCGCAGGATGAGCGGCCCGCTTTGCCGGTCGGCAATCCAGTGAGCCGATACCGGTGCCCCCGCGCACAGCAGCTCCTCGCTGACCATGAAGCGGGCATATGGCCCGAGTTCCTGGCCCCCATAAGCCTTGGGCAAGGTCAGTCCCAGCCAGCCCTCGGCGGCCAGCCGCCGACTGAATTCGGCATCGAAGCGCATCCAGGAGCGCGCCCGGATCGGTGCGGGCGTGTGCGCCACTTCGGCATCCAGCAAAGCACGCAGCCGAGTTCGCTGGGCTTCGACCGAAGCCGGCAAAGTCGTGAGTTCGAAGGTTTCCATAAACCCGACTATCGCAGTTTCGTCCCCACTGCGTCTAATATTTTTTGCGCCCCTGACGATAACGATTTGCTATCGCAGGATGTGCGATACAGGCGAGTTCTGCGATGACTCGCCGTCAAAGGTCTTTGTAGAACTGTTTGATCACACTGGAGAAATCCAGTGCGCCATGGCCCTGGCGGCTGTGCATGGCGTAGATGTTGCGCGCCAGGGTGCCTAGCGGGGTGATCGCCTCGGTCATCTGGGCGGACTCCATCGCCAGGCCCAGATCCTTGAGCATGAGGTCGGTGCCGAAACCGCCCTGGTAGTCTTTGGAGGCTGGCGCGGCGGGCATGATGCCCGGCACCGGATTGTATTTTTCCAGCGCCCAGTTGCCGCCCGAGCTCAGGCGCATGATTTCGGACAACACCGCCGGATCGAGCCCGTTGGCCCGCCCCAACGCGAGTGCCTCGCCGGTGCCGATCATCAGGATGCCCAGCAGCATGTTGTTGCACAGTTTGGCCGCCTGCCCTGCGCCTGCGCCACCGGCATGGAAGAGATTCTTGCCCATCAGTTGCAAGACGGGTCTGGCCCGCTCGAAGGCTTCCGCGTCGCCACCGACCATGAAGGTGAGCGTGCCGGCTGCCGCGCCTCCCGTTCCGCCCGAGACAGGCGCATCGAGCATGGTCAAACCGGCCTGAGCCGCCGCACGCGCCACCTTGATGGCGCTGGCCGCGGCAATCGTGCTGGAGTCGATGACCAATGTCTCGGGAGAAATGTCGGCCAGCAGGCCCGGCTTGCCCTCGTGACCGAGATAGAGGGCCTCGACATGACGACTGGCCGGCAGCATGGAGATCAGGATATCGGCGCCCTGCACGGCCTGCTGGGCAGAAGTGGCCTGCGCGATGCCTTGTGCAGCAACCGACTGCATGGCTGTTTTGGACAGATCGAATGCGGTCACACGGTGTCCGGCCTTGTGCAGGTTCAGCGCCATGGGCGCCCCCATGTTGCCCAGGCCCACGAAAGCAATCGCCAGAGGGGTATTGGTTTGCGTCATCGTCGTCTCCGTTCTTGTATGTTTTGAATGTCTTGCTGCGTTATCGAGGGATATCCGTATCGGCCTGATCGAACAGCCTTCTGGCCACGATCAGGCGCATGATTTCGTTGGTGCCCTCCAGGATCTGGTGAACCCGGGTGTCGCGCACCAGCCGCTCAAGCGGATACTCGCGGATATAGCCATAGCCCCCATGCAATTGCAGCGCATCGTTGCAGACCTTGAATCCCACGTCGGTCGCAAAGCGTTTGGCCATCGCGCAATAGGTGGTGGCGTCTGCGCTGCCGGCATCCAGCTTGGACGCCGCGAGACGGATCATCTGCCGCGCAGCAACGAGTTCGATGGCCATGTCGGCCAGGCGAAACTGCAGTGCCTGCATCTGGGAAAGCGTCTTGTCGAACTGACGCCGCTCGCCCATGTAGCGATGGGCAGCCTGCAAGGCACCTTGCGCCGCGCCCACCGAACACGCGCCGATGTTGATGCGCCCGCCATCCAGCCCTTTCATGGCGATGCGAAAGCCCTTGCCCTCCTCCTGCATCAGATTGGCCGCCGGTATGCGCACATTGTCAAAAGTGATCGTGCGTGTGGGCTGGCTGTTCCAGCTCATCTTCTCTTCCTTGCGCCCGTAGCTGATGCCTGCCGCGTCCGCCGGCACGACAAACGCCGAGACACCCGCCGCGCCACCTGCGCCCGTGCGCGCCATCACGACCAGCACATCGGTTGCACCTGCCCCGGATATGAAAGCCTTGGCACCATTGATGACGTAGCTGTCACCCTCGCGCCGGGCGCTGGTCTTGAGCGAGCCCGCGTCAGAACCGGCACCGGGTTCGGTCAGGCAATAGGAGCCCAGCTTTTCGCCGGTGGTGAGCAAAGGCCCCCAATGCCCGGCCACCTCGGTCTGCGCAAAGGAGGTGATCATCCACGCGACCATGTTGTGGATGGTGATGTAGGCCGTCGTGGACGGGCAGGCTGCTGCCAGTTCCTCGAACACCAGGCTGGCATCCAGCCGTGACAGGCCCAGGCCGCCGTATTGCGGATCGGCATACAACCCGCAAAAACCGAGCTTGCCGGCCTCGCGTATGGCATCCACGGGAAAGATGCACTCGGCGTCCCACGTGGCCGCGTGCGGCGCCAGCGCCTGGGCGGCAAATGTGCGTGCAGCGTCCTGATAGGCGCGCTGATCCTCGTTCAGTTCGAAATCCATGACGGCGCTCAGCTCAGACTGATGGTGGTATTCACTTTACCCGAGACCACGTCGTCGTCGAACCAGCGTTCGGTAACCGTCTTGGTCTGCGTGTAGAACAGAATCACCTGCTTGCCGTAGGGTCCCAGATCACCCAGCTTGGAGGCGCGCGAGCCACTGAAGGAGAACAGCGGCACCGGCACCGGAATGGGAACGTTGATGCCCACCTGCCCCACCAGGATGTCCTCCTTGAACCGGCGTGCGGCAGCACCGGACTGCGTGAACAAGGCCGTTCCATTGCCGTTGGGGTTCGCATTGATGATGGCGATGGCCTCGTCCAGCGTCTCGGCTTCCATGAGCGCCAGTACCGGCCCGAACACTTCTTCGTCGTAGATGGGGTTGCCGGGTTTCACTTTGGAGAAGATGGTTGGCCCCACAAAATTGCCTTGTTCGAATCCATCGACGACGGCCTCGCGTCCGTCCAGCTCGAGAGTGGCGCCGCCACTCACACCGCGTTCGATCAGAGCCGTCACGCGGCTGTGCGCCGAACGCGAAATGAGCGGCCCCACATCGGTTGCGGCATCGGCGCCGGCACCCACCACCAGCGTTTGCGCCCGGGCCACGATATCGGCGACCCAGTCGCGCGCCGGCCCCACCAGCACCACCACCGACAACGCCATGCAGCGTTGGCCGGCGGCGCCGAACGCCGCGCCGGCAATGTTGTTCAGGGTCTGTTCCTTGTTGGCATCGGCCAGCACGATGGCGTGATTCTTGGCACCCATCATGCACTGCACACGCTTGCCCGCCTGGCTTGCACGGTGATAGACATGGGTGCCAACCCTGGTTGAACCGACGAAGGACACGGCCTGGATATCCGGATGGTCGCAGATGGCATTGACCACGTCCTCACCGCCATGCACCACGTTCAGCACACCGGGAGGCACGCCCGCCTCGATCGCCAGTTCTGCCAGACGCATGGTGACCATCGGATCCTGCTCCGACGGCTTGAGCACGAAGGTGTTGCCCGTGGCGATAGCCATCGGAAACATCCAGAGCGGAATCATGGCGGGAAAGTTGAATGGCGTGATGCCTGCACACACGCCCAGGGGTTGCAGGATCGTGTAGGTGTCCACACCGCCCGCCACGTTGTTGGCCAGTTCACCTAATTGCAGATTACCGACTGCCGCAGCGTGTTCGACCACCTCCAGCCCCCTGAAGACATCGCCCTCGGCGTCGGCCAGCGTCTTGCCTTGTTCAGCCGTCAGGATGGCGGCAAGAGCCTTCATGTTCTCGCGTATGAGTTGCTGGTATTTCAGGAAAATGCGGGCGCGTACACCGATGGGCGTCTTGCGCCAGGTCTCGAACGCGCGCTTGCCCGAAGCGACGGCCAGATCGACTTCCTCTTTCGTGGCGAAGGGCACACGCGCCAGTACTTCCTGCGTGGCAGGATTGATGACGTCGCGCCACACCGTTGAGCTTGATTCAACGAGTTTGCCGTCGATCAGCAGGCTCACGGTGGGCACGTCGCCTTGCGGCTTGGGATGGGCTGCCATGTCTTGTCCTCACACTATAGGTATGGCGGCCACGCTGGACCGCACGATGTGAACCGATCATAGCAATGCAGATTTGCCCAAGCAATTAACTAATTTACATATCTTTCCTGCGTTTTTGCAGATCGTAGACGACGGTGTCGAGTTGCGTCAGCCCGCGCTCGGCGAACTTGGGCTCCTTGTCCAGCATGCCGCGCCGGCTGAGAATGCGTGCATCGGAGTGGGAAGCGAACAGCGCCTGTACTTCGGTATCACCCACCGAGAAAGGCGGACCGTCCATCTGCGACTGATCGTAGTCCAGGGTGATCAATAGCCCTCTGTAGTCAGGGGCCAGTTGCCTGTACACATGCTCGACATAGCGCTGGCGCATCGGCGCAGGCAGCGCCACCAGCGCCGCCCGATCGAACACGCCCGAGCAGCCAGCCAGCACGTGCGCATCCAGGTCGAAAATGTCGCCGCAGATGATCTCGATCGCACCGGCGGTGTAATGGCGTCCGGCAGACGTGGTGTGCAGGCTGGGCACCAGCCCCTGCTCATCGAAGAACTGGGTGACGGCCAGCTCGGCAAGCTCCACGCCAAGCACCTGGTGGCCCGCTTCGGCCAGCCACACCATGTCCAGCGTCTTGCCGCACAAGGGCACCAGCACGCGGCTGCCTGCGGGCAGGTTCAGCGTCGGCCAGTACTTCTGCAAGAGCGGTGTGACCCGGTTCTGATGAAAATGCGTGCTGCCTTCGCGCCAGCGGTCGAGCCAGAATTGCGGTTGCATGATGCCTCTCCCAAGTATGATTGACCGCATTGTAGAGAGTGACATCCCCCATGAACGCAAGCGACCTGCAGAAACTGGTAACGATGGAAATGCCTTTCGGCCGTTATCAAGGGCGAATTCTGTCCGACCTGCCGGCAAACTACCTGCACTGGTTTGCACGCGAAGGATTTCCCCCCGGCGAACTCGGACGCCTGCTGGCGCTGATGCGCGAGATCGATCACAACGGCCTGAAGCCGTTGCTCAATCCGCTGCGTGACCCCGGCAAACCACCCTATCGCGCCTGAAGCAGGACTGGAAGCGACGAGGCCAGCAGCGCAACGCCGGAGCATGTGAGCAAGCTGAGCACAATACGCCTGAACGTGATGTCGCTCACGCCCACATACACACGCGTGCCCAGGATGGTGGGAATCAACATGGCCGGCGCGACGATGGCCATCATCGGCAATGTCTGCGCCGTGATCAACCCGCTTGCCAGATAGATCGCGAAGGTGACCGCCAACATGGACAGATTGAAGTTCTGAATGATGGCGCGCTGCGTGTCCTTGGCCAGGCCGCGCAATGTGCACCATAGCGTGGGCACGGTCCCGGTAAAACCACCAATGCCACCCATGATGCCCCCGGCCATACCGGCCAGCGCGTCGGCGATCCTGCCGCCGCGCTCGATGCGCGGCATGTTGCTGGCAGCAAGCATGGCCGGACACCACAGGACCAGGAACGTGCCCAGTATGGCCTTGAACCAGTTGGTGTCCAGATGCGGCAACAGAAACACGCCCAGCGGAATGCCACACAGCCCACCCAGGATGAAAGGCGCGAGCAATGCCAGGTTCCAACGCCGCCGGACGGTAACAGCGGCAACGACCTGCCCGGTCAGCGAACCGAACACGGAAAGCGCCGCGGCCAGCATGGGATCCAGCGTCCAGGCCCAGAACGACATGGCGACCAGGCCAAATCCGAACCCCGACAATCCTTGCACAAACCCGGCGGCAACCGCGCCTGCTACCACGATGACGACCGGATCCATTGCTGCATACCCTTAAGCAAAACTGTGCCCAAGCTGGGCAACGCGACACTATAAGGGCACGGCAAGGAAGCAGCAATGCCGGCGGCACGGTTGACATTTCGTCGACCATGCCGCCTCGCCTGCTCCAAGCACAAAAAGGCTACTTTCTGGCGGCGTAGCGCTCGCCTTGCGCTTCGGGAATCTGCTGCGGCCAGCCGCCGGCCAGGGCCTTGTAGACGGCGACCAGGGCTGTGGCCTGGCGCGTCGTGCTTTGGGCCAGCAGGTCTTCAGCCTCCAGGCGCGAGCGTTCAGCGTCCAGCACTTCGAGCACACTGATCGCGCCCCCGTCGAACTGCAGTCGTGCGGTATCCGCAGCGCGACGGGCGGCCTGTGCGGCCTGCGTGAGCGAGCCGTTCTCCACCTGCGTGCGTGAAAGCCTCACCAGCGAGTTTTCCGTTTCCTCCATGGCTCGCAGCACGGTGCCTTCGTAGTCGGCCAGACGACCTGCGGCATCGGCGTTGGCCGCCGCGATGCGGGCGCGAACCCGCGCGACGTCCAGAAACGAACCATCTATGCCCAGGGAAATCAGGCGCGTTTCCTGATCGCGCTCGAACATGGAACCCAGGCCGAGCGCCTGCGTGCCGATCAACCCACCCAGCGTGAAGCGCGGGAACAGGTCGGCCGTGGCCACGCCGATCCGTGCGCTGGCCGAGGCCAGGCGCCGTTCGGCCGCGGCAATGTCGGGCCGGCGACGCAAGAGATCGCCAGGCGCGCCCGGATTGACCGTGGCGGCCATCGTCGGCAGGGACACGGCCTGTTCGAGCACCGGCGCGAGTGCCGAAGGCGTCTGCCCCGTGAGAACCGACAAGCGGTGCATGGCCACGGCGGCCTCGGCCTCCAGGGGAGCGATGCGCGAACGCGTCAGTTCGAGCTGCGTGCGTGCCCGGTCGGCATCGAACGAGGTGCCGCGGCCATTGTCCAGAAGCGCGGTGATCAGATCCAGTGTATTGGTCTGGTTGGCCGTGTTGTCACGCGCGACCTGCAACTGCACCTGCAAGCCACGCAAGCGGAAATAGGTGTCGGCCAGTTCGGACACGATGGCCACCTGTACGCCGGCCAGATCCGCCGCGGTGGCGTCGGTCTGCGCGTTCTGCGCCTCGATGCTGCGGCGCACGCGTCCGAAGAAATCGAGTTCCCATACCGCGCTGATGCTGGCACTGTGCAGTTCGCCATCGCGCTGCCCGCGTGACAGATTGGGGAACTGGGCAGCGCTGTTGCGCACTCCGGTGAACTCGGCAGAGGCACCTAAGGTGGGGAACCGGTCGGCACGGCGTTCGCGCGACAGTGCCGCCGCCTGTTCATAGCGCGCCAGCGCGCCACGCAGATCGTGGTTGGCAGCCAGCGCCTGGTCGACCAGTTTTTCCAGCAACGGGTCGCCCATCGTCCGCCAGAACTCGGCGTCGGCTGCGGGCACCGGCAGATCGGCCGACGCGGCATCGGCACGCAGGTAGGCATCGTCAGAGGCTGTTGCCGGGCGGGTGTAGTCGGGCCCGACGGCGCATGCCGACAGAATGGCTGCGACCAGGGGAGCGATTGCCCAGCGCAATCGCGACGAAAACTCAACCATGACTATTCTCCAGCGGCGCCGCCTCTACTGGCTTGCGCGTCGAACGTATCGCCAGCTTGCGCAGCGCGACATAAAACACAGGGGTCAGGAACAGGCCGAACAGCGTCACGCCCAGCATGCCGGCGAACACTGTCACGCCCATCACCTGACGGACTTCGGCACCCGCGCCCGTTCCGATCATCAGCGGTACGACACCGGCTATGAAGGCGATCGAGGTCATGATGATGGGACGCAGACGCAGGCGGCACGCTTCCAGCGCAGCGTCGATCGTGCTGCGTCCGTCGTGTTCGAGCTCGCGCGCGAATTCCACGATCAGGATGGCGTTCTTGCACGCCAGGCCTATCAGCACGACCAGACCGATCTGCACGAAGATGTTTGCATCACCCCCGGTCAGCCATACGCCGAACATGGCCGACAGAATGGTCATCGGCACGATCAGCACGACGGCCAGCGGCAACGACCAGCTTTCATACAGCGCAGCCAGCACGAGGAATGCCAGGATCACGGCCAGCGGGAACACCACCATTGCGGCATTGCCCTGGGTGGACTGCTGATAACTCAGATCGGTCCACTCCAGCGTCATGCCCGGGGGCAACACCTGCGCGGCTACGGCCTGTACGCCTTGCAGGGCCTGTGACGAAGACACCATGCGCGGATCCGTGGTTCCGATCAGATCGGCCGCCGGGTAGCTGTTGTAGCGGATCACAGGATCGGGACCGTAGGTTTCGCGAATGTCCACCATGCTGCCGATGGGCACCATCTCGCCCTGCGCATTGCGGGTGCGCAGATTGCCGATGTCTTCGACGTTGCTTCTGAACGAGGCATCGGCCTGAGCCATCACGCGGAAAGTACGTCCGAATCGCGTGAAGTCGTTGACGTAGGAAGACCCCAGATACACCTGCAGCGTCTCGAACAGGTCCGTCACCGCCACGCCTTGAGCCTTGGCCTTGACGCGATCGACCACGGCATCGAGTTGCGGCACGTTGGCCTGATAGGACCCGATCGGGAACTGGAAGCCAGGCGTCTGCGAAAGCGCGCCGGCCAACTGATTACTGGCCGTCTGCAAGGCGCCGTAGCCCGCACCGGTGCGATCCTGGATGTACAGGGAATAGCCTGAACCCGCACCCAGTCCCATGATGGGAGGCGGCATGAACGAGAACACCAGCCCCTCCTGTACATCTGCAAAGGCAGCATTGAGCTGAGCGGTGATTTCCTCGGCGCTGTGCGTACGTTCGCTGGAAGGTTTGAGCGCGAAGAACACCACACCGCTGTTGGGCGTGTTGGTCTGCTGCAGTGCGTTCAAACCAGGAAAGGCCACGGCGCTTTCGACGCCTTCGTTTTTCATCGCCACTTCACTGACCTTGCGCACCAGCGCTTCGGTGCGCTCGATCGAAGCGCCTTCGGGCAACTTCATGGCAGTGATCAGGTACAGCTTGTCCTGCGTGGGGATGAACCCGCCGGGCACGGCCTTGAACATCAGGCCAGTCGCCACGAGCAGCACGAGATACACCACAAAGACCGCGCCACGACGACCGAGCGAGCGCGCAACGATGCCGCCATACCCATCGGAGGTACGCTGGAAAAAGCGGTTGAACGGACGGAAGATCCAACCCAGGCCGCGATTGATGATACGCGTGGGCAGATCGGGCGGTGCGCCGTGCGGGCGCAGCAGCCGTGCCGCCAGTGCGGGCGAAAGCGTGAGCGAGTTGATGGCCGAGATGACCGTGGAGATGGCGATGGTGACGGCGAACTGCTTGAAGAACTCGCCGGTCACACCGGGCAGAAACGCCATGGGCACGAACACCGAGCACAGCACCAGCGCAATCGCGATGATCGGACCGCTCACCTCGCGCATGGCCTGGTGGGCAGCAGCCAGCGGCGCCAGTCCCTCGGCAATATTGCGCTCGACGTTCTCCACCACCACGATGGCATCGTCCACCACGATCCCGATGGCCAGCACCAGCCCGAACAGCGTCAAGGTATTGATCGAAAAACCAAGCATCAGCAGCACGGCAAACGTGCCCACGATGGAGACCGGCACGGCCAGCAAGGGAATGATCGAGGCGCGCCATGTCTGCAGGAACAGAATGACCACCAGCACCACCAGCAACACCGCTTCGAGCAGTGTGACGATCACCGACTTGATCGAGTCGCGCACGAACACGGTGGGGTCATAGACCACCGACCATTCCACGCCTGGCGGGAAACTCTTGGCGAGTTCGGCCATCTTGGCACGCACCTGATCAGACACCTCGATGGCGTTGGCGCCCGGCGACTCGAAGATCGGAATGGCCACCGCCTGTTCGTTGTTCAGCAAGGCACGCAACGCATAGTCCGAGGCGCCCAGTTCAACACGCGCCACATCGCGCAGCCGCGTCAACTGGCCCTGCTCACCCGCCTTGACCACGATGTCGCCAAACTCTTCCTCGGTGACCAGACGCCCCTGGGCGTTGATGGACAGGAGGAAATCGCTGCCCGGATTGGGGGGCGCGCCGAGTTGACCGGCAGACACCTGCACGTTCTGCTCGCGCACGGCGTTGATCACGTCCGAAGCCGTCATGCCGCGTGCGGCGATGCGGTCGGGATCCAGCCAGAGGCGCATGGAGTAGTCACCGGCACCGAACAGACGTGCGTCGCCCACGCCTCGAATGCGTGCGAGTTCATCGCGCACATGCAGCACGGCGTAGTTGCGCAGGTAGAGCGCATCGTAGGTCGCGTCCGGCGAACGCAGATGCACCACCATCGTGATGTTGGGCGACTGTTTGGCCGTCACCACGCCTTGGCGCAGCACGGCTTCGGGCAGACGCGGTTCGGCCTGGGCCACGCGGTTCTGCACCTTGACCTGCGCTTCGTCGGGGTCGGTTCCAGGGCGGAAGGACACCGTCAGCGCCAGCACGCCGTCACTGCCGGCCACCGACTTCATGTAGAGCATGTCCTCTACGCCGGTGATAGCCTCTTCGAGGGGAGCGGCCACCGTATCGGCGATCTCGCGCGGGTTGGCCCCCGGATAGGTGGCCCGTACCTGAACACTGGGCGGAACGACGTCGGGATATTCGCTGATCGGCAACAGCGGGATCGAGATCAGGCCGACCAGGAAAATGATGATGGACAGGACCGCCGCAAAAATGGGCCGGTCGACAAAGAATCGGGCGAAATTCACGATGAGCTCTTATTTTTGGATGGCAGCGAGGCTGGCGCGTTGCGAGCGCTGCGTATCGGGCTTGGCAGCCGGGCCGGTTTGCTCGGCCTGCGCTGCCGGCGAGGGGGATGGCGGGATGACAGCCACCGGATCGTCAGGGCTGGGCGCGGCCGCCATCTGCACGGTCTCGGCGTTGACCGGCATGCCAGGCATGAACACCTTCAGCATGCCATTGACGATCACGCGGTCACCCGCGTTCAGCCCCGCCTGCACGATGCGCAGGCCCTGTGCCTTGCGCCCCAGGGTGATGTCGCGGCGCTGGGCATGGCCTTGCTCATCCACCACATACACATACTTGCGGCTCTGATCGGTCAGCACCGCCTTGTCGTCGATCAACATGGCCGAAAACGAACCGCTGCCCTGCAGGCGCACCCGCGCGTACAAACCAGGCGTGAGCTGGCCGTCCGGGTTGGCCAGCGTGGCGCGTGCGCGAATCGTGCCGGTGGCGGCGTCCACCCGGTTGTTCACGAAATCCACCCGCCCCTTGTGTGAGAAGCCCTGCTCACCCGCCAGACCCACACCGACCGGCACGCCCTGTTGCATTTCATCGGGCCGCTCGCCCCGACGCGACATCGCGGCATAACGCAGGTAGCTGGCTTCGTCGGTATCGAAATGGACATGCACCGGGTCCTGCGAAACCAGCGTGGTCAGCACACTCGCCTGCCCGCCTGCCGTGACGTAGTTGCCGGTGGTCACCAAAGCGCGTCCGGCACGGCCGGAAATCGGGGCGCGCACCTGGGTGAAGTCCAGATCGAGCTTGGCCGTGTCCAGAGCGGCCTGGGCTGCCAGCACATTGGCCTGCGCCTGATCGGCCGCCGCACGGCGCTGCTCCAGCTCCTCGGTCGAGGCGGCCTTCAGGCTGGCCAGCTTCTGGGCGCGCGCGGCTTCGCTGCGGCTCAGGGCGGCCTGAGAACGGGCGCGTGCCAAGTCGGCCTGGGCTCGGGCATGAGCTGCCCGATAGGTGCGCGCATCGATCTCGAACAGGACGTCGCCCTGCTTGACCGCCTCACCTTCGCGATAGTTCACGCGTTCGATATAGCCGCTCACGCGGGGACGCAGATCCACGCTTTCGACGGCTTCGATCCGACCGTTGAATTCGTCCCACTGGACAATATCGCGCACCACGACCTGGGCAGCGCTGACTTTCGGGGGAGGAGGCGCTGCGGCCGGCTCGGAAGCCTCGCTTGAACAACCAGCAATGGCCAGGGCCAGCACGCCTGCCGCCAGGGCGGGCACGCTGCGCTGCAACATGAGGCGGGCGTAGGGAACGACTTTGATCGAGGACATAAAACAACCTGGAGAAGATTTTGAAAGCAACCCGGCCAGACGGTTGGTCAGGAAGCGAAAAGCAGCGTGGACGCCGGGAGCAGTGCCAGCACACAGGCACCGAACAAGCCGAAAAAGGTCGAACTAGAGAGATGATTCGCGGTCTACAGGAAATCGGCTCACGTGCTGGAAGTCGATTTCATAACGGCCGCTATGAATATGGAATGCACTTTAAACAACTTGATTACCGCGGTCAAGCAATTTAATATCGATCATTATGAAAATCCCTGAAAAGAAGTCGGGTCGTCCTCGGGGACGCCCGCTGTCTTTCGATCGCGACACTGTTCTGGAACGTGCCATGCACCTGTTCTGGCAGAAGGGATACGAAAGCACTACCGTTCATGACCTTACTTCGGCGATGGGCATCACTGCCCCCAGCCTGTATGCGGCGTTCGGCGACAAGGAGCAGCTTTACCTGGAAGTGGTCGAGCGCTACAGCAACAACGCCGGTGAACACACCATAGACTTCCTGAACCAGCATGCCAGCGCGCATGATGCCGTGCGCGCCTTGCTCGTGGACGTGTGCAAGACCATGAGCGATCCGGATACCCCTACGGGCTGTATGCTGGTGAACTCGGCAGCCAATTCAGCCGTGGCATCGCAACGCATCCAGCAGGCCGTGGCCGACTGCCGCCAAGCGGCGCAATCCGATCTCACCCAGCGTATCGAACGTGGCATACGCGAAGGCGACGTGCCGGCGCACGTGAACGCTGCCATGTTGGCCCGCTTTTATGTCACGATCATTACCGGCATTGCCATTCAGTCACGCGAAGGGCTGACCTGTGCGGACATGCAGGCGGTGATCGACTCCGCCATGATGGCCTGGCCCACTGCCGCACCCGATGCGCCCGCGGCCTCGATCACCGAACGCAGCGACGCGACCCGGCCCTCGTTCACTTTGGAATGAGCGCCGCCCGCTTGATGGCCTTGGCGATGGACCACTTGTGCACCTCGGTCGGGCCATCATAGATCCGGAAAGCGCGGATTTCGCGAAAAATCTGCTCCACCACGGTCTCGCGCGACACGCCCGTACCCCCCATGACCTGCACGCACCGATCGGCCACGCCATACAGCAGTTCCGACACCGCAACCTTGGCCACCGAGCTTTCGGACGTACCTGCCGATCCCGCATCGAGCGCATCGGCACACCAGTCGATCATGAGTGAAGATTGGGTCAGCGCGATCTGATTGTCGGCCAGCATGAAGCCCACGCCTTCATGATCGATCAACAACTTTCCGAATGCATGCCGTGTCGTGGCGTAGGCCGTGGCAATATCGTGGGCACGCATGGCCGCGCCGTGCCAGCGCATGCAGTGAGACAGACGGGCAGGCGCCAGCCGGACCTGGGCGTACTTGAAACCTTCGTCCACTTCTCCCAGCACCTGATCGGATGGTACGCGCAGGCCTTCGATATCGATCAAGGCATGACCACCCGGCATGGAACTGTCGATCGTATCCAGCACCCGCACGATACGAATGGCAGGGTGCGGTAATTCCACCAGAAACATCGTGGCGTGCACACGCGCGCCCTCGACGCGGCTGCGCGCCATGACGATGCCTACCGATGCGCCTTGCGCGCCGGTAATGAATGCCTTGCGCCCGTCAATGACCCAGTGATCGCCTTCGCGCCGGGCAGTGGTCTGCAGCAGAGACGGATCCGAACCCGCCCCGCCCTCGGCGGCAGGCTCGGTCATGAAGAATGCGGAGCGGGCGCCGGCGATCAGCGGCGCGAGGAAACGCCGCTTTTGCTGCGGTGTGCCTATCTTGCCAATCAGGAACATGTTGCCTTCATCCGGTGCCGCCGTGTTCACGGCCACGGGCCCCAGGGGCGACAGGCCGGACCGCTTGAGCACCGTTGCCGTCTCACGTTGTGTGAGGTGCGTGCCATCGGCCAGGATATGGGGCGTCAGCACCCCATGCGCACGCGCCTGCGCACGAAGTTCAGCGACAAATGCTTCGGTGGGGCCGTGCGCGCCACAGCGTGGATCGCGCTCTTGCGGAATCACCACATCGCGCACGAACGACTCCACACGGTCGGCGATCTCCAGACTGCGGTCACTTTCGCTTTTGCTCATCATGCACCCTGCTCCTGAATCTGTTCTACAGCGCACTCACCAGATGCCCGCCATCGACCACGATGGTGCTTCCGGTCATGTAGCGTGAGGCATCCGAGGCCAGCAACAACAATGGCCCGTCGAGGTCCTGAGCCTGCCCCACCCGACGCTGGGGTATGCGTTTGATCAGCGCCTGACCGGCAGGCGACTGCCAGAAATCGTGATTCAGATCAGTATCGATATAGCCCGGCGCCAGCGCGTTGACG
>JAEYZR010000401.1 GCA_023427945.1 Pseudomonadota bacterium | reverse complement strand
CTTCATGGATGTCCCAGGCGAACTCAACGGCCAGGTCAAGGCGGGCGCAACGTATTGATGGGTGAGGCAAACGCAAAAGCGACCGACAAACGCAAAGTGTCGGCCGTCCACATGACAGGCACATCATCCATACCTGCGCCTGTTCAAAAATCGCAAACGCCTGCCAGGCACAAGCTCGAAAAGCGACGCCCTGTCCTGGTTGTCCTCGCCGGGGTCAACGGGGCAGGCAAAAGTTCTATCGGTGGTCATTTGCTGACGCAGGCTGACATGTCGTGGTTCAACCCCGACACGTATGCCCGGGAACTGGTGCAGCGTTACGGCCATGACCCCCAGCAGGCCAATATCGCGGCATGGAATGAAGGGGTCCGACGTCTCGATCATGCCATGATGACTGGCGCAGACCATGCCTTCGAGACAACACTGGGTGGCCATACGATCGTCAAGAAACTGATCGCTGCGGCCGCCACACATGATGTCATGGTCTGGTTTTGCGGCCTGCGCGATGCCCAGCAGCATATCGAGCGGGTGCGCCAGCGGGTGTCGCACGGCGGGCACGATATTCCCGAAGAACGCATTCGAGAGCGGTGCCAGACGTCAGTGCTGAATCTGCTCAGGCTGATGCCTCATCTGACCCAGTTGCGCGTCTATGACAATAGCGTGCAGGTGGCAGCGGGAAGCCCGCTGCCCGAGCCGAGGCTGGTGCTCTATATCAAACACGCCACGCAGCTTTTTCCGCGTACGCTGCACGAAGCCCGCGACACGCCCGACTGGGCCAAACCGATCGTCGAAGCAGCCTATCAAGCCAGTGCGCAGGCGGCGCATTCGCTGCCCGATGGGCCACACTCACGCCGGTAAGGGCAGATCGGGCGGTCTTCTCGGCATGTAGGCGACCGTCAACTGCAGGATGCCCGCTGTCAAACCTATGGCCGCACCGACCTGCCAGGCCAGTGAGTAGCTATTGAGATGGTCATACACCAGACCACCGCCAATGGCGCCCACGAAGCTGCCCAGTTGATGGCTGCAGAATGCGACGCCCGCCAGCATGGCTTGCCATTTCAGACCAAAGGTCTGCGCAATCCAGCCAGACACCAGGGGAACCACGCCCAGCCATAGAAACCCCATGATGGCGGAGAACACCAGCGTCGACTCGGGTGTGGGCCATGTCCAGAAAAAAACGACCAGCGCGATCGACCTCAGAATGTAGATCATGCCCAGCAGCCCCTGCTTGTTCCAGCGGCCACCCGCCCAGCCAAAGAACAGACTGCCGAGCGCATTGAAACCGCCAATGACCGCCAGTGCCTGCGCAGACAGCATGGGATCCATCCCACAAATGCTTAAATAGGTGGGCAAGTGCGTGGCGATGAAGACGAGTTGCATGCCGCACACGAAATAGGCGATCGCCATGACCACGAAGGGCGCGTTTCGCCGGGCCTGGCGCAAGACGGCCCGAGCACTGCCGTCATTCCCATCAGGAAGCGGTGAAGGCGGGGGTGGCGCCAGCGCATCGACCCGTCCGGCAAACCAGGCGGCCGGCAACATGGCCAGAGCCAGCACCACAAAAAATGCCGCGCCCACACGCCAATCCCAGGCTTGCATGAAGGTCTGTCCCAAAGGCGCGGCAATCATGGCGCCAAGCGATCCCACCGCCGACACCAGCCCCAGCACCATGCTGCGCATGGCCGGCGCAACCGGCCTGACCGAAGCGGCCATCGCCACGGCACTGCCCGTGCACGCCATCGCGATGCCCACGGCGATGCCAGCGCTGAGAATCACGCTGAGAAGTCCTTGCGCGAGCATGAACATCAGCATCGCGCAAGCATAGATCGCAGCGCCGGCAAGCATGATTGGTTTGAATCCGACGCGGGTGACCAGCGCGCCGGTGAAGGGTTGAGCAATGCCCCAAACCAGATTCTGTATGGCAACCGCAATCGTGAAGTCGCTGATGGAAATCCTGAGATCGCTGACCACCGGCGGAATGAATATCCCCAGACTCTGGCGCATGCCCATGGCCAGGCTGAGCATGAGCGCCGCACCGATCAGGATGGGAAGCGCCGGACGCAGGGCTGCGAATGTCGAGGTGGGTGAAGTCATGCCTGGGCCCACAGATCACGTCGGGGCGCGGTGAAAGAGATGCACGAGTGTAGCGCCGTGCTTCTGGGTGACTTGTTTTTGTCTGATGTACAGGCTCTTCCAATTAGCCGAACGTTCGATCAGGCCCCCTGCTGTTGCCTGGCTCCTTCGAGCGCCAGGCTCTTCTGCTTGACCACACGATGGACGAACTGCAACTTCCCCACCACTTTGTGTGGCAGCACGAATGGATAAAAGTCTCGCTGTCCCATGCTGCGCGACAGCTCGTTGAGCACGCCTGTCAGGGCAACCCAGGTGTTGACCATATCCAGGAACTCCTGGGCATCCGGTGCGTCCGGAGCGACCAGCACGCTGCGGGTGAATAGCGCATAGGCGGGTTCAACCACGTCCGTCGTGATGCCCAGGCTCAGGGCGGTGTCCAGCGTGTCCATCATGTGCAGATAGTGCGCCCAGGTTTCGGCCCAGTCCTCCCAGGGGTGGCAGGCGGCATAGGTGCTGATGAACAACGAATCCCAGCCTTCGGGCGGTCCGTTTTCGTAGTTGTTGCGCAGCGCCTGCGCGTAATCCAGTCGCTCGTCGCCAAATACGTCGCGAAACGGTATCAACCAGGCCGTGTCTCGAATGAGGATATCCCAATAATAATGACCGATCTCATGGCGAAAATGTCCCAGCAAGGTGCGATACGGTTCGTGCATGGCTTCACGCAAACGCGCCCGATAGTCGTCGTCGGCCTCGAGCACGTTGATGGTGATCAAGCCATCGTCGTGCCCTGTCATCGGCAGTACACCGTCGGCATCAGGACCAACGAGATCGAAGGCCAGCCCCCCGTCGTTGCCCGGCGTCTTGCCCTGAACGGGAAGGCCCAGTGTCAGCAATTGCGCGATCAAGTGGCGTTTGGCGGCCTCCAGCTTGTGCCAGCGTGCAGGATTGTCGGCCAGAGTCAGGTCGGGAATGGTTCGATTCAACCGGCAGGCCAGACAAAATCGGCCGGGCTGCTCATCAGGCACCAGCCAATTGCACATCGCCGCGGTGGCCAGATTGGCGCACCGGCGATAAAGCCGACGGTCAGAGCGCTCCGCGATCCGCCAACGTTCGTCGCCGCCCGCTCCGCTTTCCCCAGTCAGCATGCTCGCCGGGACACCGGTATCGGACTTTGCAGCCAAAGCGGTGGGTCCAACGGCCTCCAGCGCCAACAATTCACCGCTATCGGCATCAAAACCCAATGAAGCGTTGCACGCGATGCAATGCGTGTTGCCAAAGAATATCGGTTGACCGCAGACACAATGAAAAATCTTGGACCGCGAGTCGGGCATGCGGCGCGAGCGGGCGTTGGCCAGGCGAGCGCCGATGACGTTGAAAAAGTTACTCATGCAAGACCGCCCGGGAAAGGGAGAAAAGAGATGTCGATGCCCTATTGCAAGTGTCGCACCCGTGCTGACATCTCCCCCTTTTTTAGCCTGGCTCGAACAGTCCAGATAGCGCAAACGAACCGGCCGATGCAGATATGCAACGGCCGGTTCGTTTGCGGTCATGAAAAGGCTTTCTGCTGCGGCACGAAGATCGTCCGCTTCCCAGCAGGCTCGCCTTCTATCAGGCGGCAGCCTTCTCTTGCTGCGCCGACTTCAGCGCCAGTCGATAGTCCGCGAGTTCGGCAATGGTCAACGCGACCAGCCCATGCTTGACGGCATAACGCTCCAGCGCCTGACCGCGCATCATCGTACCGTCATCGTTCATCAGCTCGCACAGCACGGCAGCCGGTTGAAGACCCGCCAGTACGGCAAGGTCCACCGAACCCTCGGTGTGGCCTCGGCGTGTCAGCACGCCCCCCGGCTGGGCACGCAAGGGGAACACATGGCCCGGACTCACGATGCTGCCCTGGGGCTGGCCGGCATCGATGGCGCGCCGAATGGTAGTGACCCGATCCAACGCAGACACGCCTGTGGTCACGCCTTCTCGGGCTTCGATACTGACGGTGAACGCCGTGTGAAAACGGCTCTCATTCTGAGGAACCATAGGCGCAAGCCCCAAGCGGTCGATCCCCTGATCGTCCAGACACAGGCAGACGATGCCGCTGCAGTCGCGGATCAGTTGGGCCATGACAGGTACCGTCAGACGATCGGCAGCCACGATCAGATCGGCCTCGTTCTCACGGTCGAAATCATCCATGAGAATGACGGGGCGCCCCAGGCGCAACTGGTGCAGCGCGGTGGCCAGACGGGCGGAAAAAGGCTGGGAGGTGAATATCAGCGTAGGCGCATCGGACGATGCGGCTGGACTTGAAGGCAAAACAGACATTGAAACGCTCTCGCAAAAAAAGGGGGCGAAAAACGTTTCAGGGCTTTTGTGACAGCCCGACCGTCAACACGAGCGCAAAAACACCGCGCGCAGGCGGTCGAACACATCTTCTCTTATCCGGACTATGACCGTCGGCCCTGGCATCTCACCAGGTCTGCTGACCCCCGGCATTGCCGGGGCGCTCGCGGGCTCGTCACTTTCGTGACATACCGCCGGTGGGGAATTACACCCCGCCCTGAAGACGTACTACGTCGCAAATAGTGCGACCCAGGCAGTATACCCCTCGATGGGCCGGGTCAGATGGCGTCCGAGCCGATGCGGTCCATCACCTTCCAGATCTTGGCCCCTTCCAGGCGCTGAATCAGCCAGGCGCGCGCCTTCACCACGTTGCCCGCCTCGGTCGTATAGGTATCGACCCAGACCTTGATCTCCAGTTCATCGACCACCTTGCACTGCCCCGTGGCCGTGCTCTCGTCAGCGAAGGTGATCGAGACAGAGGAGGACATACCGGATTCGGGCAATGTGTCTACCCGAACACCGCAACCGACATAGGCCAAAGGCGCACGAAAATGAATATGCATGAGTTACCTTTTCAAGAAAATCTACGCGCAGCGTCCAGCGCCAGGCCCGCGCCAATGGCGCCGAACAAATCGCCTTCACGCACCTGCGCCTGCGGCAAGAGGGTCGAGAGACGTTCGCGCAACAGCGGCAAGCGGCTGGTGCCACCCGTAAAAAACAGGGTGTCGACACAGTCGCCGGTGATGCCGGCATCTGCCAGCAATCGTGTCACGCTCGACTCGATTTTGGCAACAAGTCGCTCGCTTGCGCCATCGAACAGTGCTCGCGAGACGGGTACCTCCAGATCGGCGGCAATACGCGACATGTCGATGCGCGCCTGGACGTCTTCCGACAAGGCGATCTTGGCCTCCTCCACCTGCATCGCAAGCCAGTGACCACTGCGCTCGCGCACCAGCTTGAGCAGCAGGTCGATCTTGTCCCTCTCGGCCGACTGGGCGCGTATGAATTCGAAATGTTCCGCTGCCTTGCGGGTGTAGGCATTATTGATCGTGTGCCAGCACGCCAGATTAGTGTACTGAGTCGAGGGCACGTCCTTGCCGTTGTGAAAGCGGCTTCCCAGTCCCAACAGCGGCATGACACTGGCAAGGCTGAATTGTTTGTCGAAATCCACCCCACCGATGTGCACCCCACCATGCGCCAGGATATCGTCGCGGCGATCATTCTTGCCTGCGCGCACGGGTCCCACTCGAATCAGCGAAAAATCGGATGTCCCGCCGCCAATGTCCACGACCAGCACCAACTCTTCACTGTCGATGCGCGACTCATAGTCAAACGCCGCGGCCATCGGCTCGTACTGGAAAGCGATATGCCTGAATCCGACATGGCGTGCGATTTCTTCAAGCGTGTCCTGGGCGAGCTGATCGGCTTGCGGGTTCTCGTCCACGAAATAGACTGGCCGGCCCAGCACCACTGAATCGAACGTACGCCCAGCAGCCTGCTCGGTACGCGCCTTCAATTCGCCGATGAATCGGGTGAGCAGGGTCCGGAATGGCAACGCCCTGCCCTGCACCTCGGTATGCCCATCGATCAGCGAGCTGCCAAGCAGACTTTTCATCGACCGCATCAAGCGGCCGTCGTAGCCCGCCAGATAATCAGCCAGCGCGGCACGGCCATAACTCACCTGGGAGTCTTCATCATGGAAAAAGATGGCGGATGGCAGCGTCGGTTTGCCATCTTCGAGCATCAATAGGGATTGACGACCTGGAGCGATCCATCCTGCCGTGGAATTGGACGTTCCGAAATCGACGCCGCAGGCGTTGGACATCGTAGGCACACAGTAAAAAAAGATGCGGCAGTGTAGACGAAGCGGCCAATCCGGGTGGCATCACACCTGCTTCGCCCTGACAACGTCGGCGATTCGTGCGAAAGTGTAGGTCAAATCTCCGGAGATCATTCTATGTCCGTCACAACCATCGTCATCATTGCCGTGCTGGCGGTACTCGTCATCTATGTCATCAGCATCTACAACCGGCTGGTGGCCCTGCGCAACCGTTTTCAGAACGCATTTGCCCAGATCGAAGTGCAGCTCAAGCGCCGTCACGACTTGATACCCAACCTGGTTGAAACCGCGCGCGGCTATCTGAAACACGAACGCGAAACGCTGGAGTCCGTCATCGCGGCGCGCCAGGGGGCCGCCGAAGGCCTGAAAGCCGCCGCCGCCAACCCTGGCGATGCCACTGCAATGGCCCGTCTCGGACGTGCGGAAGGCGCTCTGGGTGGTGCGCTGAGACGGCTGAACTTCGTGATGGAAGCCTATCCCGACCTGAAGGCGTCACAGAACATGATCCAACTGTCAGAGCAGCTCACCAATACGGAAAACATGGTGGCATTTGCCCGACAGGCCTACAACGACAGCGTCATGACATATAACACCTACAAGCAAAGCTTCCCCCCCGTGGCGGTTGCCGGCATGTTCGGTCATGGCGCCGACGCCACGCTGCTTGAATTCGAAGACAGCGATGCCATTCAGGTCGCACCCAAGGTCAGCTTTTGAGCGCCGATCGTCCTTCCAGCATGGATTTCTTCTCGCACCAGGACAAAGCACGCCGTAAATCCGGGCTGCTGGTCCTGCTGATGCTGCTGGCGGTGGTCAGTCTGGTCGCCATTACCGTGGCGGCCGTCGTGATCACGCTGGCATTCTTTGACGGCCGTCTGCCCGGTGGCGTCAGCCTGGACCAGCGGCTGGCCTATGCCTGGTCCTTGCTCGATGCGCCGCTTGCCGGCACGATCGCCCTGAGCGTGGTCGGCCTGATAGCGCTGGGCAGCCTGTACAAACACGTTCAGTTGCGTGCGGGCGGACGCGCCGTAGCCGAATCGCTGGGCGCAAGAAAACTCAACCCTGGCGATGGTGCCCTCACGCCGGACGAGCGCCAGGTACTGAACATCGTGCAGGAGATGGCTGTTGCCGCAGGGGCGCCCACGCCGGCCGTCTACCTGATGGAAGACGACGCGATCAACGCGTTCGCAGCCGGGCACACGCCCCAGGACGCCGTGATCGGCATCACCCGAGGCTGCGTCCGGCAACTTGACCGCGAGGCACTCCAGGGGGTCATCGCCCATGAATTCAGCCACATCATGCACGGCGACATGCGCATGAATCTGCGGTTGGTGTCAGCCTTGCACGGCATCTTGCTGATTGGTCTGGCGGGCTACTACCTGCTGCGCGTTGCCCCCTTGAGGCGGCGCAGCTCCAGCAAGGACAACAGTGCCCTGGTCATGCTGGTGATTGCCCTGGTGCTGATCGTGGTGGGCTTTGCCGGCACGTTTTTCGGCAATCTGATCAAGGCCGCCATCAGCCGCCAGCGCGAATACCTGGCCGATGCATCGGCCGTCCAATACACCCGCAACCCCAACGGCATCACCAAGGCGCTCAAGCGCATAGGCGCCAATGCTGCCGGATCGCGATTGTCGGCCACCCATGCGCCGGACTTCAGCCACATGTTCTTCGGCGAGGCGGTGGGCGGTTCGCTCACCTCGCTGATGGCCATCCATCCGCCCATTCAGGACCGCATACGCAGGCTCGACCCCGCCTGGGACGGCACGTTTTAGCCCTGTGCCAGTGCGCGTCCGATGACCATGCGCTGGATGTCGTTGGCGCCCTCGTAGATCTGGCACACCCTGACATCGCGGTAGATCCGTTCTACGGGGAAGTCAGAAACATAGCCATACCCGCCGTGAATCTGGATCGCGGCGGAGGCCACTTTCTCGGCCATCTCCGAAGCGAACATTTTCGCCATCGAAGCCTCGGTCAGACAAGGTTGACCCGCGTCCTTCAGGCTGGCAGCACGCCACACCATCAACCGCGCGGCGTCCAGCTGGGTGGCCATGTCCGCCAGCCGGAAGTTCACTGCCTGATGCTCGATCAATGGCTTGCCAAAGCTTTCCCGATTCCTGGCATAGTCCAGAGCCGCCTCGAACGCCGCCCGTGCCATGCCCACGCTTTGTGCGGCAATCCCGATGCGCCCCGCCTCCAGGTTGGACAAGGCGATCCGATAGCCTGCGCCGGGCTCTCCGATCAGGGCTTCATCGCCGACACGACAATCCTCAAAAAGGATCTGCGCCGTATCGCTTGCACGCTGACCCATCTTTTCCTCCAGACGCCCCACGACATAGCCGGGTGTATTTGTCGGTACAAGAAAGCACGACATGCCCTTTTTCCCGGCAGCCGGATCGGTGATGGCCAGCACGATGGCCACGTCGGCATGCTTGCCGCTGGTGATGAACTGCTTGACGCCATTCAATACCCATTGATCACCCTCACGACGTGCCTGAGTGCGAATGGCAGAGGCATCCGAACCGACGTGGGGCTCGGTGAGGCAAAAGCAGCCCAGCGCCTCTCCCTGCGCAAGCGGCTTCAGCCAGCGTTCCTTCTGGGCATCGGTGCCAAAACGTTCGGTAATACCGCAGGCCAGAGAGTTCTGCACACTCACGATGGTCGATGTTGCGCCGTCACCGGCAGCGATTTCCTCCAGCGCCAGCACCAGACTCATGTAGTCCATGCCCGCGCCACCCCAGTCCTCAGGCACCGTCATGCCCATCGCACCCAGGGCACCCAGACCTTTCAGCGCCTGGGCAGGAAACGTGTGATCGCGATCCCACTGGGCCGCGAACGGTGCCAGTTGCTCCTGCGAAAAAGCCCGCATGGCGTCTCGGATCATGATGTGTTCGGGGGTCAGGATCATGGCTACGGTCTCCGTATTATGTTTGTTCTTTCGATGTGCGCTAACCGCGTGGATGGTGCTGCGCGTGCAGGGTCTTCAACCGCTCGCGTGCCACGTGGGTATAAATCTGGGTAGTGGAAATATCGGAATGCCCCAGCAGCAACTGCACCACGCGCAAGTCAGCACCATGATTGAGCAGATGTGTGGCAAAGGCGTGGCGCAATACATGAGGCGAAATCGGGGCACGAATATCGGCACGCCGTGCATACTTCTCCACCAGTTTCCAGAACATCTGGCGACTCATCGACGTTCCCCTGATGGTAATGAACAGCGCATTGTCCGGTTTGGCCCGCAGCAGCTCAGGCCGCCCTTGCGCCAGATAGAGACCGACCCAGTGACTGGCTTCGGCGCCAAGGGGAACGATGCGCGCCTTGTCACCCTTGCCATGCGAGACGCGCAGCACACCCTGGTTGAGATCCACATCCAGCACCACCAGCGCGACCAGTTCGGATACGCGCAATCCGGTGGCATAGAGCACCTCCAACATGCTGCGATCCCGTATGCCCAACGCGGTGGAAACATCTGGCGCTCGCAACAGTGCATCGACCTGTGACTCGGACAGTGTCTTGGGGATCCGCATGGCCTGGCGCGCCGAGGCAATCGCCAGACAGGGATCAGCGGCGATCAGGTGCGTGCGCAGGGCCCATTGGTAGAACCGCCGCAGGGTGGAGAGCCGCCGGTTCAGCGTGGTGGCCGAGGTATGCGGGTGCTCGTGCGCCAGCCAGCTCTGTACGTGATGGTCCGCCACACCCTCCAGCGCAAGTGCGTGGGTCTGTTCGAGCCACTGGGCGAACAGGCGGAGATCGGTACGATAGGCGGCGAGCGTATTCTTAGCCAGACCGTCCTCCAGCCAAAGTGCTTGAGAGAACCTGTCGATGATCGGATAGGTAGCGGAAACTGCGGTCATGTGTGCCTGTTGCCGGGTTTGCGTCCATGCTGAAGGGCCAAATGGCGAGTTACAATCTTCGCCACGCTCTATTGAAGGATGTCTATGTCTGCGTACGATAAACTGTTTTTGGCCAGCCAATACGTGGCGCCGCACCATCTTTTGTCGCGCGCCTACGGCATCGCAGCGCAATGCCGTCACCCAGCTGCCAAAAACTGGATGATCGACACCTTCATACGCCGCTACAAGGTGGACATGAGCCAGGCGCACGAGCCCGACCCGCACGCCTACGAACACTTCAACGCATTTTTCACCCGCGCCATGCGCTCGGACGCCCGCCCGCTGGATCCACGCCAGGACGCACTGCTCTGCCCTGCCGACGGCGCAATCAGCCAATTGGGCGACATCACGGCTGACCGGATATTTCAGGCCAAGGGACACAGCTTCAGCACCACCGATCTTCTAGGTGGCTGTCCCATGCGCGCAGCACCCTTTGCGAACGGTTCGTTCGCCACGATTTACCTTTCGCCCAAGGATTACCATCGCGTGCATATGCCGCTGGACGGCACGCTCACTGAGATGATCCACGTTCCTGGACGGCTGTTTTCAGTCAATCCCCTGACGGCCAGGAACGTGCCTGCCCTGTTCGCCCGCAATGAACGTGTGGTGTGCCTGTTCGACACGGCACAGGGCCCAATGGCCGTGGTTCTGGTCGGTGCCATGATCGTGGCATCGATCGAAACGGTATGGGCGGGACTGGTGGCACCCTTGTCCAAAACGGTGCATACCACCCGCTACGGATCGCATGCGAGCCCGGTACATTTGGCCAAAGGTGCCGAGATGGGTCGCTTCAAACTGGGCTCGACCGTCATCGTGCTGCTTGGCCCCAAAGCGGCCAAATGGCGTGCAGATCTGCGTGAGCTTTCACCCGTCAGCATGGGTGAAGCGCTGGACGAGGCGCCCGTTGACATGACCACGACACTGGCATCGTCTCTCTGAGGCCCCCTGCCCTCCGAGTCAGGCAGGATGAGCCATTGAATACATGAAAAAGCCATTGACCTGGAAAAGGTCAATGGCTGCTGGGTGGGTTTGAAGCGGCGAGGCCAGGGATCGATCAAGCTGCAATGCTTTGATGCTCGGGCAGTGGAAATGTCAGGCCGATGATGCCACTGATAAGTTGTGCGCGAGCCTCGGAAGTCACACTCTGAACCCCGAACAACTGGTTGGACCAATAGCTGTCTACGGCCATGCGGGCGATCATCAGCGAATCGCTTTGATAGGTCTCGCTTTCGAGCGCACGCTGGTGGGTGTTGGACGAGTCGCGCCACATGTACATCAGCGAAGGGTTGACCACAAATGCGGTCATCAGGCCGCTCCAGCGCCGCGATGCTGCGGGGCTGCGATATACCGAGAGCACCATGTTGGCGTAAGCGCGCGTCATGCGTCCGTACTCTTCGGCGTCACTACAAGCCAGGCGATGGACGTCTTCCCAAAAGGAAGCGAGCAAGTCCTTTACGAATTCCTCGATCAGGACACTTTTGGTGGGGAAGTGATGCAGCAAAGCCCCCTTGCTCACACCGGCACGCTTGGCGATCGCATCAAGCGTGAATGTCGTCGCGCCGGCGACAGCCACCGCCTCGCCCACGGCATCCAGCAAGCGTTTGCGGGTCGTTTCGGTCGAGTTGGCAACTGGGTTGAGGTCGTTTATTGCTGAGGTCATGGTGATCTCCTGAAAGTGATTGAAGATTACCGCCGCCTCTATGTAACCTGGTCGATACCGATGGTTTTACGCCCCTTTTTGGGAAAAGTCCCAGGTTTTCGATGCTGCAGATCACATTTGAATGAACAAACCGGTGTTGCCCTGGCACCGGAACCACGGGCCAGGCGCGCATAAAAAACCCGGGCAAACGCCCGGGCTTCACCTCTGCAGCGGCAGATTATTTCAGGTCGAGGCGGTTGACCTTCGAGCCGTCCAGCGACACACCAGCCATCAGGCCAGCGTTGTTCAACACGAAGCCCACCACCGGCTTGCGGATGGTGTTGGAATCGATGTTGCCGTTGGCGCCGATGTTGGCCACCGCCACCGTGGCGTCGGCACCGACAGTCCAGCCCCTGCTTTGCTGGAACTGACGCAGCGCCTCGTCGGTCATGAACAGGACGATGACAGCCTTGGACTGGGCACCGGCCTGGAAGCCGATGGAGCCACCGGTCGTTGTGTAGTAGCCCTCGTTGCGACCATTGACGCGCAGCTCGCCGCGACCGTGTTCGGCACCGACGACAAAGCCGGCGCTGAGCACCGAGGGGAACACCAGCACGCCCTTGGCGCGCGAGACCAGGTCACGTGCCTGCGGCGAGGACTCCTGCAGACGGGACAATGCCGCGTCCACGCCCGAATTGATCTCGGCACGCTGTTCGGCGGGCGTACCAGAGGTGTGCGGCCGGGTCGTCGTGCAACCTGCAAAGGCCAGGCTTGCGGCAACCAAGGTAGCCGCTACGCCAATTGAACGCAGCTTGATTCTCGATTGTTGTTTTTGCATGGTAAAGCTCCTTGGTAAACCGTCCGACCCGTGTCAGACGGCAGGTATCACAAATTAGTCAATTCGGGCGGTTTGACGGGATCGAAGTCAGTCCAGCGCCCCCCCGACCAACGACCTTGCGCACGCTCGACATCCACACCACCCGCATCGCGCAGGATCTGCGCAATCATGGCCTGATTGCCAGCTTCGCCGTGAACGGCCAGCAAGACGCCTGCATGTCTGATCGGGGTATAGCCAGCCTTGATATCCGCGGCCGCAGTACGGGACTCACCCTCGCCCACGTCTCTTGCGGGCTGATTGGCGGTCGACTGGTAGGCCGCACCCAGGGGATCCACAAATGCCCGGGCGCGCTTGCGCCCCGCCACTCTCAGAGCTCCCATGAGAGAGCCCAGATAGGCGCCGATACCGGCAGCGAGAATCACGACGTAAATGCCGGCTCCGAAAGTGAGGCTGAGCAAGGCGAAGATCGACGCCCCGGCCAAACCCAGCACCGCAGCACCCGCCGCGGCGCCGAACTGAGCACCACGGGCATCGGTGTCCGCAGTCTGGTCGCCACCGACCGGAAATTGATCGTGGGCTCCCGGCGCGTTGACGTAGAACGTGTGCAGGGCCTCGTCTGGAATGCCCTGCTCGTTCAGGCGGTGCGCAGCAATGCCCGCGCTGTCCCAGCTTTCAAATCGTGCGGCAACAATCAGCGTCATGATTCAGGCTCCGTAGCAGCGGCAGCCGCCGTCCCGTAGCGGGACGACGG
>JAEYZR010000365.1 GCA_023427945.1 Pseudomonadota bacterium | reverse complement strand
CTGCTGCACGGCACGCCGCTTGAGCAGGTGAGCACCAAGAATGCGTTCTATCAAGTGCTGCTCGAAGGCGCAGGCAACGAAGCGCTGACCACCACGCTGCGCATGTTGAATTCCCGCGTGATGCTGTTGCGCTCCACATCCATGCAGGCACCGGGCCGCGCACCCAAGAGCGTGGGTGAATTGTCGGATCTTCTGGACGCATTGCTGGCGCGCAATGCCAAAGCGGCGCGCAAGGCCGGCAGCCTGCATGTGCGCAACGCGGCCATGGTCGCCATCTCCATTCTGCGTCAATCGGTCGAAGCGGCCGAATCGGCCGAGGCGGTCTGAGTCTGGCAGGACATGGTGCAGGCCGGGGCAGCCTGCTGCCACCGATCCCCATGAGGTGCGCGACGCGGCCAGCGTCGACATCGGATCGGATGGCCCCCTGGCGGACCCGCTTGGAAAAGCCGCAGCAGATCACGACAGACCATTCCGCGGCTGCGGTACATCGAGGCAGATCATTCTGAGCAGCCGCCACGTATCCAGGCAGGCCGTTTCGAGCGGCTTAAGCGTATCCAGGCAGACAATTTTCGACCCGGCGCCGCCAGTTTCGCAGACACTCATTTTCCGATAACTGTCATACTATAATACAATCCTAACGTTTTCCGTGAGGCCGATCCTGTCTTGCGCGCGGCACTGCCCCGCCCATCAAGTCGACTTCGTGGTTTGAATCTCGTGCAAGGAACTCCCATGACCGCATCACCCGGATTGCCGCTGGATCTCAGCGGGCGCACCGCACTGGTTACAGGCTCGACTGCCGGGCTGGGATACGCCATTGCCGATACCCTGGCGCGTGCCGGAGCAAACGTCGTGCTGCATGGGTTGCAGGCCGACACCCAGGCACAGGCGGCATGCGATGAGATGGCCCGGCGCTACGGCGTGAAGACGCTGCTCAACGGCGCCGACCTGCGCGATGTCGATCAGATCGAGGCCCTGGTCGGGCAGGCGCACGCCACGTTTGGTGGCGTGGACATCGTGGTGAATAACGCCGTCATCCGCCACTTTGCGCCGGCGCATGAACTGGCTCGCCAGCAGTGGGACGACGAAGTGGCGGTCAATCTTTCGGCGGCATTTCATCTGGCGCGCCTGACCCTGGGCGCCATGCGCCAGAAGGCGTGGGGCCGGATCATCAACCTGTCGTCGGTCTACGGCACGGGCGCCACCGCCAACCGCGTGGGCTACATCACCACCAAGACCGCGCTGCTGGGCATGACGCGGGCGCTGGCGATCGAAACGGCCGCCACCGGCGTCACCTGCAATGCCGTCTCGCCCGGTACCGTTCCCACCCCGGCCATCACCTCGCGCATCGCCGATATTGCCCGCGAGCAAGGCGTAAGTGTGGAGCAGGCCGAACGCGAGTACCTGGCCACGCGCCAACCCACCGGGCGTTTCGTCGCGATGGAGAACGTGGCCGCATTGATCGGCTTTCTGTGCAGCGAGGCCGCCCGGGATATCACCGGCGCTTCGTTGCCCATCGACGGTGGCTGGAGCGCGGCCTGAGCGCGCCTGGCCCTCGAACCTCTTTCTTATTTGATCCGGAGAACTTTCACATGACTACCCCCGACAACAAGCAGCTCGGTTTTGTAGGCATCGGGCGCATGGGCGCACCGATGGTCCAGCGACTGATCGAAGCGGGTTATACCGTGACGATCTATGACACCAGCCGTCAGGCCTGCGAGGCCCTGGCGGCCAATGGCGCAAAAGTCGTCGATTCGCCCAAGGCCGTTGCTGACCAGGTCGAAACAGTCTTCATTTCGCTGCCCATGCCGCAGGTCGTGCTGGCGGTCGGCCTGGGTGAAAACGGTCTGCGCGAAGGCAGCAAAGTGCGCACCGTGATCGATCTGTCCACCACGGGTCCGCAGGCATCCAAGGAGCTTGCCGCCGGTCTGGCCGAGAAGTCCATCACGGTCATCGACTGCCCGGTCAGTGGCGGTGTGGCGGGCGCCACGCGTGGCACGCTCGCGCTCATGGTGGCCGGCGACAAGCAGGTGTACGAATCGCTGCAACCGGCTCTGGCCGTGCTGGGTCGCGCCGTCTACGTGGGCGATCAGCCCGGTCAGGCGCAGACGCTGAAAGTCATCAACAACCTGATTTCGGTGACCGCATTGAGCATTACCTCCGAAGCGATGGTCATGGGTGTCAAGGCCGGTCTGGACCCCGACATCATGCTGGAGGTCATCAACTCCGGTTCCGGTCGTACCAACGCCTCCGAAGACAAGCTCCCCAAATACGTCCTGCCGCGTAACTTCGGCTTCGGTTTTGCCATCGGCCTGTCGGCCAAGGACGTGCGCCTGTGCCTGGAGGAGAGCGAACGCCTGGGCGTGCCGCTGCAGGTGGGCAACGCGACGCGCAACCTGCTCAATGCCGCACGCGACAAGTTCGGCGAACAGGCCGACATGACCGAAATCATCCGCTACGTCGAAGACCAGGCGGGTGTCGAAGTACGCGGCAAGGCAGCACCCTGACTCCCAACGTTCACATCAACGAATATTAAAGACAGGCGCCGCGCTGTCGCGGTGCCGGAAGGAGACAATCTCATGCGTGGTCTATTCTTTTCTACCTTGCGCACTGCGGCTTTGTGCGTACTCTCCATGCAGGCGTTCGCCGCGCATGCCGACTATCCCGACCGTCCCGTACGCGTCATCGTGCCGTTTGCTGCCGGGGGCGGTGCCGACATCGTGGCCCGACAAGTCTTTCAGGGTGTCTCCAAAGAGCTGGGCCAGTCGTTCATCATCGACAATCGCGGTGGTGCGGGCGGCATCATCGGCACGGATGCCGTGGCCAAGTCGGCTCCCGATGGCTACACCTTGCTGCTGGGGCAGAGCGGGCCGAATGCCATCAATCCGTCGGTCTACAAGAAGCTGCCCTACGATGCGAGCAAGGACTTCGTCCCAGTCACCCAGCTGACCCGTTACCCCTACGTGATTGCGGTCAAGAAAGACCTGCCTGTCAGCACGCTTGCCGAACTGATCGCCCTGGCCAAGAGCAAGCCGGGTGCGCTGAGTCTGTCGACCGCTGGTCATGGAAGTTCTTCCCACCTCGCTGTCGAACTGTTCAAGCGCCAGGCCGGTATCGACGTGGTCGCCGTGCCCTACAAAGGCGCCGGCCCGGCACTGCTCGATGTGGTGGGTGGCCAGGTGGACATGACTTTTGGTGATGCCGCTTCAGCCTCGAAGCAGGCGCAGGCGGGATCGGTCAAGGCGCTGGCGGTCACGGGTGCCAAGCGTTCACCGCTGATTCCGGATGTGCCGACGGCGCAGGAAGCGGGCGTGCCCGGTTTCGAGGCCTCGGCCTGGCATGCGGTGCTCGCGCCGCGCGGTACACCCGATGAAGTGGTGCGCAAGCTGAACGCCGCCATCGTCAAAGTGCTGTCGGACCCTGCGCTGAAAGAGCGCCTGGCTCAGGATGGCATCGAAGCGGTGGGCAGCAGCCCTGAACAATTCAACGAGGCGCTGCAGGCAGAGATCAAGAAGTGGGGCGACGTGGTGAGGCAGGCCAATATCACGCTGGATTGATATTTCGCGCGGGCCCATGCCAGCGAGCATGGAGAAGGTCGTCGGACAGCCAGATGGCGCTGAAAAGTGCCGGCTGGCGACTTATTCCGCGAAGGCGTTCTGCACCCGTTGCGCCGCCCGTATGACGGCGTCGGCATAGTACTGGCGCCGGTCGTTCACGCGTTGTTCGGGCAGCACGATCGATATGGTGGCCACGCATGCGCCCTGGGCGTCGCAGATGGGCGATGCCACACAGGCCACCGAATAGTCGGACTCGCCGATCTGTATGGACAGGCGGTCCTGCAACGCCAGTGCAGCGGTCTGTGCGAGGTGCGCCGCGTCGGTGTCGGCGCGTCCGGTGTGCGAGGCTTTCGCCGCACGCTTGAACAGCGCAATGCGCTCGCGTTCGGGCAGGTGGCCCACCAGCAGGCGACCCGACGCCGTCCAGTTCAGGGGCACACGCGAACCCACGCGTGAGCTGATCTTGAAATGGCCTTTGCCTTCGACCATGCCCACCACCAGCATTTCGTAGCCTTCCCGCGTGCAGACCTGCACCGTTTCGCCGACTTCATCAGACAAGGTCTGCATCTGTTGCTTGGCGAGTTCCACGACATCGAGCGTGCGTGCATAGCTCAGGCCGTAGCGGTACATGCGCACCCCGAACCAGATTTTCCCGTCGTTCTGGCGCGAGAGCAGGTCGCGTTCGACCAGCGACTCGATCAGCGGGTAGGCCGTGGAAATGGGCAGGCCCATCGACTTGGCCATCGCGTAGGGGGCGGCAGGCATGCCCTGGGCATGCAGGTAATCGAACACCTGTATGGCGCGATCGATCCCGCTCACCCGCGAACGGGCGGGCGAGGCTTCGGTGGGTTCGGCAGAAGTTGAGCGCATGGTGTGCGTACGGCCTGTCTGGCAGTCAGGAAAGATTCGACATTGTGCCTTACAAGATCAGTTTCGGCTGCGTCTCGCTGTCCAGGGGCCACAAGGGGCGTGTGATCTTGGTGAACGGAATTTTCGTGAAATCGCTCACCATCGGGCCATCGGAATCGATGTAGATCACGCTGGCCGCAATCGGCGCGTAGGCCGCCATGAAGTGGTTGTTCGACTTCACCACCACCAGCTTGCGTTCGCGCGGATCGATGCCGACATTGGTGAACAACTGCAACCCCAGCGCCTGCGTGCGCATGGTCGTCAGCACCACTTCCACGCCGCCCACCCGGATCGCGGCGCAATTGCCCAGATCGTTCACGGCAGCCACCAGCGTCTGCTTGCAGTCCGTGCCCAGGCCGACGACGGTGACCATCGCATCGACCGGCATGCCCGACGAGGCGCCCGTCTTGCCGCCGAAGCGCAGTTGCAGCCTGCCGCCCACGCCTGCGGCGAAGCACAGTTGCACGGCGATCGGATCCCATACCGGGCCGACGATGGCGCCCTGAACATCCCGTTCGATCAGGGCACGGATGATGGTGGTGTTGTCGCTGCCCGCGCCGCCGCCCGCGTTGTCGGCAGGGTCGGCAATGACGACCGGCCAGGCATCGGCGGCAAGCGCATGGTCCAGGCCAGCTTCGACTTCGAAATACTCGGGCATGCTCTTGCCGCGCAGGTCGATCAGGCGCTGCCCCACGAGCGTGGCCACGCGATCGGCCGCGGCCTTGTCGTCATCGGCAATGACCAGAATGCGTGCACCCAGCTCGGGCACGTCGGCGTAGGGAAACGAGTGGCAGATGGAGATCGACAGGATGCCGTCCTTGCCTTCCATTGCGGTGATGTCGTCCACCAGTTTGCGCATCAGCGGCAGGGTGGTGCGGTAGCTGCCCAACTGCTGGCAATCGAATACCGACGACACCGGCTTGATCTCGCCACGGATGGTGCGCAACACCAGATCGAGGACTTCCTCGGCGCGCTCGACGGTGTCGGTGTGCGGGTGTTCTTTATAAAGAATGGTGATGTCGGCGTGGCGGATGCGCTTGAGTGTCAGGTGGCAGTGGGGGTCGAGTTCCACGCCGATTACGCATTTCGGGCCCACGATGTCGCGCACCCGCTCGACGATGTCGCCTTCGACGTCGTCATAGCCGTCGGCGACCATCGCACCATGCAGCCCCAGCACCACGCCGTCCAGCGGCAATGCCGCGCGGACCTGGTCCAGTATTTCGTCGCGCATGAATTCGTAGGCCTCGCGGGTGGTCGTGCCCGCCGGCGAGGTCTGAAAGCAGCTGCCTTCGACCAGTTCGAATCCATCGATGGCGGCCCGCTTGCGCGCCACCCACAAGGGGGCCGTCTGGGCGAGGGGGTGTTCGTCGGGATGCTCGCCCGGGCGCAGGAAGGTGCCGGTGCGATAGGCTTCCAGGGAACAGATCAGGGGCGAGAAGGTGTTGGTCTCGGTTGCCAGCGAAGCAGAGAAAAGTTTCATGCCAGTCTCCATTGAGTATTCAGTCGGGCCAGCGAAGCAGGGCCTGGGCGCTGCGATTGCGGCGCTCGTGCACGGATGTGGTCGCGGGCGTGGGCGCCGCAGCCGCGGCATCGATGACCTGCTGCAGGGTGTGCGCCACGATGTCGGCCTCACCGTCGTGAACGTTGCAGGGGTCCAGTTCGAAGTAGCCCTGGTCGATCTCATCGTCGCGCACGATGATCGGGCGCTCGGCCTGCGCAAGCAGGTCGGCCAGATCCCATGCGCTGGCACGGGCCTGCGTGGGCTCGACGTAGACGCGCAGACGATTCAGGGGGTTGCCGGTGGGATCGGGCAGAATGTCGGTGCGGACACCGGCGCGTCCCTGCAAGGCGGCCTGCCAGAGCGTCAGGTTGCCGTCCTGGCGGCGACGGTCGGCGGCGTGGTCGCGCTGTGTCCATGCCTTGAGGGTGGCGGCCGTGGCGAGTATGCCTTCCTTGCCCACTTTCATGCCGCGTCCGATGCCTATGTTCTGCATGTAGGCATGGCGCACGTGAGCCCGTTTGCCCACCACGATGCCGGCGGTGATGCCGCCCATGAACTTGTGCGCGGAGTACAGGCAGATATCGGCACCGGCGGCGAGAAACCGCTGCAGGTCGTACTCAGAGGCGGCGTCCACGATCACCGGCACGTTGCGGGCATGGCAGACCTCGATGAACTCCTCCAGTTCGATCAGGCCATATTGCACGCAGTGGTGCGAGACCACGAATACCGCTGCCGCGGTGTTGTCCGTGATCGCCGACTCCAGCTGGTAGCGCCGTCCGGTGGTCGATTGACCGACCGGTACGATGCGTGCCCCGGCCAGCCTGATGGCCTGGTCGACGGGGGCGCCGTAGTTGATCATGTGTCCGGTCTGGATGACGACTTCGTTTTTCAGCCCGGTGCTGTCGGGCAGCCGTTCCACTGCGCCCAGGTCGGCGCCGGTCATCATGCCCGCCACGGAAATCGTCAGCCCGGCTGAACACGATGCGGTCACGAAACCTGCCTCGCCACCGCACACGCTGGCGATCACGCCGCTGGCGTACTTCTGCAGGGCGCCGATTTCCACGAACTGCGGCAGGATCTGCACGGCGGCCTCGATGGCTTCGGGCACCGCGATGGAGGCGCCCAGGCTGGTCATGGTGCCCGATACGTTGATCACCCGGCGCAGGCCCAGGGATTCTCGAATGTCATTCACAAGTGCACCTCAGATATGGGTTGGTTGGTTCAGAGCGCAAAACCATTGCGCCTTCAATCCCTGATTTCAACGATGGCCTCGATTTCGACAGTGATGTTGTTGGGCAGCGAGCCCATGCCGACGGCCGAGCGGGCGTGGGTGCCCACGCTGGTGCCGAACACGGTGATCAGCAGGTCCGAGCAGCCATTGATGACGCTGGGATGAGCCGTGAACGAAGGCGTGGCGTTCACCATGCCCAGGAGCTTCACGATGCGCGTGACGCGATTGAGGTCGCCCAGCGTTTCGTGCAGCACGGCCAGCAGATTGATGCCGGTCAGGCGAGCATGGGCGTAAGCCTGTTCGACGCTCACGTCCTCGCCGACCTTGCCGGTGTACAGATGGCCCTCGGCGGTGCAGGGGCCCTGGCCCGACAGGTACAGCAGGTTGCCGGCACGGGTGTGGCTCACGAAGTTGCCTATGGGTGGGGGCGACGCATGCAGTTCGATACCCATTTGCGCCAGACGCGCATAACAGTCGTCAGGGGCGGCGGCGGGCTTTGCGTTATTCAGATTCAAATCAACTCCAGGGGTCAAGCCAGTTCGGTCAGTCGGATACAGGCGGCTTTATGGCCCGTGCCGACCGATTCAAGTTCAGGTCGTTGTGTCGCGCAGGCCTCGATGGCGTGCGGACACCGGGTGCGGAACACGCAACCCGACGGCGGGTTCAGGGGGCTGGGTATGTCGCCGCGCAGGACGATTCGTTGGGTCTTGCGGGTCGGGTCGGCGATGGGCGCAGCCGACAGCAGCGCACGGGTATAGGGGTGGCGTGGCGCGCTGTAGACCTGATCGCTGGGGCCGCTCTCCATGACGCGCCCCAGGTACATCACGACGATGTCCTCGCACAGGTGTTCCACCACGGAAAGGTCGTGGGAAATGAACAGCACGCTCAATCCACGGTCCTGCTGCAGGTCCTGGATCAGGTTGATGATCTGCGCCTGTACCGAGACGTCCAGTGCCGAGACGGGTTCGTCGGCGATGATGCAGTCCGGTTCCACGGCCAGGGCGCGTGCGATGCCGATACGCTGGCGCTGGCCACCCGAAAACTCATGCGGATAGCGGCGGGCATGGTCGCCGTTCAGGCCCACCTGCGTCAGCAGATCGGCGATCCTGGCCTTTTTCTCGCTGCCTTTGGCTATGGCGTGGGTGTCGATGGCTTCGCCGATGATGTCACCCACGCGCAGCCTGGGATTGAGGCTGGAGTAGGGATCCTGGAAGACCATCTGCAGGCGCCGCCTATCGGGGGGCATGTCGCGCTCGGACAAGGCGAACAGATCCGTGCCCTCGAACTTTGCGCTGCCTGCCGAGGGCTCCACCAGGCGCAGCAGACTGCGTCCGACCGTGGTCTTGCCCGATCCGGACTCCCCCACCAGGCCCAGAATCCGGCCTTTCTTCAGTTCGAAGCTCACCCCGTCGACGGCGTGGACGACGCCGGCGGGGCCAGGAAAATGCTTGGCGAGATCCGTGACTTCAAGCAGCGTCGACGGTGCTGCGGCGTCAGTGCTTGTGTTCATAGCTGTTCGTGTTTCCGGCAACTGGAGAGATGGTCGGCGCCCCGGTCGGTGGGCACCAGCGGGGGCACGGCCTGCGTGCATTGCGGGTCGACGTATTCGCAGCGGGGTGCAAAGGTACAGCCTGACGGCCAGCGGCCCGCAGGGGGAACGTTGCCGGCGATGGGGCGCAGCCGCCCCCGGGTGCCATCGGGCGCGCGATCACGCTTGGCGTCGGGAATACAGGCCAGAAGGCCACGGGTGTAGGGGTGTTTCTGCCGCTCGAACAGATCGTGCACCTTGGCATGCTCGGCCACGCGTCCGGCATACAGCACCACGACTTCGTGGGCGATCTCGGCGACCACGCCCAGGTTGTGCGTGATGAACAGAATGCTCATGCCCAGTTCCTGCTGCAGGCGCCCGAGCAGGGCGATGATCTGGGCCTGCACGGTCACGTCCAGCGCGGTCGTGGGTTCGTCGGCGATCAACAGGGTGGGATTGCAGACCAGTGCCATGGCGATCATGACGCGCTGGCGCATGCCGCCGGACATCTGGTGCGGATAGTCGTTCAACCGTGTGCGGGCCGAGGGAATCTCCACCAGTTCGAGCATGGTGCAGGCGCGCTCCAGTGCCTGGGCGCGGGTGACGGGTTCATGCAGCATGAGCATTTCCGCGATCTGGTCACCGACTGTGAACAGCGGATTCAGGCTGGTCATGGGCTCCTGGAAAATCATGGCAATGTTCTTGCCGCGAATCCGGCGCATGCGCCGTTCGCTCAGGTGGGCAAGGTCCATCACGCCCTCGGTGGCGTGGCGATAGAGCACCCTGCCACCCGTGATCCGGCCGTTGTTGGGCAGCAGGCGCAGCATGGACAGACTGGTGACCGATTTCCCGGAGCCCGATTCGCCCACCACGGCAAGGGTCTTGCCTTTGGGGACATCGAAACTCACGTCATCGACCGACGTGATCCAGTGTTTGCCGTGCGAGAAGCTGGTGCGCAGATTCTCCACGCGGCAGACGACGTGATCCGGAATGCTCGCAGGGGAAGAGGCTGTCATGATCGGTACTCCGGGCTCAAAGTGACTTCTGGACAGTGGGGTCCAGCAGATCGCGCAGGCTGTCGCCCACCACCTGGAGACACAGTGCGGCGATCACGATGGACAGGCCGGGATAGAGCATCAGCCATTCGGCGCGGCCGCTGTACTGACGGCCGGCCGCGATCATGGTGCCCCACGTGGGTACGTCGGGATCCACGCCCACGCCCAGGAACGACAGGCCGGCTTCGGCCAGGATGGCGTAGGCAAAAATGAAGCTGCCCTGCACCAGCAAGGGCGACACCAGGTTGCGCAAGACATGCCGGGTGGCGATGCGCAGCCTGGAGACGCCCAGGGCGCGTGCCGCTTCGATGTAGGGCAGTTCGCTGATCACCAGCGTGGAGGCGCGCACGACGCGGGCCAGCCGTGGCGTGTAGACGATGCTCAGTGCGATGATGACCGTGCTCAACGAGGGGCCCAGTGCCGCGACCAGTGCGATGGCGAGCAGCGTGTCGGGAAACGCCATCATCGCGTCCAGCAGGCGCGACAGCACCATGTCCATGCGTTTGGACATGCCGGCGATCATGCCCAGCACGACGCCTGCCGTCATGGAAATGGCCACCACGGCCAGCCCGACCGCCAGGGAGATGCGTGCGGCAAACACCGTGCGCGTGAAGACGTCGCGGCCGAACTCGTCGGTGCCGAACCAGAATTCGGCAGAGGGCGGCTTCAGGCGATTGACGATGGACAGTTTGTTGGGCAGGTGTGGCGTGACCCACGGTGCGAGCAATGCTGCCAGGGCCAGCAGGCACAGCACGGCCAGTGCGATGGTCGCCACCTTGCGCTCCATGATGAGCGCCAGCAGGTTCTCCATTCGCGAACGCGGCGGCGGCAGGGTCTGGGTCGATGAAATCGAAGTCATTGATAACGCACCCTTGGATCGACCGCCAGGTAGAGCATGTCGACACAGAAGTTGAACAGCACGTAGAGCGAGGCGATCACCAGCAGGGCACCCTGGATGACCGGGTAGTCGCGGCGCATCACGGCCGAGACGACGAGGTTGCCGATACCGGGCAGGCTGAACACCGTTTCGGTCACGACCGCTCCGGAGATCAGGGCGGCGGCAGTCAGGCCCAGGACAGTGATGATGGGAATCAGCGCGTTCTTCAGTGCGTGGCGGGTGACCACGCGCAGTTCGCTCATGCCTTTGGAGCGGGCGGTGCGCACGTACTGGTCGTTCAGGACGTCCAGCATGCTGGCGCGGGTGGAGCGCAGGATGATGGCGCTGGCGCCCGTACCCAGGGCAAGCGCGGGCAGGATGAGGTGGCGCAGACGATCCAGGAACGAGGCGTCCGGCCCGCCGTAACCGGCCACCGGAAACCACCCCAGCTTCGCGGCAAACATCTGGATGAGCAGCAGGCCCAGCCAGAAGCTGGGCACGCTGGCGGCCAGCATCGCAAACGTGGTGACCCCGCGATCGATCCAGGAATCACGCCGGTAAGCGGCGATGATGCCCAGCGGCACGGCAAACACCACGGCGATGGTCATGGTGAACAGCGTGAGAAAGAACGTCGGTTCGCTGCGCTCGTACAGGGCCGTCAGGACGGGGCGATTCAGAAAGATCGAATCGCCCAGATCGCCCTGGGCCAGACGGCCCAGGAACAGGGTGTACTGCTTGATCAGGGGCTCATCCAGGCCAAGGCTGGCGCGCAGGGCCGCAATCGCGCTGGCCGTGGCATCGGGACCGAGCATGATGGCGGCCGGGTCGCCGGGGGTGAGCCGCACGATCAGGAACACGATCGTGAGCACGAAGAACATCACCACCACCATGCCCACTGCGCGCTTGAGTATGTATGTCAACACTGCATTGTTCTCTTGGCGATTTGCAACGGGATCAATCCTTGTACGCATTCCAGAAGTAAGGCCAGGGCGAAGGCGTCATGCCTTTGAGTCTGGTCGACTTCGAGGCCAGGCTGTTCAGGTCGCCGATCTTGATGAACGGTGCCTGTTCGAAGATCACCTGTTGCAGCGTGGCCCAGTGCGCCTTGCGTTTTTCCGGATCGATCTCCCGGTTCATCGCGTCGAAGGCGGCAGCACGCTCGGGCGAAGTCCACCAGCCCGGATAGCTTTCGGACAAGGTGGCGATCAGGGCCGGATCAGGCAGATAAGGGGTGCTGGTGGGGAAGATGTCCCACAGGTCGGGGTTGGCGCGACGGCTGAGCAGCGTGGCCCAGTCCATGACTTGCAGGTCGACCTTGAAACCGGCGGCTTTCAGGTATTCGCTGGCCATCAGCGCGACCTGATAGTTGATTTCGTTCTGCCGCGTGGACAGGATGCGGATGGGGGTGCCGTCGTAGCCGGCTTCCTTGACCAGTCGTGTCGCTTTTGCGATGTCGCCGGTGTTGTAGTGACCCTTTACGCCTTGCTCGGTGTGCCAGGTGAAGCCCTCAGGGTAGAGCGCACCCTTGGCTGAATAGAATTCCTTGCGACCGATGGCCACCGCAAGCGTGTCGTCCATGTTCAGGGCTTGCTGCATGGCCTGGCGCAACTTGACGTTGGCAAACGGACCCTGCTTGGTGTTGAGCACGTACAGGTAGAAGATGGCCGGCTTGAGGATGAAGGGTTCTGCCTGGCCCTTGATGCGGTCTATGGATTCCGGTCCGATGATGTCGGCATAGTCGTACTGGCCGGCCAGTGTTCCTTCAATGCGCGTGTTCACGTCAGGCACGGGCACAAAACGGATTTCGTCCAGGAACTGCTTGCGTGCCCCGCCGAAGTTGTCGGGCTCTTCCGTGCGCGACTGGTATTTCTCGAAACGGGTGAGCTGCAGGTACTGGTCGGGGCGGTATTCCTGAAACTGGTAGGGACCGGTGCCGATGGGCTGGCGCGGTGCGGCGTCGGGCGTGCCGGCAGGCATGATCACGGCCGCAGCGTTGTTGAATGCGAGCAGCGAGAGCAGGGGAACGTAAGGCTCTTTCAGCTTGATGCTGATGGTGAAGTCGTCGACGGCCTCGATGGCCTCGATGTTGCCTGCCACCTGCTTGCCGCGCGGTGCCACGCGGGTCCAGCGCTTCAGGGAGTCCACCACATCCTTCGATGTCATGGCCGCGCCGTTGTGGAACGTGACGCCCTGACGCAGGGCGATGGTGTATTGGGTGCCGTCTGCGTTGATCTGCGGCATGGTGGCCGCCAGCAAGGGCGTGGTCTGCCACTTCGAGTCGAACGTGAACAGCGTTTCGTAGTAGTGCTGGGTGACGGTGCCCACCAGATCGGCGGTCGATGCCATGGGATCGAAGGTGGGCATTTCCCCGATGACGGCGACGTCGATCTTGCCGCCTCGCGTCTGTGCACTGACCATCGAGGGTGTGAACATGCAGGCGGTCACTGCCAGCGCACACGCTGTCTGCCACCGTTTGATGAGAGTTGTCATTCCATTCCCCTAATAGACCTAAGTGGACTTCCGTTATTACGGAGGTTACGACCTTATAAGGGAATAGTAGCGAATGTCTTTCCTACCCGATAGAGAGGGTTAACACCGAGAACGAATGGGGGTGGGATGTATGGGGACCTATCGGCCCCGCTGTGCGACTAGTACCCGGCTTGCGCGAGTTCGCTTGACGTGGGCAACCCTTCCGAGTCTCCCAGCGTCTGGACCTGGCGAGCACCGATCCAGTTGCCACGAGCCACCGCCTCTGCGAGCGAACGTCCGGCAAGCAGGCCGCTGATGAGGCCCACTGCAAAGCCGTCGCCGGCCCCCACGGTATCCACCACTTTTTCCACGGGACAGCCATCGACGAAACCCGATTGCTTTCCATCGTCGTAATAAGCGCCTTGCGGGCCGAGTTTGACGACGACGATCTTCGCGCCACTGTTCCGGTAGAACGACGCGATGGCCTGCGGCGTGTCGCAGCCCGTCAGCAGGCGGCCTTCCTCGATGCCGGGCATGACCCAGTCGGCCTTGGCCGCCAGGCGGTTGATGGCCTCGCGCATGGCGTTTTCGGAAGGCCAGAGCGTGGGCCGCAGATTGGGGTCGAAGGAAATGCTGCGGCCTGCTGCACGCATTGCGTCAACGGCGGCATGCGAGGCCTGCAACGTGGTGGGCGACAAGGCGGCGAACACGCCCGTGACATGCAGGTGGCGTGCCGAAGTGAGCCATTGCACCTCGACATCGTCTGGCCCCATCAGGCTGGCGGCTGAACCTTTGCGGTGGTATTCGACCGGTGGATCGCTATCGTCGCTCACGCGGCCTTTCAGCTGAAAGCCGGTGCGTTGTGCGGGATCGCACACCACATGGGAGACATCGATGCCCTCGCGCTGCACCGCTGCGACCAGGAATCGCGCCATCGAATCAGCCCCCAGCCGACTGCGCCACGACACCGACAAGCCCAGCCGTGCCAGCCCGATGGCCACGTTCACTTCCGCACCTGCGATCTTGCGGGTGAAGTGTTCCACTTCTTCCAGCGGCCCTGGACGGTCGGCGACCAATAGTGCGAGGGCCTCACCAAACAGCACGACGTCGGGTGAGCGGGCTGGAATGTCCTGTGTTGCGGTCATGCGAAGCTCCTTGCGCCTGGCCCATGCGGGCAAGCGGGTTGATGTGATCGATCATCGACGCCTGATGGCGATGTAAATGCCGCTTGCGGCAATCAGGGCAGCGCCCACGAAGGCCCAGCGGTCGGGCAATTCGCCCCAGAATACCCAGCCCAGCAGCGTCGCACCGATCAGTCCCGTATAGTCGAAAGGCGCCACGATCGAGGCCGGTGCCACACGAAACGCCTGCGTGATCAGCCCCAGGCCTGCCGTGCTGCACAGTGCAATGCCGAGGATGCCCCAGGCATGCTCCCACTGCACCGGCGTCCAATACCAGAACTGTGCCACCGCACTCACCAGGACCTGGCACAGCGCAATATAGAACATGGTGGTCAACATGCTCTCTTCGCGACCGATGCGGCGCGCACTGATCATCATGACGGCATAGCCGATGGCCGTGACCAGCGGCAGCAGGGCGCCCGCCTGAAAACCACTCATGCCGGGGCGCACCACGATCATCACGCCCACAAATCCTGCAAGCACGGCAAGCCAGGCGCGTGCGTCCACGCGTTCACCGAGCAGGGTGACCGACATCGCGGTGACGAACAACGGCGCAGAAAATGCGATGGCCGTGGCCTGCGCCAGCGGCAGCAGCGTCAGGCTGAGGTAGAAGCAGCAGGCGCTGCCCACGTTGATGGCGCCGCGCAGCATGTGCACGTCGAAGTGGCGGGTGCGCAGCGCACGTCTGCCACCGTGCAGGATGACCAGTATGAAGACCACCGGCAAAGCGAGCAGGCCGCGCAGGAACAGCAGTTGAATGGGGGCGTAGTAGTCGCCCAGCCATTTGGCGAGGCTGTCGCTCAAGGTCAGACAGAAAATCCCGCCGATGATGAGAAGAATACCTTGCGAGGCACCCGCATCACGCGACGATTGAGAGTTTGGAACAGCAGGCATGGAATACGAACACAAAATCGGGACGGCGACAGGAACCGTCCATCAACCCGAGAGCCTACCAGAATGGACGTGGCCGCTCGTACCGGTCAACGGTTGTCGACGATGTGCCGGTTGCGAAAGGCAAGCTGGCCGAGATCCTGGCAGGCAGGGCCCGGTGCGTCGCAGTCGATGATCTGCACGCATCGATCCGCGAACGCAGCTCGAAAATGGTTTTTCGCTTTGACGCACAGCAGGCGTAGCGTGGTCAGATCGACACCGTGCAACGCATAGAAGGCAGGATCGTCGCAGGCCACGACACGGGAGGTCACGATGACGTGCGCATCGGGCAGCGAGTCGATCTTCAGCAGGGCGCTTCTGCCACAGCTTCGCCAGACGCCTGTCTGCATCGGCCCGCAATTCTGGAATTCACCATCCGTCAGTCTGACCACGGTGACGTTCACACTCACCCCTGCGCCAAAGTGATCGCCGTAACGTCCACCGAGCGTGGTGGCCATTGCTTGCCCGACGCCTGCGGAAAACGCCGCATCGACGACTTCCGGGCTGGCAAAACTGGCGAACAGGCTGGGCACGTTCGGGGCTGCCGACAGCATGGCGCGAAACAGTTCGGGCGTGTCGCTGGCACCACCCGACAACGGGTTGTCGCCGGAGTCGGTCACGGCGAGCAGGCCCGGATCGGGATGGGTGAGCGCTTGCGAGACGGCCTGCGCAGCGGTGGGCAGGACGATCCGGAACTGATCGGCCAGCGCATGTATGCGTGCCATGACGCTGCGGGCAGCAGCCTCGCCCTGGCGTCCCTGCGGATCCCGCGCCGCATCGCTGACGACAAACACCGATGCCCCCGTATAGCGCGTATCGGCATAAGGAAAACCGCCGAACACGGAAACGTCAATGACCCCACCGGTCGTGGCTTGCCGGGCTGCGTCTTCGAGTTCGCCCATAGGACCCCCAGCGGTACGCATGTTGATGCTGGGCAGAATCACGCCCTCGTTCAGAACGATGCAGCGCGTGGCCAGTCTGTCGTTGACGCAACGCTGAAGACCGATCAGCACACGGTCGGCCGTCTCGGACATGTCGACATGAGGATGGGTACGGTAGGCCGAGGCGATGTCCAGGATGTCTGCCCAGGCGGCGGGCATGTTGCCGTGCAGATCGAAGCTTGCGCCCAGGGGCGTGTCAGGCAGCAGTGCACGCACTCGGGCGGCCAGATCGAATTCTGGCGTTTCACGGGTCATCGTGATGGCCGCGCCATGCAGCGAGAGATAGACCGCATCCCAGCCGCCCTGGTTCAGACCAGCACGCAAACCGTCGATGATTTCGTTCGACAGACTATCGAACAGGCCATCTTCTATAGGCCCAGCGGGCAGGGCCGCTGCGCAGCGCAGGACCACGACGTCCCATTCGGGATGGGTGCGCGCAAACCGGGCGACTGCACCCAGTTCGGTAGCCGTGCCGGACATGGCTTCCAGCACCGGCGGCCCCGCTTGCCATTCGTACGATTCGAAGGCTTTGCGATCAGCCGGGATGGGGCAGAAGGCATTGCCTTCGAACCACAGTCTGGCGACCGCCATGCGTCGTTGGCTCATTAGGGCTTGCTCGCAATGTTCTTGAGCACGTCGGCATAGCGTGCCTGTTCCGCTTTCAGATGCTCTGCCAGACGTTCGGGCGTGCCGCCCACGGGTATGGCACCTATGCTGTGAAAGCGCTCGATGGTGGCCGGTCTCTTTTCGAAAGCATCGATGGCTTGTGCGATCCGTGCCGTAATGGCCGGCGGCGTGTTGGCCGGCGCCACGATGACGAACCATGATGGCAGCACGTAGCCCGGCACGGTTTTCTGGATCGGCTCGATGCCAGGCAATACGTCCAGTTCCTTTTCGCTGGCCACGCCGATCGCCACGGTCTTGCCGGCGCGAATGTTCTCCAGCGCCGTGGGGACGTTGTCGCCAGCCAACTGAATGTGGCCTGCGATCAGATCTGTCGTGGCCTGTGCTGCCCCTTTGTAGGGCACGTGCGAGATATTCACCCCGGAGAGTTGCTTGAGCAGTTCAAGCTGGATGTGGCCCGTGCTGCCCACGCCGGGCGAGCCCCAGTTCAGCTTGCCCGGCTCGGCACGTGCCCGATCCAGTACGTCTTTGATGGTCTTCAGGCCGGAACCGGGGTGCGCCACGATGACGTTGGGCACGTCCGCCACATAAGACACCGCGGTGAGCGAGGTGGCGGGGTCGAACTTCATGTCGGTGTATATGTAGGGGTTGATGGCAAGCGGGCCTGGCGTGCCCATCAGCAGTGTGTAGCCGTCAGGCGCCGCCCGTGCCACCTCGGCTGCGCCGATGTTCCCGCCGGCACCGGGTTTGTTCTGCACGATGACGTTCTGCTTGAGATCCTGCGAGATTCCTTCTGCCACTAGCCGCGCCAGCAAGTCGGTGGTTCCGCCGGGGCCGAACGGCACGATCAGCTGAATGGGCTTCTGCGGCCAGTCTGCCGCCATGCCGGGCGCGGCCGACAAGGTCAGCAACGAGGCCACTGCCGGTGCCAGCAATGAAGCGGGCGTCTTGCGCGGGCGCAGAACAGGGGTGGGAAAGCGTGCGTGGGCCATGACGGAGTTACCTTATGGTGACGATGCAGTGATCGAACGTGGGATCGCAACGGATTTATCGGAGGTGGGCGGGATCATCGGTCTGCCGGACCAGACTGCCATACAGATCGGGCCGCCGATCACGGCGGGAGGGGTAGGCAATGCGGGCGTCTTCGACCACCTGGCGGTCGATATCGGCCACCAGCAGCGCATCCTGTTTCGAGTCGGCACTGGCCAGTACTGTGCCATCGGGCGCGACGATGAGGCTGGATCCGCCCATGTCCCAATCGCCCTCGCGCCCGACCTTGTTCGCTGCGGCCAGGAAACAGCCGTTTTCGAAGGCGCGGGTGCGCAGGACTTCCTGGAACATGTTCACGCGTGATGTGGCATAGGGTGCGATCAGCAGTTCCGCGCCGTTCATGGTCAGGCAACGGGCGGTTTCGGGAAAGCCCATGTCATAGCAGATGCCGATGCCCACTCGCCATTCGTTCAAGGTGTAGGTGTCAAAGCGCGTGCCGTAGCGGAAGTACAGCTTTTCTAGGCTCAACACGCCTGCGGGGTGGACCTTGCGATACTTGAAGACGATTTTGCCCTGAGCATCGATGTGCATGGAGGTGTCGAAATAGAGGCCCGCCTCGACCTTTTCGTAAATCGTGGCGACGATGTCGATCTGGTGGCGCTGGGCCGCCTGGCACATGGCCGACAGGGTGGGCCCATCGTCGCGTTCGGCCAGTGCATGCCAGGCCGGGTTCTGGTATTGAGCGAAGAATATGGTGTTGAAGAATTCGGGCAGCACCACGCATCGCGCTCCTGCATCGGCCGCCTGCTGGACATAGCCGCAGGCCTTGCTCAGGTTCGCGTCCCGTTCTTCGGTACTTCGCATTTGCACGCAGGCTATTCGCATCGGGAGGTCTCCGGTCGTGATCCAGCAGTTCGACCCACTCGGTAAAAAAGAGATCGAATGATCTATTGAATGATAGTATAGATCAATTGATTCTTTTTGCCGTCGCGCAGGACGGCCAGCTTCGGGTAAGCCATGACACACATCTTTCACCGCACCCCCAACCAGCCGCTTGCTGTGGTCGCACACGGCCAGGGCAGCTTCCTGACCGATACGCAGGGAGGACGCTATTACGACGGGTCGGGTGGCGCAGCCGTGTCGTGCCTGGGCCATGCCCATCCGGAGGTCATCGAGGCCACGATCGAACAGATGCGTCGGGTGGAATATGCCCACACCAGCTTCTTCACTTCCGAGCCAGCTGAAGCACTCGCCGACATGCTGGCAGCACGTTCGCCGGCCACGCTGAATCGCGTGTATTTCCTGTCCAGCGGTTCTGAGGCGATGGAGACGGCGCTGAAGATGGCCCGCCAATACCACGTCGAGCGCGGCGAGCCACAGCGGCGTCACAACATTGCGCGTCTGCAGAGTTATCACGGCAACACGTTGGGCGCTTTGAGTATCGGTGGCCACAAGGGGCGCAGGGCGCTGTTCGAGCCGCTGCTGGCGGCCAGTCACCACGTCGCCCCGTGCTTCGCCCGCCATTACCGGCACGTCGACGAAACCGATGATTCCTACGGCAGCCGGCTTGCCGACGAGCTTGATCAGGCCATTGTCGCGCTGGGTCCGGACACCGTCTCCACCTTTGTTGCCGAGACCGTGGTGGGAGCGACGGCGGGTGCTGTGTGTGCAGTGCCCGGCTACTTTCAAAAAATGCGGGCCGTGTGTGATCGACACGGCGTGGTCTTCATCCTGGACGAGGTCATGTGCGGGCTGGGCCGCACCGGCTACTATCACGCGTTCGAAAAAGAAGGCGTGATACCTGACATCCTGTGCCTGGCCAAAGGCTTGGGCGGGGGCTATCAACCGATCGCAGCGGTCATGGCTGCCGATCATCTGGTGGATACGATCATCGCAGGATCGGGCGGCTTTCAGCATGGCCATACCTATGTCGGTCATCCGGTCGCATGCGCGGCCGCGCTGGCGGTGCAACGCATCGTCGCACGCGACAATCTGGTGGCGCGCACTGCCCAGCTTGGCGATTATCTCCAGGCTCGCCTGACGGAGCGCCTGGCCGATCACCCGCACTGCGTGGACATTCGAGGCAGAGGCCTGTTCCGTGCCGTCGAGCTGGCGGCACGACGCGACACCGACACACCCTTCGATCCGGGCCTGCACCTGCATGCACGCATCAAGCGGCACGCACTGGCGCGTGGGCTGCTCTGCTACCCCGGTGGCGGCACGATAGACGGCGTGTCGGGCGACCACGTGCTGCTTGCGCCACCCTACATCACGACCGAGCGCGAGTTGACCGATGCCGTGGATATTCTGGGCGATGCCATCGATGCCGCGATTGCAGAAGCGCACACCGTAAAATAGATTTTTCTCTGAAGCGGGTGCATGGATGGACAAGCGAGCGGTCGACAAGTTGATCGAACAGACCTATTCGAGCCTGCCCCCCAGACTGCAGCGTGCGGCGCGCTTTGCGATCGACAATCCCAAGGCGATGGCATTGAACTCGATGCGCGCCAATGCCATGCAGACAGATCTGCCCGCCAGTGCCATGCATCGTCTGGCGCGCACCCTGGGATTCGAAGGTTATGACGCGTTGCGGGCGGTTTATCGCGACTGGCTGGCGCAGGACAGCAGCCTGTTCACCCGGCGTGCCACCGCCCTGCAACGCAACCGCGCCGACAAGGCGGAGAATCTCGTTCGCGAGATTGCGCAGGCCGAGTCCTTCAACCTGGGGCAGATCACCGATCCGGCCACGGTACAGGCGCTGAAGACGGCACGGGATGTCCTGTCCAAGGCCCGGTTCATTCATGTGGCAGGTCTGCGCAGTCTTTTTCCAGCGGCGTTCTACTTCAACTACGCGTGCAATATGTTCATGCACAACACCAATCTGTTGTCGGGCGTGGGCGGCACATTTTCCGATGACCTGCGGCACGCCGGGCCAAACGATGCACTCGTCATTTTCAGCTACGAGCCCTACGCACGCGATGCGGTGGCCGCCGCTGACTATGCCCGGGCGCAAGGTATGCAGATCGTGGCGATCACCGACAGCGCCGTTTCCCCTGTTGCCAGTCAGGCGGCTGCACTCATCGTCGTACCCAACGCCACACCGGCCCTGTTCCCATCCATCGTCCCCGCGCTTGCCATTGCACAGACCCTGGTGGCCTTGCTCATCGCTGATGGCAAGCAGGCCAGCATGGAAGAGATCGAACGCAGCGAATCGCAGTTGCGCGAGTTCTCGGTTTATTTGAACGATGCAGCGGGTTGACGGTTTGGTACCGTACGGATTTGATAGCGCCACACTTGCCGGGGAACAGGCTGTGACCCGGACAGGTTAGTGTCCCGTCGTCCATTCCGAAGTCCGATGCACATCTGGTGCAGCATTGGAAGTCCCGGCACAGGTATGATTGCGGCGAGGCTCGACCCCTGGGCCGCCAGGCAGACATCTCTTGGATTCACCGACTCCCGCCCTGTCCGCAGGCTTCATCGATCTTTTGATGGACGCTGTCTTTGCTGTCGATGTCAATGCCGGTGTCGTTTATGCGAGCGCTTCGTGCGAGCGGATCTTCGGTTACTCGCCGCAGGAAATGATGGGCAAGTCCATGTTCGACATGATCTTGCCGGCCGATCGTGAGCGCACGCGCCAATCGATCGCGGAGGTCATGGCAGGCCAGCCACAGTTTCACTTCGAGAACCGCTATGTCCGCAAGGACGGGCGGATCGTGCACATCATGTGGTCGGCGCGCTGGTCGCCTGCCGATCAGTGGCGCATTGGCGTGGCCCGCGATGTGACCGATCGCAAGCATGCCGAAGTCAAGCAGTCGGTACTTTATGCGATTGCCGATGCGGCGTTTGCGGCGCAGGACCTGTTCACGCTGTTTCGTCGCATACATGACATCGTGGGCGGCCTGGTGTCGGCCGAGAACTTTTCAGTCATGCTGTTCGATGAGCGCACGGGCAAGCCAGGCTTCCCCTATCACGTCGATGCGCATGAGCCATCGCCCGACGTTGCGCGATCGGCAACCGGACTGCTGTGTGCGCAAACGATGGAGAGCGGCCAGCCGCTGTTGCTTGCCCCGCACGAGATGCAGGCGCGCATGCTCGAATTGCAGGTCGTCGCGCCGGTCATGCCGTCAAGCTGGTTGAGTGTTCCGCTGAAGTCCCACAATGGGATCATCGGCGTGCTGGCGCTGAAGAGTTACCCGGGGGGTGTCTGTTTTTCCGGCGACGACCAGGAGTTGCTGCAGTTCGCCTCTACCCAGATCGCCACGGCCATCGAGCGCCAGCAGCTTCAGGGCCGCTTGTGGTACCTGGCCAACTACGATTCCTTGACCGACCTTCCCAACCGCCGCGCGTTTCTCGACCGGTTCAAGACGTCGCTGGCGCGGGCAAAAAGTGCAAATGTGCACTTGTCCGTGCTTTACCTCGACCTTGACCGGTTCAAACAGGTCAATGACACATGTGGCCATGGCGTGGGCGACAGGCTGTTGCAGCAGGTCGGGTCGCGGTTGGCGCAATGCGTGAATGAGCCGGATGTGGTCGCGCGCATGGGCGGAGACGAGTTCGTCGTGTTGCTGCACGCCCCGCAGCCAGGGCAGGCTACGTTGTGCGCCGACAGGATGTGCGAGGCGCTGGCCCAGCCTTTCCAGGTCCAGGGGCACACGCTCGAGATCATGCCCAGCGTGGGCATGGCGTCCTATCCCGAGCATGGCCAGACCGAGGATGATCTGCTCAAGCATGCGGATCGGGCCATGTATGAGGTGAAGCGCCGATTCCTCGATGGCGATGGCGCCGCGGCGAACGCCGCCTGAGTTTTTCCTGGCAGCTCCTGGGCCTTGCGCCCGGTCACGGTTTTTCGGGATTACCAGGTGTCGGACTCGGGCTATTTATTTTGTCTATTCAGCTAGTTGACAGTTTTGTATCGCTCGGATTTAATAGCGGCACACTCTCCTGGGGAGTAGCCAATAACCCGAAGTGGGTTAGCGCAGTGTCGTCAATACGGAAGTCCGATGCGCACCTGGTGCAGCAGCGGAAATCCCGGCACTACGACCCGTGTCCTTGACGCGGCTGGCGAGACCGGAATGGGTATTTTTCCATCCCACCTTTGAAAAGGTCTCGTCATGGTATCTATAGGTACGCCACTCCTGTGGTCGCTCTTTGCGGCCTTCACACTCGTTGCTCTATTGCTGGATTTCTTTGCCCTCAACCGGCAGGGCGCCAAGAAAGTGTCCATCCGTGCGGCCGGCATCTGGTCGCTCATCTGGGTGCTGACAAGTTTCGTCTTCGTGGGGCTGCTCTGGTGGGCCCTGGGCGGCATGGGCGATGACCCCGCGGCACGTGCGCTGGCCAACGACAAGTCGCTGGAATTCATTACCGGCTATCTGGTCGAGAAGGCGCTGGCGGTGGACAACATCTTCGTGTTCCTGCTGCTTTTCACCTTCTTCGCCGTTCCGGCCGAGTTCCAGAAACGCGTGCTGATGATCGGCATTCTGGTCGCCCTCGTTCTGCGAGCCATCCTGATCCTGGTAGGTGCCTGGCTGATCACGCACTTCCACTGGGTGATGTATGTGTTCGGCGCCTTTCTGGTGTTCACCGGTGTCAAGATGTGGTGGGCGGCAGGCCAGGAGCCCGATCTGGAAAACAATCCCGCGCTGAAGTGGGTGCGTCGCAAGTTCGCCATTGCGCCCGACTACGACGGCGAGCGCTTCTTCACCCGCATCAACGGCAAGCGCATCGCCACGCCCATGCTGGTGGTGGTCGTGCTGATCGGCATTGTGGATGTGGTGTTCGCGGTGGATTCCATCCCGGCGATCTTTGCCATCACGACCGATCCGTTCATCGTGTTGACCTCCAACGTCTTCGCCATTCTGGGTCTGCGCGCCATGTACTTCCTGCTGGCAGGCATGCATGAGCGTTTCCATCTGCTGCCCTATGGCCTGGCCATCGTGCTGGTGCTCATTGGTACGAAGATGCTGCTGATCGACATCTACAAGATACCGACCTTGTGGTCGCTGGTGGGTACTGCAGGCATTCTCACCGCTACCATCATCCTGTCGCTGATCATCAAGCCCAAGGACGACGCGCCTCATGGCGGCGCCTATCCTTTCGCGGGCAAGAAAGAAGCCGGTGAATGACGCGAGGCGCGCGACCTCAGTCGGCCGGCCAGCGATACAGCGCGGCCGGGTTGTCCACCAGGATCTGCTGGACATCGGCAGGGCTGGCAGCCCAGTCGTTCAGCAGATCGAGCAAGACTTGCTCGTCGGGGCGCTGTGTCTGCCCAGGGTGTGGCCAGTTGCTTGCCCACAGGCAGCGCTGCGGATAGCGCGTAGCCAGTTCGCGGGCCAGCACACCCACATCACGATAGTCGGGTGCGCCTGAACGAGACGTTTCATAGGGCGCCGAAAGCTTGACCCAGACACGTCCCGTGTCCATCAGGCGGCACAGTGCATGCCAGCCTTCGTGGTCCAGGCCGACAGGCTCCAGGAATTTTCCCGTATGGTCGATGACCAGAGGGCAGGGCAGTTGGCTCAGCATTGGCGCATGCTGCGCGAGCGTGCGACCGTCGAGCTGCAGGTTGATGGTCCAGTTCCAGTCGGCAATGCGTGCCGCCATGACGGGCAGGTCGTCCCACGAGAGCAGATCCTGCACGCCGGGAATCATCATGAAGCGTACCCCTCGTACGCCAGCCTCGTCCCAGGCCTGCAGTTGAGCATCGGATTGCTCGGGGGTGAATGTGAGGATCGCCCGTGCCGAGCCGTTTGCACGCGCCAGTGCGTCCAGGGTGCAGCGGTTGTCCAGACCATATCCCACGGGCTGCACGATGACCGCACGCGACAGGCCAAGCCGGGCGCGCAGCCCGAGATAGTCTTCCCATGTGGTTTGCGCAGGCGCACTGGCCTGGCCGATCAATGGGAATCGTTGCGGATCATAGACGTGGATGTGGGTATCGCATCGGTTCATGAGCGATCCTGTGCGGCAGTCGTGGACTGAAACGTTGCGCTGAAACGAAACGCCTGTTCAGGGTTGATGGCCCCGTTGGGCACCTTGCCTTGCAGCATGGCGGCGACCTGTTCGACCGTGTCCAGTGCCTGATGCTCGACCGCCTGCGGAGTGAGTCCGCCGATATGCGGCGAGGCGATCACCTTGGGGTGCGCCGCCAGCGCCAGGCTGGGCATCTGATCGCATGCGAGGCCGACGTCCAGCGCACATGAGGCGATCTGTCCGCTATCCAGCGCATGCAGCAACGCTGCCTCGTCGACCAGTTCGCCACGTGCCGCATTGACGAAGCAGGCGGTCGGTTTCATGGCGGCGAAGGCAGCGGTGCTGAACATGTTCGCTGTCTCGGGCACGGCAGGCGCCAGACACACCACGAAATCGGATTGTTCGAGCAGTGCCTGCAGGCTGGGTGCCTTGCGGCAAGGGGCGACATCGGGCTGGTGCGGATCGTGCACGATGACATCCATGCCCAGTGCACAGCCCAGCTTGCCAAGGTAACGGCCAATCGTGCCAAAGCCCACCACGCCGAGCGTGGCGCCTGCGAGCTGGCGCCCCATGCCCACTTGCGGGGTGCGTGAGTGGCGATAGTCCATCACCGCATTGGAAATGCCACGGCTGGCGTCGATCATCGCACCCACGATCCACTCCGACACCGACGGGCCGAAGCCGGGCGAGGCGCGAGACACGAGCACGCCGTGCCGGCTGGCGGCCTCGATGTCGATGTTGCGCACGTCGACGGCAACGCGGCACAGCGCCGCCAGGTCCGGCAACTGTTCGAACACCTCTGCTGGAATCTCCGGTACCCGCGCCGCGATGATGACCTGGCAGCCTTGCGCCGCATCGATCAACTGGCCGCTGGTCAACGGGGCTTCCTGTTCGTTGAGCCGGACGTCTGCCAGAGACTGCAGGCGCGACAGCGCCCGCGAGCCGTAATAGTTCGCACGCATGAGCGGCGTGTGGTTCAGGAAAACGCGCATGCCTGTCCTTTTATGCGTTAAGCCAGCGGCGCGCAGACTGACTCGCGCGCCACCAGCGTGGGTTCGAATCGCAGTTGGTCGGCCTGCAGATTGGGTGTGTTGGCGCGCAGTACGGCGCGATCGACCATCGCCTGGGCCATTTCCACGACAGGCATGGCGATCGAGGTCAGGGGTGGGCACGCAAAGGCGGCCAGCGACATGTTGTCCATGCCCACGACCGACATGTCTTCGGGCACACGCTTGCCTGCGGCACGCAAACCGGCCAGCAGACCCAGTGCAAGCGTGTCGTTGACGGCCACGATGCCGGTAGGCGCCGCCGGATCGGCAACCAGTTGCTGGCCGAGTTCGAACCCGATGTTGCCCAGTTCGGAGTCGCCGTAGGCCACGACAGCACGGCCCTCGTAGACCTGCGCCGACACGGGTTCCCTGGCTTGCGCAGCCGCCCGGTGGAAGCCCTCGATTTTCCGGTCCCGGCTGTTGGTGCGTCCGGCCGGCATGGCGAACGCCAGGCGACGATGGCCATGGTCGATCAGATGCTGGGCGGCCAGCATGCCGGCCTGTACGTTGTCGTTGAAGACGTGGTCTATGCCTTCGTGTCCGTTCACGCCCGGTGCACGGTCGTAGCTCACGACGGCCAGGCCGCGGGCGATGGCCTGCTCCACATGCTGCTCGTCGTCGAACGAGGAAACCAGGATGGCAGCCGCCACGCCGAAGCCGCTCAGGTCTTCGAGCATGCGCGATTCCAGCTGGCGGTCGCGATGGGTGTTGCACAGCATGACCCGATAGCCATGTTTTTCCTGTGCATAGGACTCCATCACCGAAGCGATCTGGCCGTAGAACGGGTTGGCGGTGGAGGGCACCAGCAATCCGATGACGGGAATTTTTCCAGTCTTCAACTGGCGCGCAGCCTGGTTGGGGCGATAACCCAGAAGCTGGATCGCCTGCTGAATACGCGCCGAGGTTTCGGGACGAAGCCGATCAGTGCGGCCATTCATCACATTGGAAACCGAGCTGATGGACACCTTCGCCAATTTGGCGACGTCTTGAATCGTGGTCACGCCCGCCTCCGCGCCTGTCTGACCCAGATGGCGTCACTGGTTGAATGCTGAATGATATGCATCGTTTTAGTAAATCGTTATACCTGATGACTTTAGCACCCGGACTTTTTTGTATCAACACATGGATTACACCTAGAAAATCAGGATTGTGACGACCATCCATGCATGTTAGATTTCGAAACTATAACGATTTAGTAAAACGTTTTATCAAAACTCTAATTAGTCGATAGTTTCATGGAGCCTAGGGGCTTCTGAAAGAAATCGACTTCCTTCTCAGGAGACTCGTCATGCCCCGCAGCACCTCATTCAAGCGCCTGGTCCTGGGCGCCGCCCTTTCGGCTCTGGCCATCGCCCATCTGCCTGCAAACGCCCAGAAAAAACGCGAGATCAAGGTTTCGCACGCCCAGCAGGCTTCGCTGGACTCCGAATTGCAGATTGCCGCCTGGATCTTCAGGAACTACGTCAATGAAAACTCCGAGACGCTGAACGTGCGCATCTTCCCCAATAACGCACTGGGCGACGAGCGTGCGGTGTACGAGGGCATGCAACTGGGTGGCGGGGCAACTTGCGCGCTGGGCGGTACGGCCATCCTGAACACATTCTCGCCGCGCCTGGGCGTGGTCGATCTGCCCTTCCTGTGGAAGGACTACGACCACATGAACCGCACGCTGGATGGCAAGGTCGGCCAGCAGCTGGCCTCGGAACTGGAGCGCTCGGGCCTGAAGACCGTCGGCTGGCTCACCAACTGGGGATTCCGCAACGTCGTCACCGCCAACAAGACCATCAATTCGCCCGACGATCTCAAGGGCCTGAAGATCCGGACCATTCAAAGCCCGGTGTACATCGAGGCACTCAATGCGATGGGCGCCAACGCCACGCCGATGGCTTTCGGCGAGGTGTACACGGCCATGCAGACCGGCGTGCTCGACGGCTTCGAACACGGGCCTGCCGTGGTTCTGACGGGCAAGTACTACGAAGTCACGAAGAACGTGGCATTGACCCGGCACTTCCTCGGTCCGGCCATCTTTGCCTGCTCGATGAGCGAGTGGAAGCAGATGAGCGACAAGGAACGCGAGGTCATCACCCAGGGCGTGAAACTGGCTTCCGACATCAACCGTTCCCTGGCCCCGGTGCGTGAAGGCCAGGCGCTGGAGCAGCTGAAAGCCAAGGGAATGACG
>JAEYZR010000289.1 GCA_023427945.1 Pseudomonadota bacterium | reverse complement strand
CCGACGGCAGCGATATTGGTGCGTTCATGCCCCAGGAGGTACTTGGCATAAGTCCAGCCCTGATTCTCTTCACCGATCAGGTTGCTCGCCGGTACCTCGACATTGTCGAAGAACACTTCGTTGACTTCGTGCTCTTCATCCAGCATGAAGATGGGCCGCACCGTGATGCCGGGGCTGTCCATGTCGATCAGCAGAAACGAGATGCCTTCCTGCTTGCGAGACTTCGAATCGGTACGCACCAGGCAAAAAATCATGTTGGCGTACTGAGCCCACGTCGTCCAGGTCTTCTGGCCGTTCACCACGTAGTGATCGCCACGGCGTTCAGCGCGGGTCTTGACTGCGGCCAGGTCGGAGCCGGCATCGGGCTCTGAATAGCCCTGGCACCACCAATCCTCGCAGCTCAGAATGCGCGGCAGGTAATGACCCTTCTGTGCCTCGGTGCCAAACGCCATGATCACGGGCGCCACCATGTTCACGCCAAACGGCATGATGATCGGAGCACCAGCCGCCGCGCACGCCTCGTCCCAGATGTGGCGTTGCACTGCTGTCCAACCGGTTCCACCGTATTGAACTGGCCAACTGGCGCCTACCCATCCTTGTGCGGCCACGATTCGGTGCCAGCGCACGAAGTCTTCACGACTCAGCCGCTTGTGGCCCAACACCTTGGCTCGTAAATCAGCGGGCAGATTCTGCTGCAGCCAGGTGACGACGGTATCTCGGAATGCCAGCTCCTGCGAGCTATACGTCAGGTCCACGTTATCTCCAGTTAAGACGATTTCGATTCAAAGCGAGGACAGGGGCCTCGCCTCTCGCGGCACAGCGGCAAGCCATGTCGCAGTCACCTTCACCCACAGCGGCAAGCCGGCGTTCAGACAGGTGGCCAGTTGAAGACGTCCGCCGTTTCTTCCAGCGGCGTGAGCGCGCTGCGCATCGCCGGCAACGCATGCTCGGCCAGGTTTTGCACCGTCCAGCCTTCGGACTGGTGCACGGACTTGACCGGGCGCGGCTGGCTCATGAGCATGATTTCATTGCCGCGCACAGCGAACACCTGACCATTGACATCGGCGGCCAGGTCGCTGGCCAGAAAGACGGCCAGTGGCGCTACCTTGGCCGGGGTCATGAGTTGCTGCTTACGCTCGGCTGCCAGCCTCTGGTCTTCGGTCGTGATGGGCACCGAGGCGACCATGCGTCCCCAGGCGAAAGGGGCGATGCAGTTGGAGCGCACGCCTGAACGCTGCATATCGATGGCGATCGATCGTGACAGTCCCACGATGCCCATCTTGGCCGCTGAGTAGTTTGCCTGTGCGCGGTTGCCGACCAGGCCCGATGTCGAGGTCATGTGGACGAAGGATCCACTGCCCTGCTCTTTGAAGAAGCCAGCCGCCGCTCTGCTGGTATAGAAGGAGCCGAACAGATCCACCTTGATGACGGCGTCCCATTCTTCTTCGCTCATCTTGTGGAAGAAACGGTCGCGCAGGATGCCGGCATTGTTGATCACGCAGTCGATCCGGCCGAAGCTGTCGAGCGCCTGCTGGATCAGGTGCTGCGCGCCTTCGGGCGTGGCGATGGAGTCCGTGTTGGCTACGGCTTGGCGGCCGGCAGCGCAGATCTCGGCCACCACCGCTGCCGCCGGGCCTGCATCACTGCCCTCGCCACTAAGTGACGCACCGATGTCGTTGACCACCACGCGCGCACCGGCTTGCGCCAACTGAAGAGCGATGTCGCGGCCGATTCCGCCTCCTGCGCCCGTGATCACGGCCACCTTGCCCAACATGGATTCATTCATGGATTCACCTCTCATCATTGGAAACGCGCCTGCGCGTGGCTGATCACCACGACGCCACGCTCGGCCACGTGGCCTTCGAGCGCCACGTGTGTACCTTCGTCCCACATCCGGAACTCGATCTCCTCGTTCGGATAGACCGGCGAAGAGAAGCGCGCGTCCAGACCGGTCAGCCGTTGCGTATCGCTCGCAGCGTAGGCCCGGATGACGGCCACGGCCGCGAAGCCGTATGTCGCCAGCCCGTGCAGGATGGGTCGGGGAAAACCCGCGCGCTGTGCCGCCTGCGGGTCGATATGCAGCCGATTGTTGTCGCCACACAGGCGATAGAGCAGCGCGGCATCGGGACGCACGGCATACCGCTCTCGCTTGTCCGGTTCGCGCCGGGGACACGCAACCAGGGCTGGCAAGGCATCGTCATTCAGGACAAGATCTTCCGCGCCAGTCGCCGAAAACCCGCCGTCGCCGCGGCAGTAAAACACTTGCCAGGCACGCCCATAACGGTCGCCGTTCTCCGATTGCAGCGTCTTGCACACCGTGATGAGTGCGCCCTTTTCTGCCCCTTTGTCGACAATACGGCACACGCGCGAGACCCCCACGACGCGGCCTTCTGGCGGCAGAGGACGCTCCAACGCGATCCGTTGCTCGCCGTGCACGAGGCGGTCGGCATCGATCTCCATCGATTTCTCGTCGCGCGCCCAGAACCCTGGCGAAGCGATGATCGCCGCGATGGAGGGTACGGCCGCCTGGTTGGTCTCGTCCACCCACCGCAGTTGACCAGGGTCCAAAGGATCGGACACGGCACCCACCGCCAGCGCATAGAGCGCCGAGTCGCGCGCGCTGTAGTCGTGGACGACGGTGCGTGTCCAGGCACTGACCGCTTCGAGGTTCACATTCCTTCTCCTGTTTGCGCCAGCACGAAGACCGGCACCCTGACGTTCCCGGCGCGGCTGAAAGCCACGCGCACCTGCGCACCAACGACCACCTGTTCCGGGAGCGCGTCCACGATATTGCTCAGCACGCGCACGCCCTCTTCCAGCTCGACGAAGGCCAGCACCTGCCGATCGCAGACAGGACCCGCCACCGTGTACGTGTAGATGTGACCGCGGCCGCTGGCGTCGGCCCAGTCCACATCCATCGAGAAGCAATGCGGGCAACTGCGGCGCGGGTAGTGGTGGGCTCGCCCGCAGGCGCGGCAGCGACCGTACAGCAGACGGCCCTGTGCGGCGGCCACGAAGAAGGCCTCGTTTTCGGGATTGGTCGCAGGGGCTGGCCACTCGCGGTCATCTGAGAGAAACATGTGATCAATTCCTTCCTAGAATGAGTGTGGCGCTACCGTGGCGGGCGCCCAGGTTGCCGCCCGTGGCTTGCGCCAGTGCGATCTCGCAGCCAGGCACTTGGACGTTGGGGTGGGCTTCGCCGCGCAACTGACGCACGGCTTCGATCACCTTGGTCATTCCGCCCCGATTGGCCGGATGGTTGTTGCACAATCCGCCACCGTCGGTATTGAAAGGAAGCCGGCCAACACCAGAGATGAGATTGCCGTCCTGCACGAAACGCCCCCCTTCGCCCTTGGCGCAGAAACCCAGGTCTTCGAGTTGAAGCAACACCGTGATGGTGAAACTGTCATAAATTGACGCGTATTGGATGTCTGCTGGCTTGACGCCCGCCTCGGCGAAGGCATGCGCGCCAGACTGCGCCGCACCGGTGACCAGCAGGTCGTCCCAGCCGCTGTAGACGCCCCGCGTCGCCTCGCCCGCGCCAAGCACGCTCACCACCGGGCGCGCAAGGCTGCGCGCAATCTCGGGACGGGTAACCACCAACGCGCCACCGCCATCGCTGACCACACAGCAGTCGAGCCGGTGGAGCGGGCTCGCCACCAGCGGCGAGTTGATGACGTCCTCGACGGTCACGAGCTTGGGCAACATCGCATGAGGGTTGTGTTGCGCATGCGTAGAAGCTGCCACCTTGATCCAGGCCAATTGCTCGGCCGTGGTCCCGAATTCATACATGTGGCGGCACGCGACCATCGCGTAGCCAGCCAGCGTGTTCATGCCGTAGGGCTGTTCGAAGGCGGCGTCCGGGGAGGCGGCCCCATATTCGCGGGGCTTGGCCAGCGCAGGGTCGGTGCGCGGCTTTCCGGCCAGTGTGATCAGGGCGACATTGCATTTGCCCATCGCGATGGCCTGAGCGGCGTGCGCGACGTGAACGAGATAGGACGACCCACCGGTCTCGGTGGTGTCCAGATGCTTCACCCGCAACCCCAGGTAGTCCAGCATGGAGAGGGGGCCGAGCCCCGGCGCGTCGCCCGCGCAGAAGTAGGCGTCAACGTCTTTCATTGAAAGTCCCGCATCGGCCAGCGCACCATGCGCGCATTCCGCATGCAATTGGGCCACCGAATGGCGCTCAGCTTTTCGAAGCGGATGCTCGAAGACGCCAGCGATGCACGCTTTTCCTTTGATGGTCATGAAAACCTTCCGAATGAGACGGTGCCTTCGCTCAGCCATTGCACGCGCCAAGCGGCTGGACCGTCCGGTTTTGCCACTAAGTTCTGCCAAACAGAATGGCGTTCTGTATTCAGGCCTGAATTCTGTACTAAGTTCAGAAAAAGTGCAATGGGGTTAACATGGCTGCCAGACTAGGCCCGCCGGCCAGATACGGGGCGCTTGCCGCCCACCTTTCCTAGAAGACTTTCTCTTTGATCCAAATGAATGCTTCCATCTCTGCTGCTGACGATCGCGCCCTACCTGAAAAGATCAGCGCATCCGTCTACGAAGCAATGCGCGCGAAAGCCATCACCCATGCCTTTCTTCCTGGCGAGCGCCTGAACGAAGGCGTGCTGGCTAATGAACTGCGCGTTTCCCGCACGCCGCTCAGGGAAGCGCTGAACCGACTGACCACCGAAGGCTTTTTGCACGTGGTGTCTGGCAAAGGCTTCTTCTTCCGGGAACTCGATCCGAAGGAGCTCTTTGATCTGTACGAGTTGCGTTTGACGGTTGAACTGGCGGCCGTGCAATTGGCAGCCACGCGCGCGAGCGCCGAGCAAATCGATTCGCTCGCGGCGCTGGTGGGTGACGATGCCACCGGAGAGGAGTGTTCGGCAGCCGATCTGGTAGCGCAGGACGAGCAGTTCCATGAGCGCCTGGTGGCACTGGCAGGAAACGTTCAGATGTGCCGCCTGCTGGACAACATCAACGCCCGCATACAGTTCGTGCGCTGGATCGATGTGGGCAAGCCGACGCGCCGGGCCACGCACCATGATCACCGGGCCATTGTCGACGCATTGAAGAACGGCGACATCGAGGCTTGCGCGGCAAGGCTGAGGAAACACATCGAACGCCGCCAGGACGAGATCATCGAGGCAGCCCATGCGCGCATTGCTCAGTTGTTCACCGAACGCGCATCGCGTACGCGGCGCTGATCTTATCGACAAGCAGGCGCGCGCGATGTAAATGAACGAGAGACGCTCGAGAGTTCAAGGTTGTGATCTTTGTGCTCTCCGAAAAATCGTTGAGGGTCGATGACGCGGCGATCAAAAGATGCGCCATCGACTCGTTCCAGGCCTAGGGCCGATTCTGGCGCCTGGGGCCGCGACTTATGTCAACGACGAGGGGGTCTGGTTCCGTGATCCAGATGGCAACCTGCTACAGGTGAAAGTCGGCCCTAAAACTACGGCAGATCACGCAGCCCCTCCGTCCAGGCCATCCATCGACCGGGGCAAACGGGCAGTGTCTCGGCGGGCACGCCCTGCCGTGCATCCTCGCAGGCTGGCCCACATCCTGCTTTTCACCACCGATGTGGAGCGAAGCATCGTCTTCTATCGAGAAGTACTGGGACTACGCCTGTCCGACAGATCGGAAAACATCATTGCCTTCATGCACGCACCGTACGGAAGCGACCATCACCTTCTTGGATTCGCTCACAGCGCAGCAAAAGGCCTGCATCACACGTCATGGGAGGTTCAAAGTATCGACGAGATTGGGGCCGGGGCCGAGCAGATGCGCGACGCGGGCTATACGGACGGATGGGGCCTGGGGCGGCACGTATTAGGATCCAACTACTTTCATTACGTGCGCGATCGCTGGGGCTCGTGGGTGGAGTATTCCGCCAACATGGACTACATACGGGAGGGCGAACAATGGGTCGCACAGGATCACGAGCCGGAGGATTCTCTTTACCTGTGGGGGCCCACCGTGCATCCCGAGTTCGTGCGCAATTCGGAAATCACGTAGGAAATTTCCATGCATGCGTCCCATCATCGTCGCGATGGCCAAGGCAAACGCGCCTGACAATATGCAACTTTTCAGACATTACCGCCAATTAAATTCAAATTTTCAGACATTTAGCCGTTGTCTCCGCTGGAGTTCGACGTAATTCCGACACAAGACAAGCCTATAAAAATGACTGCACCATGACGTGCGCCCGTCCTAGTTTTCTGAAATTCCGACAAAATGCTGCCACAATAGGCATAATTTCAGACAAAACAGCCCGCGTCGCTATGGCAATCAAACAAAAAATCGACGATCTTCCGGAAATAGTCCTGACCGGCAGCGACGCCCCTGCTGCCGACCGACTCGCTTTGCGCCTGGCTGCCGATGGCCAACTTCGCAAGATCTATCAAGGTGTTTACACCAGCAACCTGAATAGCGACCTGGAAGCGGTCGTCCAGCGTAATTGGCTGGTCATCGTCAGCCACCTGCTGCCCGGAGGCATCCTGGGATTTCGAAGCGGCTACGACGCCAAACCCGTAGCAGGCAAGCTTTACCTCACGCGGGGTCGTCGCGCACGGACAGTCGAGCTGCCGGGGCTGATTGTCAAAGTCATACCAGGCCCTGGCAAGGCCGAAGGCGACATGCCCTTCAAGGCGCTCTTCCTGGCAAGCCAGCCGCGATGGCTGCTCGAAAATCTGGCGACTGGCCGGGGCGTCGGCGAACGCGTGCTATCCCAGGAACAGATCGAGCACGAGCTAGACCGGCAACTTCTGATTCGAGGCGAGCACCGATTCAACCAGCTACGGGATACCTGCCGCACATTGGCCCCTGTATTGGGGCGCGAGAAGGAATTCAAGCGACTGGATGGCATTATGGGCGCCATGCTGGGCACGCATCAAACCAAAAAACTATTTGGCAAACAGGCACTGGCCCGTGCCGCCGGCAGGCCCTACGATCCAGACCGCCTGACACTGTTCGACAACCTACTTGGCAGCCTGCAAAAAGCGGCTCTCCCCGAACTGCAAGCCACGGCGCAAGCGGGATCGGCTCGCGATACTTTTGCTTTCTACGAATCTTATTTTTCCAACTATATCGAAGGCACAACGTTCCTGGTCAGTGAAGCCGAACAGATCGTGTTCGACGGTCAGCTCATCCCTAATCGCACTCAGGATTCACATGACATCCTGGGCACGTTCCAGGCAGCGATGCAGTCACCTTGGCGCGATAAACCACCTGAGTCCGCAGACGACTTTCTGCTTTGGCTAAAGAACGTGAACGCGCTGGTCATGAGCTCCCGGCCAGACAAGAATCCCGGTGACTGGAAAAGTCTGGACAACCAGGCGGGTTCAACGCTATTCGTGGCACACCCACTCGTTCCTGGCACGCTGCGCGAAGGCTTCGACCGCATCCAGGCGCTCGGCAACCCTGTGGCCCGCGCTTTGATGGCTATGTTTGTCGTCTCCGAAGTCCATCCTTTCACAGATGGCAATGGCCGGACCGCCCGACTAATCATGAACTGCATGCTTAGCGCTGCCGGGCTATCTCGTGTGATTATCCCCACCATCTATCGTGAAGACTATCTTCTTCCGCTCAAGCGCTTATCCAATCACGCCGACGCCGATCCGTATATCCGCGCGATGTCGCGCATTCACGCCTGGACGGTCGCATTCGACTACAGCCTTCCACGCCCTGCGCTCTACCAAACGCTCAAACGATGCAATGCGTTCGAGGAGGACTTGAAGAACTTCCGGCTGATATTTCCGTAGCGTATAGGCGCAACCATCGCTCTCGCCATCCACCCGGCCAGATTGTCCCGCAACAGCTTGATTGAAACCCGTTTCTCGCGCGCCCGAAGCTGCGCGCTTGAATAACCTCCCGCCTACCGCAAAAACCTCCCCTCCACCCCCCGCATCTCCCCATCCCCCTGCAGCTCGATGATCTCCCCCACCGTCGGCAGCCC
>JAEYZR010000219.1 GCA_023427945.1 Pseudomonadota bacterium | reverse complement strand
GCTGTAGATGGCCTGATGAAAACGCAGGTTGTGCGCCACGGGATCGCCCCTGTCACCTTCGTCCAGGATGGCCTGCATGTTGGCGACATCGGCATCGGTGGCGTGGCGCGCGGCGAAGGCGGCAGCGGCGCCCTCCAGCACTTCGCGCATCGAGTACAGCTCACCCACTTCCTGCTGGTCCATGCGCGTGACCACCAGGCCACGCCCGGCCTCATGCGTGATCAGCCCTTCGTCCTGAATGCGCTTGAGCGCCTCGCGCACCGGCGTGCGCCCCATCTCCAGCTGTTCCGCCACCTCGACCTCGCGCAGCCGGTCATTGGGCGTGAACATCCCCGCAAGAATGCGCCGCTTGATCTCGTTGTAGGCCGCAAAAGCCTGCGAATTGCGCTTGGGAATCGGCACAGACCCTCCTCGTCTGGTTTTGCATATTTTTGCATACAAAAAATAAACCGACAAGATGAGGATGAAAGCCTCGTGCAGGGTTGCCCTCGTACACTGGCGCCTTCTTTATGTATTCATTCTGGAGACTGCATGCAGGCCATCGCCCGCCTCAGCCGCTTCGTCGGCAACACCTTCGCCATCTGGGTCCTGCTTTTCGCGACGCTCGCGTTTTTCTATCCGGCGGCGTTCACGGGCATCGGCCCCTACATCGTGCCCTTGCTGGGACTGATCATGTTCGGCATGGGGCTGACCTTGTCCAAGGAAGATTTCCGCGAGGTGACGCGTCGGCCGAAGGACGTGGCCATAGGCGTGGTGGGGCAGTTCGTCATCATGCCCGGTCTGGCCTGGCTTCTTGCCACCACCCTGGCCCTTCCCCCCGAGGTGGCCATCGGCGTGATCCTGGTGGGCTGCTGCCCGGGAGGCACCGCGTCCAATGTCATGACGTTCCTGGCACGCGGTGACGTGGCGCTGTCGGTGACCATCACATCGGTGACCACGCTGCTCGCCCCCATCGTGACCCCTGCCCTGATCTATCTTCTGGCCAGTCAGTGGATCGAAGTGAGCGCCTCGGCCATGTTCTGGTCCATCGTCCAGGTGGTCGTGCTGCCCATCGCCCTGGGCGTGCTCGTGCAATACCTGCTGAAAGAAAAAGTGCAGGTCGGTGTAGCGGCGCTGCCGCTGGTGTCGGTCATGGCTATTGTCGCCATCGTCGCCGCCGTGGTCGCCGGCAATCAGGCGCGCATCGCCACCAGCGGCCTGATGATCTTTGCCGTGGTGGTCCTGCACAATGGCCTGGGGCTGATCATCGGTTATGCCCTGGCCAAGGTGTGCGGCATGAGCCTGGCCAAGCGCAAGGCGATCTCGATCGAGATCGGCATGCAGAACTCGGGGCTGGGCGTTGCTCTGGCAACCGCCCACTTCTCGCCCCTGGCTGCCGTGCCCAGCGCGATCTTCAGCGTGTGGCACAACATCACCGGCCCCCTGGCCGCAACGTTGTTCCGTCGATTCGACAAGCCGGACCAGCGCTGAACGGCGCTCGTCCACGGCCCTGGCGCGGGCCGTTCGTGTGTCACTGCTTAGAGATGTTCGCGTCTTTCACGTCCTTCTCCCACTGGGCGTGACTGTCGGCGACATACTCGCCGAACGCCTTGGGCGTGGCGGGCTCGCTGACCTTGACCCCGAGTTCCTTGAAACGCGCCTGGATCTCCGGCTTTGCCATGACGCGGGCAAAGGCGGCATTGACGGTGTCCACCACGGGTTCGGGGGTGCCGGCCGGTGCGAAAATGCCTGTCCAGAAGTAGTAATCCATGCCGGCCAGCATCGGCGTCTCACCTGCCGAAGGCACGTCAGGCAGCCCGATGTCGCGATCGCGGCTCATCACACCCACCGCAGTCACACGCCCGCTCTTGATGAACTCCTGCAGGGCCGGCGCACCGGAGATGCCGATATCCAGCGTACCGCCGATCACATCGGTGGCCAGCTTGGATGCGCTGGCGTAAGGAATGAAAACGATGTCGCTTTGGGTGATCCGCTTGAAGGTCTCCATCGCAATGGCGGGCAGCGAACCCACACCGGTCGCACCGTAGCTCAGTTTTCCAGGCTCGGCGTGAGCGCGTGCAATCAGATCCGCAAACGAGTGCAGGCGCAGAGAGGGGTGGGCAACGATGGCTGCACCACTGGTGCCCAGCGGTGCGACCGGCGCAAGATCGCGGTAGGAGTAACGCGCACTCGATTGCGTGAGCGGCACGAGCACCACATCGGAGACGATCCCCATGAGAATCGTATAGCCGTCCGGTTTGGCCTGTACGACACGGTTCACCGCGATGGCGCCGCCCGCTCCAGGCACGTTCTCGATCAGCACGGTCTGCCCAAGCTCCTGCCCCAGATCCCTGCTGATCAACCGCGCGAACGTGTCCACGGAACCGCCTGGCGCGTAGCCGACAACCAGCTTGACGGGCTGGGTGGGATAGGCCGCTTTGGCCAACCCTGGGGCAACAAGCATCGCAATGCTCAACCCACAAGCCATTGCGCTGAATTTGAGTTTCATTCTGGTCTCCTTTGGTTTTAACGATGGCGGGCGCAGGACGCCAGCCACTTCGCCACTTCTTTGAAAACGATATCGCTGTTGACGTCCATCATCAGCATGTGTGAATTGCCCGGAATTCCGAGCGCCGGCAGGTCCAGCACCGTGACCGGTGTGTCTGCGGCAATCGCATCCAGGTAGCGTTGGGCCTGTTCGCGATAGCCGATCCAGTGCGAGCCCGACGCTTCGATGTGATCGCCCCAAAGCACCAGATGGGGCGGCAGCCCTGGCGCTGGACACGCCTGGGGCATGCCTCCGGGCTCAAGCCCCACGACCGCTTGAACCACGTCGGGACGACGGCGAGCGATTTCCGCTGCGAACCCTGCTCCCTGGCTGTGCGCGACGATCGAGCAAGGCCCGACGTGATCGATCAGTGCCTCATAGGCGGCCAGGATCATGGGCTCGTGGCCGGGCCAGCGTGGCACCCATTGGCTGGCGAACGCATCGAAGTGGCCCACCGGGAACTGTTGATTCGGATAGGGTTCACGCAAGGCAGGATCGGCCTGATAACTTGGCCCGATACGGAATGTCTCCCAGGCTTCGCGCTTGGTGCGAAACACCGGTTCTTCCTTGTAGACCTGCGGATACATGGCCCAGGAGGAACGCCCGCGCTCGACGGCGTCGCACACCAGCACGTCATAGCCGGCCTGCAGAAAACGCTGCAACCAGCCGCTGCGGCCATCGGGTGTGGTCTCCCAGGCACAGCCCGTCATGCCTCCGCCATGCCACAGCAGAATGGGATGGGGATGAAGCGGGGCGCTGAGCCTGAACGCCTGGACGTACATCTGTCCATAGACGTGTTCACCGTTGGGATTCACTTCGCGCGGCGCCCCATTGAGCACCATGCTGCGATGTGTCACGGGTAGATCCTGCAGCACGGCCGTCTGGCCGCCGACGAAGAAACTACTCACCGACTTCAGGGAAATGTGTTGGAGATGCATGGCAGGTCCTGGCTTGAGGACCGCTAGATTGCCGACGGGCTATATTTACGTCAATCGTAAAAATCTCAACGACTATTGACTTATGCGCATCAATTACGACCTTCAGGACCTGAAAGCCTTCTGCTCCCTGGTGCGCAGCGGCCAGTTCACTTCTGCGGCGCAGGAACTGTGCATCACGACATCGGCCCTGAGCCGGCGCATCGCGAAGATCGAGGAAGACATGGGCGGCAAGCTCTTCGATCGCACCACCCGCAGCGTCGTTCTCACTTCAGTGGGCAGGACGTTCTACGACAAGGTGCTGCCGCTGCTCAGCCAACTGGACAGTTGCGTGCTGGAAGCCTCGCGACTGGCGCATGGGCATCAGGGCAAACTGCAGATCAGCACTGTCGCATCGGTCGGCTATTCGGTCATGCCGCAGGTACTGCCGGCGTTCTACGAACGCTACCCTGACGTCTACATTTCGATTCGCGATGGCAACGCCACCGAAACGACCCGGCTGGTCGAACAGCGGGAAGTGGACCTGGGCATCACCACGCCTGTGGCGACCAACTCATCGCTGACCAAGGAGCGATTGACCAGCTATGGTTTCAATCTTGTTTTTGCCAAACAATCGCGTGTCGTGCTGCCGGTCAGGAAGATCGACTGGCAGGGTCTGGTCGGCCTGCCCGTGATCGGCCTGAACCCCTTGAGTTCCACACGCCTGCAGATCGACAGCATGCTGGACGCCAACGACATTGCCCTGCCCTGGTCGCTTGAAGTGGACCATCTGGCCACGATGATCGGCCTGGTTCAAAGCGGCCGCTTCGTGACGGTCATGCCTGAACTTTTCGAGGCGCGCGGATATGGGTTGAAAGCGATTCCGATTGTGGGACTGGACATCAAGCGCGATGTCTACCTGATACAGCGGCGCGGTTCGAGTCTGACGCCGCAGGCGGAATTCCTGGCGAAACTCGTGCGCGATCACCTTGCCCAGAGACTTGCGCCGCCGTTGGTGTCTCGTGCCGGCAGCCCGTCTGGCGCGATGTGAACGGCTTCTTAGACGCGCTCAGTGCCCGCCAGGCAGCGACTCCTGCATGGACTGTCGAAGACCGATAGCAGTACCCGCCGCGAGCGTCAGTCCCAGTGCGCCGTGTCCGACGTTCAAAAACACATTGCTTTTACGCCAGCGGCCCACGACTGGCACCGATGTGGGGGTACTCGGTCGCAATCCTGCCCACGCGGCAGGTGCGTCCAGATCACACAGGCCTGGATAGGTCTGCTCTACTGCGGCAAGCATCGTCTGTACGCGTTTCGCAGCGACGTCCAGACGGGTGGCGCCCACCTCTGCCATGGCCGCCACGCGCAATTGTGAACCGAGTGGTGCAAACACCGTCTTGCGCCCCAGATCCGTCACGCTCACGCGCGGTCGCACCACGCCTTCACGAAACGGCACCGTGATGCTATAGCCTTTGATGGGGTAGACGGGAAGATGAATGCCCAACCCTGCGGCCAACCGTACTGACCAGGGGCCGGCAGCCAGTACGAAAGCGTCGGCTGCAATGGCACCCTGGTCTGTGACCGCCGCGCTCACCTTATCCCCTGTCCGAACGAAAGATCGCACGTCGACACCCAGGGAAACTTTGCCGCCTCGCCTGCGCAGGCTGGCCACCATTTCCTGGCAAAGGCGATAAGGGTCGCCAATACATTCATCCGCAGTCCAGACCCCACCCACGAACTTGAGATCCGAAGCGGTTCGCAAGGCGGGTTCCTTGTCCAGGCATGCGCTCGGACTCAACATATCCTGGCGGCAGCCCATGCATGCCTGCAGAGCCACCTGACGTGACTGCTGACGCAGCGACTGCTCGGAAGGACACAACACCAGCTTGCCGTTCTGCTCGAAACCGAAAGACCAGTTTTCCTCGTCCATCCACTGTGCCAGCGCATCCCGGCTGGTCTGCGCCAGTTGCAGCAAGCGAGACGTTCCATCAAGCGACTGGCGCTGCGTGCAGGCGCCCAGGAACTGCAGGCCCCACAGCCACTGGCGCCAGTCCCATCGAGGGTAAAAGCGCACCGCGGAGTCACGCGACAGAAGCATCTTCGGCAGACTGCGCATCGTGGCAGGAGAGGCGAAAGGCTCCACATAGCTGTAGCTCAGCTGGGCACCATTGGCATAGCTGGTGCCCAGGCCCGGAGCCTGCGCCGTATCCACCAGGTGCACATCCCAACCCTGGCGGGCCATTTCATAAGCCGTCGCACATCCGACTATTCCGGCGCCAACGACGCAGACTTTCATGGACCTGCCTCCCGTCTGGCAAACTTTCGCTGCTGTGTCATTCAATCCAGGCTGAGGTTTGCCTTGTTGACCACATCTGTCCATCGCTGCGTTTCAAAATGCACCAGCGAGGCGTACTCTTCGCTCGTGCCTGGCCGGGGAATCACGCCTTGCGCCGCCAACGCCTTGACCGTGTTCTCGTCGCGTGCAATCTTGTTGATCTCGGCAGAAAGCTTGTCGATGATCGGCTGCGGCGTGCCCGCTGGCGCCAGCACGCCAGACCACGAGTCCACCACGAAGTCATCAACGCCGGCTTCTTTCATGGTGGGCACGTCCGGCAACGACGGAACACGTTCTGCGGTGGCTACGGCAAGCGCACGTAGCTTGCCCGCCTGAATATGCGAAAGAACCGTCGGCAGATTCACGAACATCAGATCGATCTGGCCGCCCAGCAAGTCGTTGTTTGCCTGGCCCGCACCCTTGTAGGGCACGTGTTCGAACACGGCTCCCGTCTTGAACTGGAACATTTCACCAATCAGATGATTGACGCCTCCGGTGCCGGATGAACCCATGAACAACCGTTTTCCCGACTTGGAATAATCGATCAGCTCGGCCACGCTCTTTACCGGCAACCCGTTCGACACAACCAGCACGTTGGGCACCGCCGCGAACAATGCCACCCGCGAAAATGACTTTTCCGGGTCGTAGCGCAGCTTGCTGTACAACAGGGGGTGCAACGACTGGTGCGCAGACGACGCGAGAAGCAGCGTGTAGCCGTCCGGCTCCGCCTTGGCAACGAAGTCTGCACCCAGTGTCCCTGCGGCGCCCGCCTTGTTCTCGACGATCACCGCCTCGCCGAGACTGCGTGAGAGGCGCTCGGCAAGCAGCCGTGCCACGACATCCACTGTTCCGCCGGGTGCAAAAGGGGCGATCAGACGGATGGTTCTTTCTGGATAGGCTTGCGCACTCGCGCTGCCTGCTGCGCAAGCAAGGATCACAGCAGGTACAACATATCTGATGATGGTCTTCATGATTAGGTGCCTGGAACAGTTGTGGGTGGAATCGCTAGCGACTGGCTATCTCGGATACGTCCTGCCGGAGTTGCTCACGCACGGTGTCCAGGCGACGTCTTGTCGACTCGACAGCGGCCAACAGGCGCTCGACGTGTTCGCGCTGCCGTTCTATGGCGATGGCAACATCCGAAGGCGCAGGGCCTCCATTGCGTCGCGCATTCACACTTTCGACCGGATCCAGGTAGCCCTGAAGTTTCTCTTCAGGCCACTGCACGGCGGCTCCCACGACGTCCAGCGCCGCACGATCGAGCATCTCGCTGGTCAGTTCATTCGCCGATTTTCCCGAATCGAGCGCCAGCCTCACCAGGCCACCCACGACGTGGTGGGCATCGCGGAAAGACATGCCGGCCTCGGCCACCAGGCCATCCGCAAGATCGGTCGCGGCGGAAAAATCGGACTGCACGTGCTCGAGCATGTTGTGCACTTTGGGCTCGACAGCGCTCATGATCAGTTCGAACAGTGAGAGGCAACGCAGCGTTTCCTCGGATGATTCCCAGAAATTCCGCATACTTTCCCGGCTGCTGTCCCCTGAGTGAGTGAAGTTCGTTCCCTTGACGGCAATCAGGGCCGTATTCAACAGACCGATGATGTGGCTGCTCTTTCCCCGCAGATATTCGAGCACCACCGGGTTCTTCTTCTGGGGCATGATGCTGGACACACTGGCCACCCTGTCGGGGAACGACACCAGCCCGAATTCGGGTGTGGACCAGATATGAAAATCCTGTGCCACGCGCCCCCACGTCAGCGCCACGGTGGCCATCGCCAGCATGGCCTCCCAGGCGAAGTCTCGCGATGCGACGGCATCCAGGGCATTAGGCATGACCGACGTGAATCCGAGTCCAGCCGCCGTCATGTCCCGATCGATCGGAAAACGTGTGCCCGCCAACGCACCCGCCCCCAGCGGTGACTCGTCGATGCGTTTCAGCGCACATTCAAATCGATCCATATCGCGTCCAAGCGCCTGGGCGATGCCGCTCAGATAAAAGCCGAAGGTAATGGGCTGCGCAGGTTGCAGATGGGTGTAGCCCGGCATCACCACGCTGGCATGTTCGGCCGCACGGGTGAGCACCACCTGTCGCAGACGTCCCAGCGCAGCCATGATCTTGAGCACCACGTCTCGGGCCCGGAGTCGATCCATCGTCACAGAAAGATCGTTGCGACTGCGCGCCGTATGCAGCCGCCCGCCAATGTCGCGCCCGGTCAGGGACATCAGCTTTGATTCGTAGTTGAAGTAAGGATCTTCCTTGGCGGGGTCGAGCTCCACCGCAGCGGGCCCCTCGGCCTCCATCTGCAGAATCCCGGCGGCCAGCTTCTGGGCGACGGCAGGCGCAACAATGCCGGTCCTGTGCAACATAAGAAGATGTGCCTGGTTGACTTCGTTGAGATAGGAAAAGACCTTTACGAAATCCCGTTCGAGCCGGGGCCCGTAGATGTTCTCGCAGATCTCGCTGGCCAACGATTCCTTGAGGCGACGACTGACTTTCGATTCCATTTTCTTGATCCTTATTGCGATGCGCAGATTATCGAAAGAGCGTCGTTTTTTGGTCAAATGACTCTTTTCGGTTCGGCCATGCATTTTTGATATGCCCTGGCATGCACGCAATACGCCGGCGAATTCGTGGCCGAATCAAGGCATGGCGAAGACACGCTTGGCAAGACCGGCGCCGGTGAATACGATAGCCATGCGCCAACCTTTCCACCATGCACAGTCATCCGGATTCCATCGCCCATGAACTTCAAGCAGATCGAGACCTTTCGTGCTGTCATGCTCACCGGGTCGATGACCGAAGCCGCACAGCAGCTTCACACCTCGCAGCCAAATGTCAGTCGTGTCATTGCCAAGCTCGAAGCGGAAACCGGATTCGAACTGTTCGACCGTCATGCAGGACGCGTCATACCCACAAAAAGTGGCGAAGCATTTTTCAAGGAAATAGAGCGCGCATTCCTGGGACTGGAGAGCAT
>JAEYZR010000100.1 GCA_023427945.1 Pseudomonadota bacterium | reverse complement strand
GGCATGGCCACGAAGAAGATCATGATCACGCCGTGGGCGGTGAAGATCTGGTCGTAGTGGTGAGCGTTGAGGTAGCCAACGTTGTCGCCAAAGGCGATCGCCTGCTGCAGGCGCATCATGATGGCATCGGCAAAGCCACGCAGCAACATCACCAGGCCGAGGATGATGTACATGATGCCGATCTTTTTATGATCGATGCTGGTGAACCATTCGCGCCAGAGATAACCCCAGAGCTTGAAATAGGTCAAGGCGCCCACGAGCGCCAGGCCACCCAGCAGCACTGCTGCAAAGGTGACGATCAGGATCGGCTCGTGAAATGGGATGGACTCCCATGAGAGCCGTCCGAATACAAGTTTGGTGAGGTCGAGACTGTCAAACATAATGAATACCGAGGCCAGGGGCGCGTGGTGAATGGGGTGTGTAATGCACGATCACGAGGAACGGTCCGATGGCGCGGCAGCGACAATGTTGCTGGGATCGTTCACGGTGCAGACATTGCCGATGTAGGTGGTGGCCCGTTCGTTGGCCAGACCCAGGCGGGCCCGCGAAGCGGTATCCAGCCTGGCCAGATTGTGGATACCTGCCAGGCCCATGCCACCGCGGGCATCGATCGCCATCATGTCGTTCATGCACATGCGGTTCGATTCAACGCAACGGTTGAGAATGGCGTCGTAGAGGCCATCGGCAACGCTTGCATAGCGTCGCACGGGTTCACGCTCGGAAGGTTGCTCCAGCTTCAGGTAGGCATCGCGCGAAAGTTCGCCGCCTTGCTCACGGTTTTGCTGAACCCAGCGGTCAAAGCCGCTGGCGTCCGTGCCGTGCACCTTGAAACGCATGCCCGAGAATCCGGCACCGCTGTAGTTGGCGGAGATACCTTCGAAAGTACCCGGGTTGTTGATCACACCGTACAGCGTGGTCTGCATGCCCGGCATGGCGTAGATCTGACCAGCCATGGCAGGAATGAAGAACGAGTTCATGACGGTGGACGCCGTGATCTTGAACTGGATCGGGCGATCGACGGGCACGGCCATCTCGTTGACCGAGGCAATGCCCTGTTCCGGATACAGGAACAGCCACTTCCAGTCCATCGCCACGACTTCGACCACCAGCGGCTGCGTGTTGGTGGGCAGTTCGCGACCTTTGCTGATGCGGTCCAGCGGACGATAGGGATCCAGCAGGTGGGTGCTGGTCCAGGTCAGGGCGCCCAGCGCAATGATGATGAGCAGCGGAGCCGACCAGATCATCAGTTCGAGCATGGTCGAGTGGTGCCACTCGGGATCGTAATCCTTCTCGGTCTTGGCATTGGACGCGCGATAGCGCCAGGCAAAAACCAGGGTGGCAATGATGACAGGCACCACGATCAGTAACATCAATACCATCGAGATATAGATGAGATCGCGTTGTTGCACAGCAACATCGCCTGAAGGAGACAGTAGTACAGCGTTGCAGCCGGCCAGGAGCAGCACGGGGGCAACCAGGAGTACGCGGAGAGACTTTAAGGAGGGCATGCCAGAAGAAGGTGAGCGTAGCCGTGGAAAAGGAGGCAAAATGTACGCCGAACGCCGCGTTACGGGAAGTGGACATTTTGTCCTATGGCGTCTTTGCCCGATGAATGCGATCCTTCGGGGTTAGCATCACTATCCTAAATTACGAGCCAGCACGATGTCCAGTTCGACTCAAGCAAACGTTGCACCCCATTCCGGGCCCATGGAAAGCGATATCCGGGACCTGCATGCCGACCGTACCAAGGTCGCTCCTGGTGAGATCGCGATTGGCGTGGTCATCGGCCGGGCCTCCGAAAACTTCGATTTCTTCGTTTTCGGCATTGCCTGCGTACTCGTCTTCCCGTCCGTGTTCTTCCCCTTCGCCACCCGGCTGGACGGCATCCTCTATTCATTCACCCTGTTTGCCCTGGCCTTCGTGGCCCGTCCGTTCGGCACCGCCATTTTCATGGCCATGCAACGCCGCTGGGGTCGCAGCGTCAAGCTGACCAGCGCGCTGTTCCTGCTGGGCACGGCCACCGCCGGCATGGCCTTTCTGCCGAGCTACGAGTCGCTGGGCGTGGCCGCCATCGTGCTGCTGGCTATCTTCCGTGCCCTGCAAGGTGTGGCGTTCGGTGGTTCGTGGGACGGCCTGCCCTCGCTGCTCTCGCTCAATGCCCCGCGCCACCGCCGCGGCTGGTATGCCATGCTGGGCCAACTGGGTGCGCCCATCGGCTTTCTCGTGGCCAGCGCCCTGTTCCTGTATCTCTATTCCTCGCTCTCGCTGGACGACTTCCTGCACTTTGGCTGGCGCTATCCGTTCTTTGTCGCGTTCGCCATCAACGTCGTCGCGCTGTTCGCCCGCCTGCGCCTGGTTGTAACTGAGGAGTACACCCAGGCACTTGAAGAAGGTGAATTGCAGCCCATGGGCGTGATCACCATCGTTCGTGAACAGGGCTACAACATTTTCCTGGGCGCATTCGCTTCGCTGGCCAGCTATGCCCTGTTCCACCTGGTCACGGTGTTTCCGCTGTCCTGGATCGCCCTCACCTCTTCGCAGAACATCGTCAACGTGCTGTGGGTGCAGATCTTCGGCGCCGTCGTGGGCATCGTCTCCACGATCGCATCGGGCCTGATCGCCGACCGCATCGGCCGTCGCACCACCCTGGGCCTGCTGGCCATCCTGATCGCCATATTCAGTCTGTTTGCACCCATGCTGCTCAACGGCGGCGCCGTTGGCCAGAACACCTTCATCCTGGTGGGCTTCATGTTGCTGGGTCTGTCCTATGGTCAGGCCTCCGGCACGGTCACGGCCAACTTCACCACCAAGTACCGCTACACGGGCGCAGCGCTCACGTCCGACTTCGCCTGGCTGGTGGGTGCAGGTTTCGCCCCGCTGGTTGCCCTGGGTCTGTCGGCCAACTTCGGTCTGACCTATGTCAGCGCCTACCTGATCTCCGGCGCAGCCTGCACACTGCTGGCGCTGAAAATCAACCGCTCGCTCGAAAGCCGCGACTGATCACCCGAACACCCCTGCCGGCAAGGCCAGGGGTGTTCCGTATCACCGCACCCTAACAAGATAGCGCCGCTTCTCCAGCCCCAGGTCACCAGACACCCTGTCTGGCTCACCTGGGGCTTTGTCATGGCGCGCATCGTGCGTTTTGCCCGCTGCCAGCCCCATGTTGCGCAGCGGGCATTACACTGCCGCATCATGGATGCACCGATGACCTCCACCACGCGCAGTCACGCCAACCCCGAATCAACGCCTCAAGCTGCGCCCAACCGGTCGCGCATGACCGATACCACGGGTCGCAAGAACATGCTGCAGTTGATCCAGCTACGCTGGCTCGCTGTGCTGGGTCAGGTCGCGACCATCTTCATCGTTCATTTCGGCTTCGAGATCCGCCTGCCCCTGCGTTTCATGGGCATGGCCCTGGGCGTGCTGGTGGTTTTCAACATCATCAGCCTCATACGCCTGAAGATTCCGCGTGAAATATCCAATGCCGAGCTGTTCGTTGCGCTGCTGATCGACATTTCGATGCTGACCGTCCAACTCTATGTGAGTGGTGGCGCCACCAACCCTTTCATATTCCTGTACTTGCTCCAGGCCTGCCTGGCCGCGGTATTGCTCAAGCCCTGGTCGACCTGGACAGTGGTGGTCATCACGGCCGTGTGTTTTGCCGGACTGGCCCTCATCGCCCCGCCACTGGCTCTGCCCATCGATCACGACCGCGGTCTCAACAGCCCTTACATCCAGGGCATGTGGCTGTGCTTTGCCCTGAATGCATGCCTGCTCGTGGTGTTCATCACGCGCATCAGTGGCAATCTGCGCGCACGCGACAACCACCTCGCCGACCTGCGCCAGCGAGCCGCCGAGGAAGAACATATCGTGCGCATGGGCCTGCTGGCCTCCGGGGCGGCGCACGAGCTGGGCACTCCGCTGTCCACCCTGGCGGTCATTCTTGGCGATTGGCGCCGTATGCCACACTTCACGTCCGACCCTGAATTGCTGCAGGAAGTCACCGAAATGCAGGATCAGGTGCTGCGGTGCAAATCGATTGTGACCGGCATTCTGCTGTCCGCTGGCGAAGCACGCGGCGAGATGCCGGAAGCCACGACGGTGCGCAAGTTCCTGGACGAGCTGGTGCATGAGTGGCGGCAGTCGCGTCCGGTGCGGGTGTTTGCCTACGAGAACCATTTTGGCCAGGACATCCGAATCGTGTCCGATTCGGCGCTCAGGCAGATGATCTGCAACGTGCTGGACAATGCGCTGGAGGCGTCACCAGACTGGCTGGGGCTGGAGGTGCGGCGCCAGGACGACCGGCTGCTGATCACGGTCACCGATGCCGGACCCGGATTCGACTCGGGCATGCTCGAACGGCTGGGCAAGCCCTACCAGTCGAGCAAGGGGCGCCCGGGTGGCGGGCTGGGCTTGTTTCTGGTGGTCAATGTGGCGCGTGCCCTGGGAGGCACCGTGACGGCGGTCAACCGGCCGCTGCGCGGTGCAATCGTGGCGCTCAGCCTGCCCCTGGCCGCCATCGAACTGGACGAAATGGAGGGCATGGAACATGTTTAACAACCCAATTCACTATGGAACAAGACTGTGATGGATGTACAGGGTGCAAGCCAGCGCAAGCTTTTGCTGGTTGAGGACGATGCTGCTTTCGGACGCACGCTGGGTCGTTCGTTCGAGCGTCGCGGCTACGACGTCCTGCATGCCACCGGCCTGGAAAGCGTGATAGAACTGCTGAAGAGCAGCCGCCCCGACTATGCCGTGGTCGACCTGAAACTGCGAGGCGATGCATCGGGGCTGGCCTGTGTGCAGGCGCTGCATGCGCATCACCCCGACATGCTCATCGTCGTACTGACGGGTTTTGCCAGCATCGCCACAGCGGTAGAGGCGATCAAGCTGGGGGCCTGCCACTACCTGGCCAAGCCTTCCAACACGGACGACATCGAAGCGGCATTCGAACGCGCCACCGGAGACGTCGAAGTGGAAGTGACCGAACGCACCACCTCGATCAAGACGCTGGAATGGGAGCGCATTCACGAAACGCTTGCATCCACCGGGTTCAATATCTCCGAAACCGCGCGCCGCCTGGGCATGCACAGGCGCACGCTGGCCCGCAAGCTCGAAAAACAGCGCGTCAAGTGACGGACCGGCGCCGTCAGCGCAACACACGAAACTCGAAATAGGCTTCCTGTGCGTCGCCCAGGCCGTTAAAACCGTCCTGCTGGGCGCGGGTGGCGGCCTGCAACCAGCGCTTGGCCAGGACGACATCATCCTGAGTCGCGTCGTCTGCGCCACCGGACTCCTGGATGGTGCACCAGGCCCCGTAGGCCGAGAGCAGGTCTTCCTCGCTGCCGATGGCCCGCTCCAGCGTACGCATGAAGCGGCGTTCGGCCTGTTCTCGCAGGTTGGCGGGAATATCGGGAAAGTCTTGCAGACTGACGCTGTAGGTCATGATCAACTCGCGGCTAAAAAGATTACAAAGACAATAGCTGTACAAATATACAGTATTCAAGCAACGCCGCTTGCATTTCGCAGAATTATTTTGCCCACTGCACGATCAGGTTATTCCCTCTGGCGCTGCGGCCCAGATACTCTGAAAATAGTGTAGTCACACAAAAATCCCGTGCGGGTTTATAGGCAAAAACAGCCTCTGTTTCATTTGGTCTGTCGCGGCACGTTAGGCTGTCGACGCAAATTGTTGCGCTATTGCCTGTTCGCTCTATCCGCTCATCCTCGCCTCGAATCACCGCCTGGCCAGCCATACCAAGCAGCGGTACCTACTGTCTTCGGAGAATGTTAGTGCGCAGTCCTTTCCGACTTGTTTTTTTCTCCGTCCTGTTCGGCCTGCTGGCCTGGTTCGGCATGGAAATCCGCAAGCCCCCGATTGTCAGCACGCTGATCTGGCCGGCGGGCGGTGTATTGCTGGGTGTGCTCATGCTGTCCGAGCGCCGGTACTGGCCACGTTGGCTGGTGATCACGGCGGTGCTGCATACCGTCATCGGCGTGTTGGCGGGAAGAACGCTGGTGGAAGCCTTGATCTTCCCTGTTTCTCAACTTGTCGTCGCCCCGCTCATGGCCGCGCTTTGGCGCAGGCAGGTGGCGGGTCCGCGCACACTGACGGATCTGCACAGTCTGTTGTGGTTTCTCGGGGTGCTCATAGCTGGATCCTTGCTGGGAAGTGGGATCATCAACGCGCTGTTCGCGTTGGCGGGAGCATCGCTGGCCCCTGGCAACTGGAGCACCGAAGTCATTTCCAGCATCGTGGGTGGGCTGATCGGTGTGCCGGTCATCTTGTCGTGGATGAACTGGACCGCGCAGCGATCGGGCGGTGCCACGGGTTCGGAATTCTGGCGTGGCCTGTTGTGGTTCGCCCTGCTGGCGGCCAGCACGGTGCTGGTGTTCGACGCACCGGTGGCGCTGGCTGTCCTGGACTCCACGCGTTATGAGCTGAGCTATCTCCCCATCATCTTTCTGGTGCTGCTGGCCATGCAGTGGGACAAGCGCGGCCTGAGCTTTGCACTGCTGGTACTGGCCAGCATCGCGATGTTCAATACGCTGGCAGGCGAAGGGCCATTCGTGACGCCCGGTGAACCCCTGCGCACCGCCCTTCTGGAAGTTCAGGTCTATCTGGGCGCTGCCGCCCTGCTCGGCCTGCTCATGGCTGCCATCACCGACGGGCGCAACCGGGCGCTGCGCCAGGCCGCAGCCATGAAAGTGCGCTTCGAGGCCGCGCTGGCCTGCAGCCAGCACCTGGCGTACGAATTCGACCCCGCCAACGGACGTATCCTGTGGGGCGGCGACATCAACGCCCTGCTTGGGCTGCCAGCCGAGGCCCTGGCCCATCAGTCGCAGTTCTTCGAACGGATCCACCCCGACGATCGCGAGCAGGTGGCGGCGCTGGTTCAGATTTACACCAGTCGCAAGCATCCCGATGAGATGGCCCCCCATACCCGCCGCTTTCGTTTTCTGTGTGGCGACGGCCAGTATCGGGATGTGGTGGACACCGGCGCCGCCCTGCCCGGACTGGACGACGATGTCTATCGCGTGAGCGGCCTGGTACAGGTGCTGCCGTCCGAAGGCGAGTCCGTCCAGGGGAGCTGAACGGTGGCGGAAGAACCAAAGAGCAAGGTCGGTGCACTGCTGATCCATGGTCTGGGCGGCACGCAATTCGATCTGGGATCCATGCACAAGGTGCTGCAAGGGTGCGGCGTGGAGACGCACGCCATCACCTTGCCGGGCCACGGTACGCAACCCATCGATCTGTTGAGCGTGACCGCCGAAGACTGGCTGGAAGAGGTGCGCAAGGCGTATCGCGAATTGTTGCCGCAATACGAGACCTTGCACATCATGGGCATGTGCATGGG
>JAEYZR010000077.1 GCA_023427945.1 Pseudomonadota bacterium | reverse complement strand
ACCGTACCCGATGGCAAGGCGTCGATGAGCAGCGCATGGAAATCACCGCGATGAACCGTCAGGTAAGACGCGCCGTAGTGCTTGACGGCAAAATCCCCAAGCGGAATCTGGGCCAGGATGTCGCCCGTCTCACCATGCCGGCTGTACCAGTAATCCGGGTGGGAGCCCTGCGCATTGAGCGCGTCCTCGATCCCGATGCGACGCAGGATCTTCATCACATTGGGCCCGACATGAATGCCGGCCCCTAAGCGTGAAAAGCCGGGTGCCTGCTCGTACACACGCACATTCAGTCCTTCTTTGAGCAACAGCGCCGCAGTCGCGGCGCCACCGAGGCCGGCACCGACGATGGCGATACGAGGGGATTTGGACACGGAACTTCTCCTTGCTGGATAGTGAAACCAAAAACGTGAATTCTGGTGATTATTAGGATGTATACGCTTTATTTTTCGATGGGAAATCGAATAAACCGAGCGTTAACCCTAGGACAAAGCTTGAAAATTAATATGTTTTTCAACAGCATTAGGTGAAAACCACTAGACTGGCTGGGTTGGCTAAACCCTCGACTATTTGCAAGAATAGAGCGTATACACTTTATTTTGTATTTATCGAAAACCCTAAGTCCACTCAACCCGAGGCTTCCAAATGACGAAGACAATGCGCATCGGCCAGATCGTCCCCAGTTCCAATACGACGATGGAGACAGAAGTGCCTGCCATGCTGCAGGCGCACTCGACATTGCGCCCCAACGACCGTTTCACGTTCCATTCGAGTCGCATGCGCATGAAAAAAGTGCAGAAGGAAGAGCTCGCCGCCATGGATGCCGAGAGCGATCGCTGTGCGCTGGAGCTGAGCGACGCGCGCGTCGATGTCCTGGGCTATGCCTGCCTGGTGGCCATCATGGCGATGGGGCACGGCTATCACCGCGTCTCGCAGGAGCGGCTGACGGCGCGCACGACAGAGAACGGCGCCACGGCACCGGTCATCACCAGCGCGGGCGCGCTGGTCGATGCACTGCACGTGATGGGCGCGAAAAAAATCGCCCTGGTCGCGCCCTACATGGTGCCGCTGACCGAGCTGGTGATGAACTACATCGCCGCAGAGGGCTTCGAGATCGTCGACTGGCGTGCCCTGGAGATCCCCGACAATCTGGAGGTCGGGCGTCACGATCCGGCCAGGCTGCCCGCCATCGTCGCCGACATGAACTATGCCGATGCCGACGTCATCGTGCTGTCTGCCTGCGTGCAGATGCCTTCGCTGGCCGCCGTCTCCCACGTCGAAGCCCAAACAGGCAAACCCGTGCTGACGGCCGCCATCGCCACCACCTACGCCATCCTGAAAGCGCTGGACATGGACCCCGTCGTCCCCGGCGCTGGCGCGCTGCTGTCGGGCGCCTACCCTTACACAAGGAGCCAGGCATGAGCCACATCGCGAGCACCTATCTTTACGGCGGCAATGTGCACGCCAACGGCATCCGCCAGCACTATCTGCGCTACGGCGGCGACTCGGGCCCTCGCGGCCAGCGCAATGCCGTCATCGTCATTCCCGGCATCACCAGCCCTGCGGTCACCTGGGGATTCGTCGCGGAACATCTGGGCCAGCAGTTCGACACCTATGTCCTGGACGTGCGCGGGCGTGGCCTGTCGCAAAGCGGTCCTGGCCTGGATTACAGCCTGGACGCACAGGCCGCCGATGTCATCGCGTTTGCACTGGCGCTGGGATTGTCCAACTATGCGCTGCTGGGCCATTCGATGGGCGGGCGCATCGCCGTGCGCGCAGCGCGCAGTGCGCCTGAAGGGCTGGCGCGCCTGGTCATTGTCGACCCTCCGGTTTCTGGCCCCGGCCGCCGGGCCTATCCCGCCAACCTGCCCTGGTATGTGGATTCGATCCGCGAGGCCACACGCGGCATGTCGGCCCAGGACATGCTTGCCTACTGCCCGACATGGACGCAGGAACAACGACAACTGCGGGCGCAGTGGCTGCATACCTGCTTCGAGCCGGCCATCGTCCAGAGTTTCGAAGACTTCGGGCGCGACGACATTCATGCCGACCTGCCCGCCATCACCGTTGATCTGCTGCTCGTCACCGCCGCACGCGGGGGAGTCGTGAGCGACGACGACGTCGCCGAATGGCAAGGTCTCGCCACGCAGACCCGGCACGTTCGTGTCGACGATGCCGGCCACATGATCCCCTGGGACAACGAGGCCGGATTCTATGCGGCACTGGGCGATTTTCTCGGTCACCCCATCAACTGACGTGGGCTTGCATCCCACTGCCACCCTCTTTTGTAGCGCTGTCCGAAGGAGCACACCATGTCCGTCAGCGATATCGATCTGATCCACGCCTGGAAGCAAGTATTGACGCTTTCCCGGCTCCAGGCCCGCCAAACCGTCACCGTACTGACCGGTGCGGACACGCACCCTCAAACCCTGCGCTGCGCGATCGCTGCGGCCACGGACATGGGCGCACGCGTCAACCGGCTCGACCTGCCACCCGTCAATGCCGAGAAGTCCGTCAGCCGGGATGCCCTGGCCTACCTGGGCACCACGCCACTGACCGACAACCCGGCAGCCATCGCCGCGCTCACCGCCAGCGACCTGGTGCTCGATCTGATGACGCTGCTTTTCTCGCCCGAACAGCACGAGATTCTGAAGACCGGCACCAAGATCCTGCTTGCCATCGAACCGCCCGAAGTGCTGTGCAGGCTGGTGCCTTCCGAAGCGGATCGCAGTCGCGTGCAGGCGGCAGCCAAGGCCATTCAGGCGGCCCGCGTGATGCACGTGACCTCTGCGGCAGGCACGGACCTGCGTTGTCCGATGGGCGAGTTTCCGGCCATATCCGAATATGGCTTCGTCGATGAGCCGGGTCGCTGGGATCACTGGCCCAGCGGTTTCGTGCTGACCTTTCCCAACGAAGGGCAAAGCGAGGGCCGCGTGATTCTGGATCGCGGGGACATTCTGCTGCCCATGAAGGAATACGTGACCGATCCTATCGAGCTGACCGTGCAGAAGGGTTTTGTGACCCGCATCGAGGGCGGGTTGCAGGCGGAGATTCTGAAGGAGTACATGGCCGGGTACGAAGACCCGGAAGCCTATGCCATCTCGCACATCGGCTGGGGCCTGCAGCCGCGCGCCCAGTGGTCGATGCTGGCGCACTACAACAAGGAAGCGCACATCGGCATGGATGCACGCGCATTCGAGGGCAACTTCCTGTGGTCGATGGGCCCCAACAACGAAGCAGGTGGCAAGCGCACCACGGCCTGCCACATCGACATTCCCATGCGACACTGCAGTGTCAGGCTGGACGAGCAGGCTATGGTGATCGATGGTGTCGTGCAGGATGAAGCGGGCCTCTCTCATGCCAAACGTCGCGGAGCACTCAAATGAATACACCCTCGGACATGCTTGCCGGTGAAGGCGCGCGCGGCGATATCTCGGCGTACTCGCGCCAGGGATTCGGCACGCCGCTGGCACTGAAGCCCCCCTTCGGTCTGCTGATCATCGATTTCGTCAACGGCTTTGCCGACCCTGCGGTGCTGGGCGGAGGCAACATCGCCCCCGCCATCGCACAGACGCAGCACCTGCTGGCCCACGCCCGCAAGCAAGGCTGGCCGGTGGCACACAGCCGCATCGTGTTCTCCGACGACGATGCCGACAGCAACATCTTCTGCCTGAAAGTGCCTGCCATGCTGGCCCTGAAAGAAGACAGCCACAACAGCGCCATCGTGCCCGAGCTTGCGCCTGCGCGTGGGGAATATGTCGTGCGCAAGAGCACACCCTCCGCATTCTTCGGCACGATGCTCGCGCCCTGGCTGGCACAGCGCGGTGTGCAGACCCTGCTGGTGGCCGGCTGCGTCACCAGTGGCTGCGTGCGCGCCAGCGTGGTGGATGCCATGCAGGCAGGTTTCCGTCCGCTGGTTCTGGCCGACTGCTGCGGCGATCGCGCCCTGGGCCCGCACGAGGCGAACCTGTTCGACATGGCGCAGAAGTACGCTGCCGTCATGCCGTTGGCGCAGGCGCTGGCTGAAATCGACGCCCTGTCTGCCCGCCATGAGCCTGCCTGATCCGCACACCCTGCATCAGCGGATACTGGCGCACCCGGATGCGCTGGTCGTGGTGCGCGAGCCTTTCGCGCCTGCGCACCCGGCCCCCGGACAACCGGGCGTGGCATCGGATTATGTGCAGGCGACACCTGAGGTGTTCATCGCCATCCTGGGCACCGGACACGAAGAAGTGACGCAGCCCTCGCCAGAGGCAGTCGCTGTGCACACGGCCGACACGCACGCGCAGGCACGATCCGGCTGGCGCGTGCTCGCCTTCAACGGACACGTTGATCTGGGCACAGGCATACGCACGGCCCTGGCACAGATCGTCGCCGAAGAGCTTTGCATACCGATGTCCCGCATGGACATGGTGCTGGGCCACACCCAGGCCGCACCCAACCAGGGACCGACCATTGCGAGCGCCAGCATACAGATCTCCGCCGTGCCTTTGCGCCGGGCTGCGGCACAGGCACGGCAGCGACTGCTTGAACTGGCTGCGCAACACTGGAACGTGGACGCCGACACGCTCTGCGTGCAGGATGGCGTGGTGCAACGGGCGGACGGCCGCCCGATCGATCCTGATGCCAGCCTGAGTTACGGCCAACTGCTGGCCGGGCAGCACATCCGCCTTGTGCTGGCACCGCCCGAACAGGCGGTTGCCCTGAAGCCGGCCAGCACCTACACCATCGTCGGGCGCGAAGCGGCGCGGGTCGACATTCCAGCCAAGGCAACAGGCGAACTCAGCTTCGTGCACGATGTGCGCGTGCCCGGCATGCGGCATGGCCGGGTCATACGCCCACCCTATCCGGGCCGCGACGCGGGCGAGTTCATCGGGCGCAGCCTGATCGACGTGGATCACCAGTCCGTCGCGCATCTGCCCGGCAATGTACAGGTGGTGGTCCAGGGCGACTTCGTGGGCGTCGTGGCCGACCGGGAAGAGCAGGCGAGCGCGGCGATGCGTGCGCTGAAAGTGCGCTGGCATCCCATACCACCCGCGCCCCGCCTGGACGATCTGGCCACGGCCATACGCGAGCGTGCGGCAAGCCCGCGCCCCTTGATCGAACAGGGCGACATGAATGCGGCCCACGCACCGGACGCCATCCATCTGCAGCGCAGCTATGTCTGGCCCTACCAGATGCATGCCTCCATCGGCCCCTCGTGCGCCGTGGCCCGGTATGACGATGACCGGCTGACCATCTGGAGCGGAACGCAGAACCCGCACATGCTGCGCGCCGACCTGGATCGCCTGCTGAAGCTGGGCGAAGGTCGCATCGACGTGATCCGCCTCGAAGCCGCCGGCTGTTATGGCCGCAACTGTGCGGACGACGTGTGCGCCGATGCGGCGCTGCTCGCGATGGCCGTTGGTGCACCAGTGCGCGTGCAACTCACGCGCGAGCAGGAACATCAGTGGGAACCCAAGGGCGCTGCTCAACTGATGGACGTCAGTGCTGCAATCGACGCCCATGGCGACTTGCTCACCTACGACTTTGCCGTGCGTTACCCCTCCAACGATGCGCCCCTGCTGGCGCTTCTGCTGACGGGCAGCCTGGCAGCCGAACCGCGCACCCTGGAGATGGGCGACCGCACTGCCGCGCCCCCCTATCGTTTCAGGAACCAGCACATCGTCTGCCACGACCTGGCCCCCCTCGTTCGCTCGTCCTGGTTGCGTGGCGTATCGGCCCTGCCCAATTCATTTGCCCACGACAGCATGATCGACGAACTCGCTGTCGCGGCGGGTGCCGACCCCGTCCAGTTTCGCCTGCGTCATCTGGGCGATGAGCGAGCGCGCGCACTGATCGAACAGACTGCGGCCCACGCGGGCTGGCAGGCGCAATCGCCTGGCAGCCGCGGCACGCCCGGCGCCGATGGCAGGCTGCACGGACGCGGCGTGGCCTATGCACGCTATGTGCACAGCCGGTTTCCCGGCTTCGGCGCGGCCTGGGCGGCCTGGGTCATCGACCTGAGCGTGGACCCCGTCACGGGCCGCATCGAGATCGCAAGAATCGTCGTTGGCCAGGACACGGGCATGATGGTCAATCCCGATGGGGTACGCCATCAGATCCACGGCAACGTGGTCCAGACCCTGAGCCGCTGCCTGATCGAAAAAGTCCAGTTCGACCAGGCCGGCGTCAGCAGCCGCGAATGGGGCGGCTATCCCATCCTGGGGTTCAAGGACCTGCCCAGGATCGACGTGGTGATGATGCCGCGTCAGGACGAACCGCCCATGGGCGCGGGTGAATCGGCATCGGTGCCGGGCCCGGCGGCCATCGCCAACGCATTGTTCGACGCCACGGGACGCCGGTTCTACGAAGCACCGTTTACAAGAGAGGCGGTGCTGACCGCGCTGTCGCGGGGTGCGTCGGCAGCCTGGCGTGAACCCGCAGAAAACCTGTCCTGATGCTGACTGCGCGAGTCATTCTCCAGCGCCGGAGCGTCACGCCTGCAACAGGCGCTCGATGTCCTGCCCCAGGCTTTGCGGCTTGACTTGAGGCGCATAGCGTTTCACGACAGTGCCCTGGCGGTCGACCAGGAACTTGGTGAAATTCCACTTGATGCGTCGAGTCCCGAGCAACCCCGGCGCGGCCCGTTTGAGATAGTCGAACAAGGGCGCTGCCCCAGGCCCGTTGACCTGCACTTTGGCGAGGACGGGAAACGTGACGCCATAATTGAGTTCACAGAATTCGCTGATGGCGCGGGCATCGCCCGGCTCCTGTTTGCCGAACTGGTTGCACGGAAACGCGAGCACATGAAAACCCTGCGCGGCGAACGATTGCTCGAGCTTCTGCAAGTCGGCGTATTGCGGCGTGAATCCGCAGGCGCTGGCGGTGTTGACGATGAGCAGGACGTCACCGCGATGCCGGGCGAGCGCCACCTCGGATCCATCAGACGCCGTCACCGTAAAGTCGTAGATGCTGTTCACAATGTTCCTTGCTGAAAAATGGCTCGTTCAGGCACGTGCCCCACACCATCGGCAGGGGTGGACGCGCAGGTGTTCCCGAACGGGATTTTGTCACGACGAGCAAGCATTGTGGCAGTGTCAGCGACGTGCGAGGGCGTGCTGTGCCTGGGCCTCCAATGCAAGGATCAACGCAGAGTGGTCGGATTGCCCGTGTCCGAGCGCCTGGCAGCCATTCATCAACTGTGCCGCACCGGCTGTCTGGGGCAGCGCCAGGCCCAGACGTCGAGCGCTCTGCATGGCGAGATTCAGGTCTTTCTGATGTAGCGCGACACGAAATCCCGGTGCGAAATCGCCCGCAATCATGCGCTCGCCATGCACTTCCAGAATACGACTGGACGCAAAGCCCCCCATCAGCGCCTGGCGCACACGTGTCGGGTCGGCACCGGCCTTGCTGGCAAACACGAGGGCCTCGCCTACCGCTGCAATGTTCAATGCCACGATGATCTGGTTGGCCACTTTGGTGATCTGGCCCGCACCCACATCGCCCACCAGCGTAACGTTCTTGCCCATCGTCTCCAGCAACGGGCGCACGGAGTCGAAAGTGCTCTGGTCGCCCCCACACATGATGGTCAGGCTCGCAGCCTTGGCACCCACCTCGCCGCCGGAGACGGGCGCATCCACGTACCCGCAACCCAGCGCGGCAATGAGTGCCGCGAAATCCTTCGTGGCAATCGGGTCGATGGAACTGCAGTCCACCACAGTCTTGCCTTCGGACAGCCCCGCTGCCACACCCTCCGTGCCGAACAGTACCTTTTCTACGTCGGGCGTATCCGGCAGCATCAGGAAAATGACGTCAGCCTCTCGCGCCACATCGGCACTGGTCGCGCAGACTTGAGCCTGGTCACGGATACTTTGCGGCACCTGGCTGCGCGTGTGGACGAACAGAGTGTGGCCGGCGGCAGCCAGATGGCCGGCCATAGGCGTGCCCATGATGCCCATCCCGATGAAGCCGATCTTGCGCCCTGCTGCGATATTCATGGTGATCTCTCCTTGTTGGCGGGTGACAGCGACGCTATGCCGTCAAGGCAGAACGCCAGTCCAGCCCCGCGAAAGTGGTCGTGCGCGGCGTGTACTCGCAGCCAATCCAGCCGGTGTAGCCGATGGCGTCGATATGGTTGAACAACCAGCGGTAGTTGATTTCCCCGGTGCCCGGCTCGCCACGGCCCGGATTGTCGGCCAGCTGGATATGGCCGATGCGCGCCAGGTGTTTGCTGAGCGTATTGCCTAGTTCGCCCTCCATCCGCTGCGCATGGTAGATGTCGTACTGGATGCGCAGGTTGTCCGAACCCACTTCGTCCAGCAGTTCCACCGCCTGATCGGTACGGCTGAGGAAGAATCCGGGAATATCGAAGACATTGATAGGCTCGACCAGCAGTTTGAGGCCCGCCTTGTCCAGCTCGGCGGCCGCAAAGCGCAGATTCTCCACCAGCGTCTTGCGTACCGCCGCATGGTCGGTGCCGGCAGGCAGTTTGCCGACCAGACAGTTCACCTGAGGACATTGCAAAACGCTGGCGTACTCGATCGCGCGGCCCACCCCCTGGCGAAATTCGGCCACACGTCCCGGATGGCAGGCAATGCCGCGTTCGCCGGCGTCCCAGTCGCCTGCCGGCAGATTGTGCAGCACCTGCTCCAGGCCGTTGGCCCTGAGCACGGCTGCCAGTTCGTTTTTTTCGAAGGGATAGGGAAAGAGATACTCCACCGCCTCGAAGCCAGCCTTGGCGGCCGCTTCAAAGCGCTGCATGAAGGGCAGCTCGGTAAACAGCATGGTCAGATTGGCAGCAAAGCGCGGCATGGTTCACGCCCCCTTCAACTGCTCTGGCCCGACGACATCGGAAAGCGCTGCTCGGATGGCTGCCTGCTGTTGCGGGGTGACCGCTGCCACCGGGCGCAGTGTGTGGCCGGTGGGCGCTCCCTGCAGCGCGAGGGTGTACTTGGTGGTGGCCACACGGTTGTCGGCGTAGATCGCGTTCCACAAACGAAGCAGCCGCTCGTGCAGATCCCTGGCCTGGACGTGGTCGCCTCGTTTCACCGCATCCCACAACTGGATCACAGCACCCGGGACCGCAGTGGTGAGAATGGAGATGATGCCGTGGGCACCCAGCGTGATGCACGGGTAGAGCAGCGAGTCCACCGCGGCAAAAATGCGGTCGCCCGGTTGCGCACCGATCATGAGGTCGGCCAGTGACTTCAGGTCGCCTGCGCTCTGTTTGATGCCCACCACGCCAGGAATCTCGCGCATGGCGCGCAGCAACAGGTCGGGCGACAGGTAGTTCCAGGGAATGACGTTGTAGATCAGAACAGGGATATCGGTCTCGGAAGCGATCTCGCGAAAGTGGCGCAACATCGATTCCTCGTCCGTCTTGTAGATATAGTGCGACGGCGTGACCTGCAAGGCAGAAATGCCCAGCTTCTGCACAGCGTGCACTTTGGCGATCGCGTCGCGCGTGCTGTTGGCGATGACACCCGCTACCAGTGGCACGCGGCCATCGATCTCTTCGGCGGTGATTTCCAGGATGCGAGCCAACTCTTGCGTGGTGAGCGTGTAGCCCTCTCCGGAGCTGCCACCGGCCACAAGGCCATGCACACCCTGGTCCAGCATGAATCGGATCGTGCCGCGCAATGACTTTTCGTCCAGCGCACCATCTTCGGTGAAAGGGGTGACCAGGGGGGGAACGATGCCCTGGAGTTCGGAGGGGCTGAAGGTCTTGGACATGCTGTCTTCCTTTAGTTGGCTGTGCTGCGGTTCGAGGCTGATGAATACGTGTCGTGCAGGGGCCTACGTGCGCTGACGAGGACACGTCATGCGCAAGGGCCTGTTCGTCTGAGATGTGCCCGGCCGCTACTGGGGCTCGATGCCTGCCAGATCCACGAGCCGGGCAAAACTGGCGATCTGCTGCTTGATATAGACACCGAAGTCGCCGGGACTGGTGGGCGCGGCCTCCAGTCCCAGCTGAAGCAGTTGCGCCTTGATTTTTGGCTCGTTCACCGCCTTCACGACTTCGGCATTCAGACGCTGGACGATCTCGGGCGGCGTACCGGCCGGCGCCACGAAACCATTCCACGTCATGAGCTCGAAGCCCTGCAGGCGTTCTGCAATGGCAGGCACGTTTTCCAGTAAAGGGTTGCGGCGTTCACTGGTCACCCCGATGGCTTTGAGTTTGCCGGCCTGAATGAGCGGCATCACTTCGAGGATCGGACTGAACGAGGCCTGTATCTGACCCGCCAGCAGGTCGGTGTTGACCTGGCTGCCGCCGCGATACGGCACGGCAGTCATCTCGACTCCCGCCATTGTCTCGAACAGCACGCCTGCCAGATGGGGAGAAGAGCCTGTACCCGAGGTGCCATAGTTGACCTTGCCGGGGTTTGCCTTCACGTAGTCGATGAACTCGTCAAGCGTATTGGCCGCGACAGAATTATTCAGTACCAGCACGCTGGGACTGGTGGTGGCGCGCGCGATCGGTGCGAAGCTCTTCAGCGCATCGTATGGAAGATCCTTGTACAGGCTGACGTTGCCCGCGAGCGGGCCGCTTGAGAGAAAACCCAGGGTGTAGCCATCGGCCTCGGCCTTGGCCACGAATCCCGCACCGATGGCCCCGCCAGCGCCCGTCTTGTTTTCCACCACCACGCTCTGGCCAAGATTTCTGGCCATCTCCTGCGCAATGAGACGGCCCGACACATCGTTGTTTCCACCCGCGGCGAACGGCACCACGATGGTGATGGGCCGGGCGGGATAAGGCTGTGCAGCCGCCGAAAAGGCGAACGCCGCCACTACGCCTGCAAGGGCGTATTTGAACTTGCTCATGTTTGTCTCCTGATTTTTTTATGAAGCGGGATAACGTTCAGGCGGTCCTGCGCTCCTCTTCAGGATCCGCCGTCAGGCTGTGGGCCCGCGCCAGCACGCGCTGGCGGGATGCTTCGATGTGGGCGACGACCAAGGCGACGGCATGCGACTCGTCGCGCGCCCGGATGGCGTCCAGAAAGATCAGGTGCTCCTGCATCGCAGGCACCACACGCATCGGACGCGCCATCGCGCTATCGATGCGAATCAGTTTGATGTGCAGGTTATTGACGCGGTAGATATCCGAAAGGATTTCGTTGCCCATCGCATCGACCATGCGGTTGTGAAATCCCCAGTCGACGGCCAGCGCATCCTCGTCCAGATCGGGGTCGTGCAAAGGCGTTTCGGCGCGCGCAAGAATGGCCCGATGCTCGGCCACCACGTCATCGATTTCCTGGTCGCTCACGCTGCGCACATATTGCGCGATCGCTTCACGCTCGATCATGGTACGCGTCTGAAACGCGTTGCGAATCAGTTTCAGGTCGACGGCGGCAATCTGCAGCCCCCGCTTGGGCACGGTGGTGATGAGGCGCGCGGCTTCCAGCCGGGGAATCATTTCCCGCACGGCACCCAGCGGCATGCCCAGCAGCAGCGTGAGTTCTTGCTGAGAGATGAATTGACCCGGCTTGAGCCGTGAGGCCAGAACCTGTTGCCTGAAACGTTCGTAGGCCTGGTTGCGCAGAAGATCTGATGGTGAGGATGTCATGGGCGCATCATAACAACGCTCTAACATGTTAGCAACATGTTTGTAGTTTTGCGCTCACGTGATTCCATGGAAGTGACGCGCCGGGCGGCGTTTTTGGAGCGGCGGATTGTCGAGGTCTAGCCGAATCGCGTGATGGAGAACGGCGCCAGCTCATGATCGCCAGCCTGCCCCGCCATGGCGCGAGCGATCAGGCGCCCCGTGTTGACCGATCCTGTCAGACCCAGGTGCCCGTGCCCGAACGCACACCACAGGCCCGGACGTTGGGGCACAGGGCCCAGCACGGGCAGCGAATCAGGCAGACAGGGGCGATGCCCCATCCACACGTCGGGGGCATCGATCTCCAGCGCTGGCAGCCCCGCCTTGGCGTGCTCACCCAGCAGCATGGCCCGGCGCAGGTTAGGCGGCCTGTCCAGGCCCGCGAACTCGACCGTACCCGCCATACGCAAGCCGCTGTCCATCGGTGTGATGAACAGCTTGCGATCCGCGAGAGTGACCACGCGGGACAGTTCGATATTTGGCCGCTTGATATGCAAGTGGTAGCCACGCTGACTCTCCAGCGGGACGTCCAGACCCTGCTGCTTGAGCAGGGCACGCGACCATACGCCCGCAGCGACGACGACTTTGGCGCTGTGCCAATGGCGGGCGCCGGCGCGCAATACCCAGTGGTCGCCTGCCGGGCGCATGGCATCGATTCTGACTTCAAAAAAAGACGTGTCCATGGCGCGTAATGCCTGCGCGAGGGCTGCCGAATACCGCAGGGGATCTGACATCCAGCCTTCGTCGGGCAAATAGACACCTGTGCGATAGCCCGGGCCCACTTCAGGTTCCAGATCGCGAATGTCCCCGTCATCAACCTTGACGATGCGCAGACCATGATCGGCCTTCAGTTGCCACGAGGTGGCATCCTTGGCAAAGGCACGCTGGTCAGGATAGAGATGCAGTTGTCCACTGCTGCGAACAAGGCCGGCACAGCCCACCTGCGCCGCCAACTGCGCGTGAGCCTGCACCGAGCCCGCCAGCAAGCCGGCCAGGGCATGGGCGATCTCGTGGACGCGGTCAGGCCGGGCCGCACGCACGAAAGCGGCCATCCACGGCGCGGCTTCCAGCCAGTAATGAAAAGGCACATGCAGCGCGCTGGATGGATCGAGCAGCATGGAGATCGCCGTCTTCAACACCCCCGGCATCGCCAAGGGCGCTACCGATCGCGACGAAATGGCGCCGGCGTTGCCCGCCGAACACTGCGAGCCGGGCGGATTGGGATCGAACACCGCCACGCGATGACCGGCGCGCCGCAGCGCGTAGGCCGTGCACAGCCCCACCAGGCCTGCCCCGACGATGGCAACGTCTGCCTTTTCATCTTGATGCATGGTTCAGTTTGCCTCGATTCCAATCTTCGAGGCCACGCCGGCCCATTTCTGGATTTCCTGGTTGACGAAGGTTCGAAGCGCTTCAGGCGTGCTTGCGATCGGTTCGATTCCACGGCTGGTGAACTGCTTTGCGACATCGTCCGAGCGCAGAATCTCGCCCACAGTTTGCGACAGCTTCTGGACGATGACCGGTGGCGTGCCCGCTGGCGCCAAAAGACCAAACCATGTGCCTGCCGAGAATCCCGGCACGCCGCTCTGAGCGATGGTAGGCAGATCTGGCACCAGCGGCGAGCGCTCTGGTGTGGCCACCGCCAAAGCGCGGATTTTGCCTGCCTGCACCAGTGGCAGAACGGCGGTCACAGTGTCGAAAGTCACCTGCACCTGCCCTCCCATGAGGTCAGTCAGCGAAGGCGAGCTGCCGCGATAAGGGACGTGAGTCATCTTGATGCCCGCCTGGACATTGAACAGTTCGCCGCCCAAATGATTGGACGTGTTGTTTCCGAACGAAGAGAAGTTCACCTTGCCCGGATGCGTCCGCGCATAGCTGATTAGGGACTGCACATCCCTGGCGGGAAAATCGATATTGGTGACGAGCAGGAAAGGCACTTGCCCCACCATCGATATCGGCGCGAAGTCCCGGTCCGGATCGTAAGGCAGATTCTTGTTGGTGAGACCTGCAATGGATAGCTCTGGCGAAGCCGCAAACAGCAGCGTGTAGCCGTCGGGCGCAGCCTTGGCCACGGCGTTCGCGCCAATCACACCACCCGCTCCCGCCCTGTTCTCGATCGTCACGGATTGCTTCATGGCGGCGCCCAGGCGCTCGGCCAGCAAGCGCGCCGCCGTGTCGGTGCTTCCGCCAGGCGGATAGGCAACGACCATACGAATGGGACGGGTCGGATAGTCGTCAGCGGCCTGTGCCGACGACACCGGCGTAAGGCAAACGCCCAACGCAACGGAAAAACCAGTTAGTTCTTTGAGCATTTTTATTCCCCTTGATTTGACTGGAAACCACCTGCCATCCGGGCTGTGGCGATTGCCAATCCAAAAGTTATCTCATATGCTAGTGCTGTGCAATATCGAATATCGCATTGCACTACCATAAAAAACCAACAAGCCAGTTGGGTCACATTCAAAAGGGAAAACAATGAACTCAAACGTTTCAGCGCGCCTCGTCGTGGATGGACTGGTGTTTCACTGCGACGGCAATCCAGAACCCTTGCGGGCAGGCGGTGTCTCCGCTGCCAACATCACCATCGCCCCCTATACCGAGGGATTTGTCCCCGCCTTCGATGCCATGGCCAGATGGCTGTCGATTGCCGCGCAGCCAGATTCGACATGGCGAATCGTGCTGAAAGCCGACGACATTGCCACCGCCCAGTCGCAGGGCAAGACTGGTTTGATCATGGGTTGGCAGAATCTCATGCCGCTGGAATCCAGGCTGGACAGGATCCGAGCGTTTCACGCAATGGGGTTGCGGGTCGGCCAACTGACCTATAACGAGGCCAATTTCATTGCCGACGGCTGCGGCGAAGATCGAGGCGGCGGGCTGACAAAGTTTGGCCAGGATGTGGTGGCCGAAATGAACAGCGTCGGCATGGCGATCGATTTGAGTCATTGTTCCGAGGCCACGGTCAGAGAAACTGCCGCACTCTCCAAACACCCCGTTTTCCTGACTCACGCCAACGCAAAGTCATTGGATGACCGTGTACGCAACAAGACCGACGAGTCCATCCGTGCCGTGGCAGCCACGGGCGGGGTGATCGGCGCCAGCATTCACGGCTTCCTGAACTGGAGCGGGGACCCCAAGCAGCCGCCCACGCTGGAAAACTTCGCGCGACATGTCCGCGGTATTGGCAACATGGTCGGTCTGGAGCACGTGGGAATCGGCACCGATTTCGCATGCGTCCAGAATCCCGCGCAGGTCGAGGCCATCCTGGACCTGAGCCGCAACTATCCAGGCCCGGCGGGCGTGTTCATCAATGCATTCGGCAATCGCCTGGCTGATCGCTACCCGCAAACCACACCGACCCCACGCGAGTTCCCCCTCATACTGCAGGCGCTGGAACAGGCGGGGTTCACAGCCCGCGAAATCGACGGGATTGCCGGCGGCAATTTTGTACGCGCATTGCGCGAAGTCTGGGGCTAGGAGACCATCATGACACTTGAAATATGCCTGGCCGCCGCGCAGACCGGCCGTGTCGAGTCAAGCGCCACGGCCCGTATGGTGGACACAGCCGTTGAACTGATTGATCGTGCGCACGACCAGGGTGTCCAGCTGCTGACCTTTCCGGAACTGTTTCTCAGCCCATTCTTCCCTTGTCGACTGGAGCCGGAATTCGACCACTATTTCATGGCGCTGGATGCGCCCGAGATCAGGAAACTTTCTGGCCATGCAGCATCCCGTGGCATGGCGTCGGTCATACCGGTGGCCGAGCGAGCCAGCAGCGGATACTTCAACTCAGCGGTGGTGTTTTCCGAAAAGGGCGAGACGCTGGGTGTCTATCGCAAGACGCACATCCCCGCCTACTTCCCCAATGACAAGCCGGGCGGCACGGGCAGCTACGAAAAATTCTATTTCACGCCGGGCAATGCCCTGCCTGTCTTCAACGTGTGCGGCGTCAAAATCGGCGTGCAGATCTGCAATGATCGCCTGTACCCGGAGGCCTCGCGTGCGCTGGCTTTGCAGGGCGCGCAGGTTCTGGTCATGCCCATTTCATTTTCCACCTACAGTAACCCCGAACAGCGCTCCTCGATCTGGGAAGTGCCGCTACGCTCACGCGCATACGAAAACGGCGTGTATGTGGTGGCCTCGAACCGCGCCGGGACGGAAGGCCCGCGTCATCACTTCGGCAACAGCATGGTAGTCGACCCTTACGGCATGGTGGTCGATCGCGCGGGCGAAGAAGCTTCGGCGCTGGTCATTCACACGGCCAATGTGAAAGAGGTCGAGCGGGCGCGTACCGGCTTCCCCTGGTGGCGCGACCGCCGTCCCGATTTATATGGTGATCTGGTCAAATAGGACAATGGACTTCATGGAAAGACAATTATGACTAGCGGATCACCGCAGCAGGCGCATGAGGGTACGCCCGATCGCCTGTTCATCCTGTCGGTGGGCAAGTGTTTCCGGTTGCTGGAATGCCTGAACGGCGCCCAGCGACCACTGACAATGACCGAGCTCGTGCACCTGTCGGGGCTCGACAAAAGCGCAGTACAGCGCCTGACCCATACGCTGCTAAAACTCGGTTACCTGCGTCAGCATCAACAATCGCGCGCCTACACGCTGTCAAGCCGCATGCTTGAATTCGGCCACACCGTGCTGTCCACAGACAGCGTGCGCGAGGTAGCGGATCCCCACTTGCAGCGTCTGAACCAGAAGACGGGCGAAACCGTGAACCTGATGGAACTCGAAGGCAACGAGATCGTCTACGTGTCGCGCTATCCCAGTGTGCATCCGGTCAGCGTCAATCTGCACGTGGGCTCACGTCTGCCGGCAGTGTCCTCTGCGGCAGGCCGTGCCATCCTGGCCCATTTGCCCCAGGCCCGTGCCGACGCCATCATGGCGGGCCCGCGACCGCAAATGACACCCCATACCATTACGGACGTGCCTCGCCTGCAGGACATCCTGGGCCGCGTGCGCGTCGATGGCTTCGTGATCAACAATCAGGAAGCGTTCATCGGCGACATCTCTCTGGCCGCGCCCGTCATGAATATCAACCAGGAAGTCGTGGGTGCCATCAACATCGCAGTACCGGTGCCACGCTGGACGGCGGCCCGCGCGCGTAGTGAACTCGCGCCGCTGGTCGTGCAATGCGCGCAGGCGATCTCGCGCGATCTGGCCGCCCAGCCCGGGGCCTTGACCGCACGATGAAGGCTGCCGCAGCCAGGAGAACACGATGACCATACTGCCCATCAACACGCCGCAAGACCTCCCCCTGCGCGCAGGTCCCACACCGCGCGTGCATCCTGGTCCGCCGCAGCACCAGATTGACCAGCACCCGGAACACGCACAGTGGAAGGCCATGCGCACGCTAATCGAGAACTGGGATTCAGCCGACAAAGGTGCCACCTTGCGTGGCGTGCCGGGCACGCTCGGCCTGTTCCTGCCCCGAACACGCACGGGGGCAGGCGAGCACGCCTTCCTGATCGGACGCGAGTTCGCGCATCACCACCCCGATGACGGCGGCCTGCACATGACGTTGCCACGAGCATGGTGCGACGCAGTCCTCGCTCAAGGCTGGGGCGAACCGCATACCTGGGCCGGCCGCCCGACCGTATCGGCGCAAACGGTGCTGATCTATGCCCCGCGCGACGTCCACGAAATCGAGGTGACGCGACGCCTGCTGGAAGTATCCGAGGCTTTCGCAGGCGCAACGTCCACAACCCTGACGACATGAAACGACTCACACTGATACGCGCATTCGCCCTGGGCGCACTGGTCACGGCGCTTTCGGCCTGCGCGCCCACCCGACACTACACCGAAACGTTTTCGACGCTGGGCATGTCTTCGGACGCCAGCATGTTCGTCGTGCTGGGTGAACAGTATCACTACATCTTCGACATGGACCCCGTCATGGCGTCGTCGTTTCGGTCGGACTTCCGTCCCCACCTGACGGCGGCGATGATACGGCCGTTCAACGTCGGGGCCGGCGGCAAGACTGCAGGCTACGTTCGCCTTCAGCTTACGCCGGATGCGACGCCGCAGGACAAGGCACAGGCCCGGAAACTGGGCTATGGCGAAACCCGCGAAGGTCTGATCTATTACACGACGTTCATGGTGGGCCAGCGTTATGTCCCTCGCCAGGATGCGCCGCCTGCCCCCGCCATGGCGCTCGGCAGCCGATACCAGGTCGAGGTGCAGGACTCGCAAGGCAGCGCAGATGCCATGAGGCTTCTTTCGCCGGTTTACGTGGCTGCCGGTGTCGGCATGGTGGTTGCCACGCCGGCGGTGCTTCTGGTGACGCTTCCGGTGGCGGGGCTGAAACCCTAGGCGCTTGACACCGGCGAAGGCAAGAGTCAATCCGCGCTAAATTAACCGGACGTCCATCCCTTTGAAGGAGTGCCGACATGAACGGCCAATGTCTGTGCGGAGCAGTACACATCACCGCCCCCGATGTGCGCGAGATCGGTGCCTGCCACTGCGGCATGTGTCGCCGATGGAGCGGCGGGCCTTTTCTTGCGCTGCATGCCGGCAAGGGCACCCGCCTCAGCGGCGATGACCACATCACCGTCTACCAGTCGTCCGAGTGGGCCGAACGCGCTTTCTGCAAAACCTGCGGCACGCACCTGTACTTCAAGCTCAAATCTTCCGACGAGTATTTCATTCCGCCTGGCCTGTTCGATACGCAGGACTTCGAAATCGCCAGTCAGATCTACATCGACAAGAAGCCGCCCTACTACGACTTCGCCAACGACACGCCCACCCTGACCGAACAGGAAGTCATCGAGAAATTCGGTCAGCAGTAGCTACGCTGCATTCAGCGCAGCACCACGAAATCCGGGTAACGCTGGCGGATCTCCTCGATCTGGCTCAAGGTGCCCGACAAGTGTTCGCGCAAGGCCTCCTGCGCGCCAAGCGCGTCGTGCGCGGCCAGCGCCTGGACCACACGCTGATGGTCGCGCAGGATGCGCTCGGCCTTGCCCGCCTCCGGCAAGTGCAGGCGTCGCAACCGATCCAGGTGGCCGCTGTAGCGCTGCTCCAGCGCCCAGAGTTCGGCCACCCCCGCGGCCTCGTGCATCTCTCGATGGAACGCTTCGTCGGCGGCAATGAAACGCGGATAGCGGTCGCTGCCCAGGCAGGCGCGCTGCATCTCGATATGCGCCTGCAGGCGCTCGATCAATGCCGGGTCGTCGCGCCCGGCCAGCACGTGCACGATCTCCAGCTCCAGCGACCGGCGCAGGAAATGCGCCTGGCGCGCCGCCGTGATGTCGATGCGGCTGACCTCCGTGGTGTGCTGCGGAAAGATGTCCACCAGGCCTTCATCGCGCAACTGGCTGAGTGCATCGCGAATAGGAGTCTGGCTCAAACCGAAGGCCTCGGCCAACTCGCTGCGCGAGAGCACCGTGCCGGGCTTGAGTTCCATCGACAGAATCAGGCCACGCAGCTTCTCGAAGACTTGCGGTGCAGCGTGGCGTGAGCGGTCCAGGCGCAGTTCGGCGAACAGGGTTTCCAGCGGATTCATAGGTTGGCAGGAGATGAAAACAGCCCGAATTGTACCGGTCTGCCTGAAAATTGACGCACTAATATATTAGTGTTTTAATCAATTGGCAGTGCATAAAAACGAAAACCACCAGGAGACAACATGCATACGCGCTTCACGCTTTTTGATCGCGCTCGCCGCAATCTGTGCGCAGGCCTGCTGGCCGGCTGTGCGGGGCTGGCCTTTGGCAGCGCCGCCGTGGCGGCAGACAACTACCCCTCACGCCCCATCTCGCTGATCGTGCCTTTCCCGCCCGGCGGCGGCACCGATATCTCGGCTCGCCTGCTGGCCACCAAGCTGGGCGGCGTCACCGGCCAGACCGTCGTGGTGGACAACCGCCCGGGTGCCGCGGGACAGATCGCGGCCGACAGCGTGGCGCGCACGACACCCGATGGCTATACGCTGCTGTTCGCCAACTCGGGCATGCTGGCCATCAACCCCTGGCTCTACAAATTGCAGAACGACCCGGCCACGGCCTTCGAACCGGTATCGATGTTCTCCGACCTGCCGTTCATACTGGTGGTCTCCAACCGCGTGCCCGCCAAGAATCTGCAGGAACTCATCAAACTGGCCAAGGAAAAACCCGACCAGTACACCTATGCCAGTTCGGGCACCGGCGGCGCCCCCCACCTGGCAGGCGAGATCTTCCAGCAAGCCACCGGCACCAAGCTGCTGCACGTGCCCTACAAAGGCGGCGGTCAGGCGCTGGGCGACCTGGTCGCCGGCCATGTCGACATGCTGTTCGCCTCGGTGCTGGAAACCGCATCCTATGTGCGCTCCGGCCAGTTGCGCGCCCTGGCCGTGACGGGCGCAGAGCGGTCGCCGGCACTGCCGGACGTGCCCACGCTGGAAGAAGGCGGCGTGGAAGGCGCGCAGGTGGGATCGTGGACTGCCGTGTTCGTTCCCAAGGGCACACCGACTGCCGTGAAGTCGCGGCTCGCCGAAATGATCGCCCAGGTGGCGGCGGCACCCGATGTCCAGGAGACGCTGAACGTCCAGGGCGCCGTCGCGCACAGCACCACGCCACAGGAACTCGCCCAGATCGCCGAGCGTGACCGCGCGCGTTATGGCGAGTTGATACGCAGCCGCAATCTCAAGATCCAGTAACCCCAGGACTCGCACACACCACCATGACTGCACAGACACCCCCTCGTCCGGAACTCTGGATGCCTGGCCCGCTGGCCGCCGATCTGGTGGAGCAGCTCGAATCGCGCTATCACCTGCATCGCGGCTGGACCATCGACGATGCCCCCACCTATCTGCGCACGCACGGCGCGGGCATTCGGGCGATTGCCACCAGCGGACGCTTTGGCGCCAGCCGCGCACTGATGGACAGCCTGCCTGCGCTTGAAGCCATCATCAGCTATGGCGTGGGGTATGACCCCATCGACATGGACGCCGCACGCGCACGCGGCCTGGCCGTGAGCAACACGCCCGGCGTGCTGGATGCCTGCGTGGCCGATACCGCGCTGGCGCTGTTGCTTGCCGTGGCCCGCCGCATCTGCGAGGCCGACCGTTTCGTGCGGGCCGGCCGCTGGCCCGACGAAGCCTTCGGGCTGGGCACCGGTCTGGCAGGCAAGCGCTGCGGCATTCTGGGGCTGGGCAACATCGGCCTGCAGATCGCCCGCCGCGCCGAGGCCTTCGGCATGGACGTCCTCTACAGCAACCGCCGCCCGCGCGCCGATGCGCCCGAGCACTACGGCTACCGGCCCGATGCCACCAGCCTGGCTGGCGACAGCGATTTTCTGGTGGTCGCGGTGCCTGGCGGCGCAGGCACGCGGCACCTGGTCAACGAGGCAGTGCTGAGTGCCTTGGGGCCGCGCGGACGGCTGGTGAACGTCGCACGCGGCAGCGTGGTCGATGAGACCGCCCTGATCCAGGCCCTGACGGCGGGCACCATCGCCGGGGCCGGCCTGGACGTTTTCGAGCACGAACCCGAGGTGCCGCCCACGCTGTTCGGCATGGACAACGTGGTGCTGCTGCCGCACATCGGCAGCGGCACCGAGGAAACGCGGCGCGCGATGGCCCAGCTGTTCATGACCAATCTGGACGGCTGGTTCGGCGAGCGCCGCCTGGCCACACCCGTTCCCTGACCTTTTCCTCAAAGACTTCATCATGTCTCAATCTCCCCGCAAAACTCCCGACGATCTGCGCAGCGCCCGCTGGATGGCGCAAGACGATCTGCGCTCGTTCGGCCATCGCTCGCGCATGATGCAGATGGGCTACGGTCCCGACGACTGGGCGGGCCGTCCGGTCATCGCCATCGTCAACACCTGGTCCGATCTCAACCCCTGTCACAGCCACTTCAAGCAGCGCGTCGAAGACGTCAAGCGCGGCGTGCTGCAGGCTGGCGGGTTCCCGGTGGAACTGCCTGCCATCTCGGTGGCCGAGGCGTTCGTCAAACCCACCACCATGCTCTATCGCAACTTCCTGGCGATGGAGACCGAAGAGCTGCTGCGCAGCCATCCGGTGGACGGCGCGGTGCTGATGGGCGGCTGTGACAAGACCACTCCCGGCCTGCTCATGGGTGCCATCAGCGCCAACCTGCCCTGTATCTACCTGCCCGCCGGCCCGATGCTGCGCGGCAACTGGAAAGGCAAGGTCCTGGGGTCGGGCTCGGACGCCTGGAAGCTCTGGGACGAGCGGCGTGCCGGCAACATCAACCAGACCCAGTGGCTGGAGGTCGAAGCCGGCATCGCCCGCAGCCACGGCACCTGCATGACGATGGGCACGGCCAGCACCATGACGGCGATTGCCGAATCCATCGGCATGACCCTGCCCGGCGCCTCGTCCATCCCGGCCCCCGATGTCAACCACATGCGCATGTCGGCCGAGTGCGGACGGCGCGTGGTCGACATGGTCTGGGAAGATCTGACCCCCACCCGCATCCTCACCAGGGCCTCGTTCCTGAACGCCATCAACGTGGCAATGGCGATGGGCTGCTCTACCAACGCCGTCATCCACCTGGTGGCCATGTCGCGCCGCGCAGGCTGCGCCGTGAGCCTGGCGGAGTTCGACGCCGCCAGCCGCAAGGTGCCCGTCATTGCCAACATCCGGCCCAGCGGCGACACCTACCTGATGGAAGATTTCTATTACGCGGGCGGCCTGCCCGGCCTGATGACCCGCCTGGGCGACCAGCACCTGGATCTGTCGGCGGCCACCGTCACCGGCAGCACACTGGGCAAGAACATCGAAGGCGCAGGCGTCTACAACGACGACGTCATCCGGCCGCTGGACAACGCCATCTACGACGAAGGCTCGCTTGCCGTGCTGCGCGGCAACCTCGCTCCCGACGGCTGCGTCATCAAGCCCAGCGCCTGCGCACCCCAGTTCCTGCAGCACACCGGGCCCGCCCTGGTGTTTGACGACTACCCCAGCATGAAAGCCGCCGTCGAAGACGAGAACCTGGACGTCACGGCCGAACACATCATGATCCTGCGCAACGCCGGCCCGCAAGGCGGCCCCGGCATGCCGGAGTGGGGCATGCTGCCCATCCCCGCCAAGCTGGTCAAACAAGGTGTGCGCGACATGCTGCGGCTCTCGGATGCGCGCATGAGCGGCACCAGCTACGGCGCCTGCATCCTGCACGCCGCGCCCGAAGCCTACATCGGCGGTCCGCTGGCGCTGGTCAAGACAGGCGACCTCATCACCGTGGACGTACCGGCGCGCAGCATTCACCTGAACGTGAGCGACGAAGAGCTGGCCGCACGCCGCGCCGCCTGGACCCCGCCGCCCAAGCGCTATGCGCGTGGCTATGGCTGGATGTACTCGAAACACATCCTGCAGGCCAACGACGGTTGCGACTTCGACTACCTGGAAACCGAATTCGGCGCACCCGTGCCAGAACCGGACATTTTCTAGAACGCTGCCCCGCCCCCACTTTTTTTCCTGCCTCCGGAGTCACCGTGTCCACTCTTCTTCCCGAAACGCGCGACCGCCTGATGGGCGTCAGCACCGCGACGCTTTGCACCGCGCTCTTCAAGCGCGGCCTGCGCAACCAGTTCATCCAGGACGTGCGCCCCCTGAATGCCAACCTGAAAAACATGGTGGGCACCGCATTCACGCTGCGCTACATTCCGGCACGCGAAGACCTCAACACCATCAAGGTGTTCGAGAATCCCGAACATCCGCAACGCGTGGCGGTCGAGGCCTGCCCCGAAGGCGCAGTGCTGGTCATCGACAGCCGCAAGGATGCCCGTGCCGCCTCGGCCGGCTCCATCCTCGTCACCCGCCTGATGAAGCGCGGCGTGGCCGGCATCGTCACCGACGGAGGCTTTCGCGATTCACCCGAAATCGCCAACCTGGCCATCCCGGCCTATCACCAGCGCCCCTCGGCCCCCACCAACCTCACCCTGCACCAGGCGATGGACATGAACCTGCCCATCGGCTGCGGCGACGTCGCGGTGTTTCCGGGCGACGTCGTGGTGGGAGACCGCGAAGGCGTGGTCATCATCCCTGCCGACATTGCCGACGACATCGCCAGGGAAGCCGTGGAGATGACCGCCTTCGAAGACTTCGTCACCAGCGAGGTCGAACGTGGCGAGCCCATCAAGGGCCTTTATCCGCCGACCCATCCTGACACCGCCGGCAAGTTTGCTGACTGGCGCAAACAGCACAATCGCTAGCCCCTCGTTCCCACAACCAGAACCACAAGAAGGCAGGAGACACGACATGACCATCCAACGACGCGCCCTCGTGGCGGCCGCACTGATCGGCGGCACCCTCACCACCCTTGGCCTTCCCGTGCAGGCCGCCGAATGGCCGCAGCAAAGGCCGATCTCGTACGTGGTGCCCTTCACCGTAGGCGGTTCCACCGACGTCGTCGGCCGCATGCTGGCGCAGAAACTGGGCGAACGCCTGAAGCAGAACGTCGTGGTGGAGAACAAGCCGGGCGCAGCCGGCGGTATCGGCGCGAGCTACGTCGCCAAGGCCCCGCCCGACGGCTACACCCTCTTTGGCGGCACCATCAGCACCCACGCCATCAACGCCAGCCTGTACAAGAACCTGCGCTACGACCCGGTCAAGGATTTCGAACCCGTGTCGCTGATCGCCACCCTGCCCAACGTATTGCTGGTGGACCCCAACCTGGGCGTGAACTCGGTGCAGGACCTGGTGGAGCTGCTCAAGCGCGAACCCAACAAGCGCACCTTTGCGTCGTCGGGCGCAGGCACATCCACCCATCTGGCCGGCGAACTCTTTGCCGAGGCGATCGGCGTGCCGCTCACCCACGTGCCCTACAAAGGCACCCCACCCGCAATGGTGGACGTGTCCGCAGGCGCCGTCACCTTCATGTTCGACCAGATGACCGCCGCCCTGCCTCTGCTGCAGAACGGCAGGCTTAAGCTGCTGGCCGTCACCACCAAGAACCGCACCGCGCTCTCGCCAGAAACGCCCACCATGCAGGAAGCGGGCGTCGCCGGTTTCGAGATGGCGTCATGGCAGGCCGTATATGCACCCAAGGGCACGCCCAAGCCCATCGTGGATCGCCTCGCCCAGGAGATCTCCAAGATCGTCAAGGAACCCGACGTGCAGGAAAAACTGGGCGTGACGATGGGCATGGAACTGGTCGGCAGCACGCCCGAGCAGTTGCGTGACCTGATGGCCACGGAGATTCCGCGCTGGGCCGAAGTGGTGAAGAAGTCGGGCGCCAGCGTCGACTGACTGGACGAGCGTAAAGCCTGGCTGGAGGGGCATCCGCCCCCCGGATGGTCCATCAAACAGGCTGTGTGACCTGGGGATGGCAATCCGGCCAGGCGTTGGCAAGTTTGACGATACGTTCGAATAGATCCACAATCACCGCATGAATTACGGTGAATATATCTGGCAATCGCCGCACTGGCCGGACTGGCAATATGACCTGGCCGCGCTGGCAGAACCCCTGGCTGCGGTCAGTCGTGCCCAGGGCTTACTTCTGGGCCGCCTGGCTGACGTCGGCATGGCGCTGCGAGACGATGCCAGCCTGTCAGCCCTGACCGAGGATGTGATTCAGACCAGCGCGATCGAGGGCGAGACGCTTGACGTCGAGTCGGTCCGCTCTTCGGTTGCCCGTAGGCTGGGCGTCGATATCGGCGCCCTGGCCCCCGTCGATCGCCACGTCGACGGGATCGTGGACATGATATTGGATGCCACCAGCAACGCGGTGGCTCCCCTGAGCGCCGAACGCCTGTCTGGCTGGCACGCCGCGCTCTTTCCCACCGGCTATTCTGGCATCAGCGCCATCCGTGTCGGTCATTGGCGCGACGACGCGACGGGCCCGATGCAGGTCGTCTCAGGCTCGATCGGACGTGAAAAGGTGCATTTCGAAGCGCCACCCGCCAGGCACCTGCCGGCAGAGATTGCTCGTTTGCTCGCCTGGATAAATGGCGCCGCCCAAAAGGAGCCTGCCCTTGTTCGCGCGGGCCTGGGTCATCTATGGTTTGTGACCCTGCACCCGTTTGAAGATGGCAATGGCCGCATCGCGCGCGCAATCGGCGATCTGCTGCTGACCCGCGCTGATGGCAGCCCGCAACGCTTCTACAGTCTGTCCGCCCAAATCCAGCGTGAGCGTAAAGCCTACTACGACATCCTCGAACGCACACAGAAGGGCGGGATGGATATCACGCCGTGGCTGGCGTGGTTCCTTGCCACCCTGTCCAAATCCATCGAGCACGCCCACGGGGTCGTGGATCAGGTACTTTGCAAGGCAAGGTTCTGGCAGAACGCCGCGACCGTCCCGATGAATGAACGGCAGATCAAGGTGCTCAACCGGTTACTGAATGGGTTTCAGGGCAAGCTCACGACCGCCAAGTGGGCGGCGCTGGCCAAATGCTCCAGCGACACAGCGCTTCGCGACATCACAGAGCTACTGCACCGTGGCTTGCTTCAAAAGACCCAGGCTGGCGGTCGCAGTACCAGCTACGAAATCCGGAATGCCGATTGCCGGATTGAATCGCAGGCACTCAATACAGCAGCGGGCCGCACCGAATGAGGTCACGCGCCTCATGGCCGCCGATATCCCGCGCTGGACGGAGGTGGTGAAGAAGTCGGGCGCCAGCGTGGATTGATGGTGCAGGCGGCCTGGGAACTCGTCACACCATCTGCGACAACAGCCCCTGCAGATGCACCGGGAATTTCCTCGCGCGCACGCCGCAGGCGTTGTAGAG
>JAEYZR010000036.1 GCA_023427945.1 Pseudomonadota bacterium | reverse complement strand
GATGCGGGCAGCGGTACGGGCAAGGGCGCTTTCGGTCCTGATACGTTCGTGATGATCGAGAAGTGGGAAACGATGGACGACCTGAAAGCCCATGCCGCCGCGCCGCACATGGCCGAGTACGCCGCCAAAACGAAAGAGCTGCTCGAAAGCCGGCTGATTCATGTGCTTGAGCCCGTGAAACTGTAGCGGCTGCTGCGGGACACGAGGTTACATGTGGATTGGGCCCCTGCGAAAAAATCACATTTTGATCACTTTCGCACTTTGAATCACCGTGCAGGGCAGGGCGGTGATGGGCTCGATTCAAAACCGTCGGCGCAGCAGCAACGGTCTGGCCAGCACGATCTGACAAGGTCCATCGCTGGCGATCGTTGACCAATCATCAGATTGATCCGGCAAACGAGTTCTGGGTGCGAGGGTGGACCCGGGTGCGCGGCAGCATTGCCCGCACATGAATGCAGCATGCGTGGCTACGGAAGTGGCGCCCATGCGTTCACAACCAGAACTCGATCATCATGACATCCATCTTCAAAACTTCAATGGCCGCACTTCTTGTCGCGGCCCAGCTCGGCTGTACCTCGTTCACGCCGGTGGCACCCGGTTGCCAAGGCAGTGCCTGCATCACCGGGCTCGTCGCGGGAGACAAGGTCGTCGTCAATACCTTGAACCAGGGCACGCTCACGCTTACGGTCCAGCAGGCCGATGGCCAGGGGATCGTGGGTCAGACCGCTGATAAACCATCCCGCAATGTCGTGGTGGCCGCAGGTGATATCAGCGGTGTGCAAAAGCGCGAGCTGAGCACCATGCGAACCACCGGGGCCGTCGTCGGTACCGGCCTGGCCGTCACGACGGTCCTGGTCATCATCGGCGCTGCCGGTCTGGGCGCTGCGTTGGCCGCCATGTAAATGAAGGCCGGGCGGGCAAAGGCCTGCGCTCAGTTGGTTGTCAGCAACCCATGAAACAATAATGAGAATTAATGCTCTTTAGCTGTTCAGGGTTGTCCTAACCATGCTCGTCCCGTTCTTGATCATGCTGCGCGAAGGTATCGAAGCGGCCCTCGTCGTCGGTATTGTCGCCAGCTACCTGCATCAGACCGGCCGCGCCCAATGGATGCCATACGTCTGGATCGGTATCGTGCTGGCCGCTGCCCTGTCCTTGTTCGTCGGCGCCGGCCTGCAATGGGCGAGCGCCGAATTTCCCCAGAAAATGCAGGAACTCTTCGAAGCCGTGATCGGCCTGATCGCCGTGGCGGTACTCACGTCGATGGTGTTCTGGATGCGGCGCGTCGCACGCTCCATCGGCGCGGTCCTGCGCGAGTCGATCGACGCGGCACTCACCTCCTCGCGAGGCCAGGGCGTGGCACTGGTGGTCATGGTGTTTTTCGCCGTGGCGCGCGAAGGCCTGGAGTCGGTTTTTTTCCTTCTGGCGACGTTTCAGCAAACCGAAGGATACGCCAGCGTCGTGGGCGCCGTCTGCGGACTCATCGTCGCCTTCCTGATTGGCTGGGGCATCTATGCCGGGGGTGTGCGCCTGAATCTGCGGCGGTTTTTCCTGTGGACTGGCCTGTTCATCCTGCTTGTGGCCGCGGGCCTGTTTGCGGGTTCCGTGCGTGCCCTGCACGAAGCCGGTCTGTGGAACCACTGGCAATCGGTGGTTTTCGATCTGAGCGACCGTTTTCCTGCCGATGGTCCCCTGGGCACCTTGTTCGCAGGCCTGTTTGGCTACAACGACACGCCAACCGTCAGTGAAGTGGCGGCCTACTTCGCGTTCCTGGCCGTCACGCTTTTCGCTTTCCTGCGACCCCACCGAGTCGTTCACACCAAAGCTGTTTCCCTATGAACGCTCCCGATCAGAAAGCCGGTGCCGGCAAAGGTGCGCGTCTGGCCCTGGCCGCTTCGTTACTGTTGCTCGTGCTGGGTGGCATCGCCTTCTATTTTGCTTCGCGACAGGCGCATCAGGCACGCCAGCATGATGATGCCGTCGTCGTGCATATCCTGGCCGACCGCTGCGAGCCCAACGTGCTGAGCGTGCCGGCAGGACGCAGCACCTTCCGCATCATCAACGATTCCAGGCGGGCCGTGGAGTGGGAGATTCTGGATGGTGTCATGGTGGTGGAGGAACGCGAGAACATCGCGCCGGGCTTTCAACAGACGCTGTCGGCCAACCTTCAGCCTGGGCGTTACGACATCACCTGCGGCCTGTTGAGCAACCCGCGTGGAACGCTCACGGTCACCGCGACCGAGGCATCCGAAGCAGCACGCACGGCGCGTCCCAAGCTCGTCGAGTTCGTTGGCGCATTGGCCGAATACCGGGTGTACCTGGCCGCCCATGCCGAGGCTCTGGTGCGCGAAACGCAGGCGCTGGACGCGGCCGTCACAGAGGGCGACAGGGCGGCTGCGCAGCAGGCCTATCGCAAGGCCTACGTCGAATATGCGTTGATCGAACCCGCTGCAGGTGCCTACGCCGACCTTGCCACGCGCATGGATGGGCAGGCCGCGTATTTCGAGCGGCGTGAGGCCGATCCGGCATTCGGTGGATTTCGCCGCCTGAACGCGCCGATGGTGCAGGGCCGGCAAGACCCCGATCTCGCAGGTCTGACCCGCGATCTGGCCAGTGATGCCAAGGTCTTGCGTGAACGGCTGATGGCGGCGACTCTGCCGCCTGATCGCATGGCAAGCGGCGCGGCACGCACCGTGGCGCAACTGGCGGCAGGATCGGCCGACGGCCTGGATGGCGACACCGCACAGGCGCGTTCGCAGGCCAGCGTCCAGGGCGCATACAAGGTATTCCAGCTTCTGAAGCCGTTCATGGACAAGCGCGACCCTGAGCGTTCGCAACACATCGCGCAGGCGTTCGAACGTGTGTCCGGCGCACCGCAGGCCCGCGACCGGCAGGCGCTGGCCGAGCAGCTCGAACAGATGGGAGCAGCACTAGGTTATGAGTAAGATTTCCTCCAGGGTCGAAACGGGTCGGGGTGAGGACGCCGTGCTCGCACGGCGTCGTGTACTCAAAGGCCTGGGTGCCGCGGGCGGTGCGCTGGTCGGCGCCGGGGTGGCTCGCGCCAACCCGGCCGGCGCGGGTGCACAGCCGGCACCGGGCGCACACGCCAAGCAGTCGCAGGTTACCGATGCGCCGGCCGCCGACAGCAGTCAGGACGAACGCTACGATTGCTTTGGCGTGCATCAGGCCGGCATTCTGACTGCGCGCCCCACCAATGGCATGGTGGCGGCGTTCGACGTGCTGGCTCAGGACGCCGCGGGGCTGGCCGATTTGTTCAGGACGCTCACCGCACGCATCGCTTTTCTGACCCAGGGCGGCCCGACACCGGAACTGCCTCCCGGCTTTCCACCCCCTGATTCAGGCATCCTGGGGCCGGTCGTGCGTCCCGATGGATTGACGGTCACCGTGTCCCTGGGCGCTTCCTTGTTCGACGAACGTTTCGGTCTGTCCGCGCATCGCCCACGGCATCTCGTTCGCATGACCCGCTTCAAGAACGATGCACTGGACGCTGCACTGTGTCATGGCGATCTCCTGCTGCAGTTCTGTGCGAATACGCCCGACACCAACATCCACGCCCTGCGTGACGTGCTCAAGAACATGCCGGGGCTGTTGGCCTTGCGCTGGAAGCAGGAGGGCAGCGTGCCCCCCGTCGCGCCGAGCCGTTCCGGCGAGCCCGTGCCCAACGCGCGCAACTTCCTGGGGTTTCGCGACGGGTCGGCCAACCCGGACGCCAGCGATGCGGCACTGATGGATAAAGTCGTCTGGGTCGATGCCCCGTCGCAGGAACCTGCATGGGCCACGCATGGCTCCTACCAGGTGGTGCGCATCATTCGAAATTTTGTCGAACGCTGGGACCGCACGCCCTTGGGCGAGCAGGAGGCCATCTTTGGACGACGCAAGGCCAGCGGCGCGCCCTTCGATGGCAAGCAGGAGTCGGACGTGCCGGATTACGGCAACGATCCCGAGGGCAAGGTCACGCCGCTCGATGCGCATATCCGGCTGGCCAATCCGCGCACCCACGGCTCCGAGCGCCATCTGATGCTGCGCCGGCCCTTCAACTATTCCAATGGCGTGACCCGCGCAGGCCAGCTCGACATGGGTCTGCTGTTCATCGCCTATCAGGCCAACCTGGAACAGGCATTCATCACCGTGCAAAAGCGCCTGGATGGCGAGCCGCTCGAGGAATACATCAAGCCGGTTGGTGGTGGCTACTTCTTTGTCCTGCCCGGAGTGGCTGCGCCGCGACCGGATGCCGTGAAAGCCGATTTTCTCGGGCGCAGCCTGTTGCTTGCAGCCCATCCCACGTTGGAGAAGTCATGACCCGTTTGTCCTATCGCGTCGTATTGGCAAGCCTGCTGCTGGGGCCTGCGCTGGCAAGTGCGGAAGTCTCGCCGCTGGATCTGGTTCAACCTGTTTCGGACTACAAGATCTATGTGTCCGAGCAACTGACGCAGCTTGTCAACGGCACCCGCGTTTTCACCGACGCCGTGCGGGCAGGTGACCTGGCCCGGGCGCAGTCGCTGTATGCCGCCACGCGTGTGCCCTACGAGCGGGCCGAGCCGATTGCCGAGCTGTTCAGCGATCTGGACGGCGCCATCGATTCGCGTGCCGACGACCACGAGAAAGCGGAACAGGATCCCGGGTTCACCGGTTTTCATCGCCTGGAGTATGGGCTCTTTGCCAAGCAGTCGACCGCCGGGCTCGAGCCGTTTGCCGACAAGCTGATGGCGGACGTGCTCGAATTGCAAAAACGTGTGGGGGAACTGACCTTTCCGCCAGAGAAAGTCGTGGGCGGTGCTGCCGCTCTGATGGAGGAGGTGGCGGCCACGAAGATTTCTGGTGAAGAGGATCGCTACAGCCACACGGACCTGTGGGATTTCAAGGGCAACGTGGACGGCGCCAAAAAAATCGTGGACTTGTTCCGCCCGCTGATCGTGAAAGAAGATGCTGCGTTTGCAGCCAAGGTGGACAAGAACTTCGCGACGGTCGAGACCATTCTTGCCAAGTACCGCAAAGGCGATGGCTTTGAAACCTACGACAAGCTGAGCGACGAAGACCGGCGCGGTCTGGTCGGTCCGGTCACGGTGCTGGCCGAAGACTTGTCGACCCTGCGCGGCATGCTCGGCCTGAACTGAGGCACCTGAGACGTCTGCGTCGCGGCTAGAATGGCGCTGGGTTACTTTCCAAGTCGTCGTTCGTCATTCAGGGGCCGGAGCCGCAGATGTCACGTATTCGATTCAATGTCTTCGGGGGCGGCATGCTCCTGGCTGCCAGTCTGGTCGCTCACGCCCACCACATGCCCGAGCACGCGGCGGCGATGGGTGAGCCGGTGGCATCGGCCGCAGCGGCTGACCTGAGCGTCACCAGCTGCTGGGTACGCGTCATGCCCGCGCAGGTGCCCTCGGCCGCCTACTTCACCGTGCAGAACACGGGCGACCTGGCCACACGTCTGGTGAATGTCGAAACCGCTGCCTACGGCAGCGTGATGATGCATGCCACCACGCAGACCGGTGGCATGTCGCGCATGAGCATGGCGCACGATGTGGCCATTGCCCCACGGGCTCGCCTGGCGTTTGAGCCCGGCGGCTATCACGTCATGCTCAGCAAACCCACACGCAGCATCGAGGTCGGTCAGACGATGGACCTCACCCTGGTCTTCGCCGGGAATGTGCGGGTGCAGGTGCCTTGCCGCTTGCGCGAAGCCAGCGCCCTGGGGCACTAAAAACACGATCATGTGCCGACCATGACTTTGCGTGGCGCAAGTCTTGCCCTGTGCGGCTTTTATTTTCTGTTCTACGGCTTTTACGGCGTCACGATTCCGTATCTGCCGGTGTGGCTGGCCAGTCGCGGGCTGGACCCGGCGTTCGTGGGTGTGGTGATCGCCGCCGCGTTTTTGCCCAAGGTCATTTCGGCGCCTGTGTTCGCGCACCTGGCCGATACCTGGGGCAAACACCGTCTGTTGATCCAGCTATTGTTGTTTGCGACCTTGTTTTCGTTGGTGCTGTTTTTCTACGCGCAGACCAAGGCCTGGTTTTTTTCCCTCACGATGGCGGTCAATTTTTTTGCGCCAGCCATCCTGCCGTTGATGGATCGTGCTGCGCTGGCACTGCGCCGCCGCGACGGCACGTCGTTCTACAACACCATTCGGCTGTGCGGCTCCCTGGGCTTCGCGGTGTTTTCGCTGGCCTGCGGCATGTTGATCGATCTCGTCGGCACCGACGGCGTGATCTGGCTGGGTGCTGCGCTGACGCTGGCGTGTATGGTGCTGGGCCGCGTACTCCCATCGACCGGACGCTCAGGCAGTGCGCCTGCCTCTTCGGGGGCAGGCACACCCGCAACCCCGGTTGGCGAGCGGACACCGTTGGCACAGATTCTCGCAGACTCACCCGTATTCTGGTGCATCGTGGCCTCGGCGCTGGTGCAGGCGAGCAACGGCTATCTGTACTCCTACGCGTCCCTGTACTGGCTTTCGCAGGGGCTGACGAGCGCCCAGATCGGGCTGGTGTGGACGGTGGGCATTTCAGCGGAAATCCTGCTGTTCATGCTGGCCCGGCGAGTCCTGGCGCATGTCAGCGCGACCACGCTGATCTTGCTGTCTGCCGCCCTGACTGCCCTGCGGTGGGCCGGTCTGGCCTGGGCGGTGGATCCTGCCACCATCGCCGCTTTTCAAGTCCTGCAGGCGTTCACTCTGGCGGGTAACAACATGGCCATCATGGCGTTTCTGGCCGTGCGCGTGAACGACCAGGTGCGCACCACCGCCATCGCGCTCTACACCATGCTTTCGGCAGGGCTGTTCATGTTCCTGGTCATCAATCTGGTCAATGTGCTGGGGGTGTCGCACAGCGGTTGGGGGTTTGGCGTGATGGCCGTTTGCGCGGCGCTGGCCTTGCCGCTGGTGGTATGGTCCAGGCGACGTGCCGTGCGCGAGACTCGCCTGTCATAGCGTCCATGCGCAAACCGCCGTGCACGACCGCTGCGACATGTCCGGATCCAGGGTGCGATATAGTGGCCGCCTTTATCTTTTGCTGAGCCCTGGTTCATGGCCGATTTTTTCTCGATGCTGCTGCACATCGACCAGACGCTTGGCATCTGGGTTGAGCAGTACGGCGCGTGGGTATATGTGGTGCTCTTTTGCGTCATATTCGGAGAGACCGGGCTGGTCGTCCTGCCGTTTCTGCCCGGGGATTCGCTCATCTTCATTGCCGGCGCGCTGGCGGCGACCGGCCACATCGATCCCGTCCTGCTCGCCGTGCTGCTCGTCGCAGCGGCGGTGCTGGGCAACACGTTGAATTACGGTGTGGGGCGCTACATGGGGCCCAAGGTCTTCACCGGAACGTACAGGCTGCTGGATCGCGGAGCATTGCTCAAGACGCACATGTTTTATGAACGCCACGGTGGCAAGACTCTGGTGCTGTCGCGCTTTCTGCCGTTGTTTCGCACGTTTGCGCCTTTCGTGGCGGGCGTGGGCGCCATGCACTTCGGCCGTTTTCAGCTCTACAACGTGCTTGGCGCACTGCTCTGGGTGGTGGGGCTGACGACGGCCGGTTATTTCTTTGGCAACATTCCTGTCGTGCGGGACCATCTGAACGG
>JAEYZR010000395.1 GCA_023427945.1 Pseudomonadota bacterium | reverse complement strand
GCCACGTCACGGGCAAAACCCATTTCGTGCGTCACGACGATCATGGTCATGCCTTCCTGGGCGAGCTTTTTCATCACGCTCAACACTTCGCCCACCATTTCGGGGTCGAGTGCGCTGGTGGGCTCGTCGAACAGGATGACTGGCGGCTTCTGAGCCAGCGCACGGGCGATGGCCACGCGCTGTTGCTGGCCGCCCGACAGGTTGCCCGGCATGGCGTCGATCTTGTGTGCCAGACCCACCTTGGCCAGCAGCTCTTCGGCCAGCAGGCTGGCCTGCTCGCGTTTCATGCCCCCGACCTTCACGGGTGAGAGCATGACGTTCTCGCGCACCGACAGATGGGGAAACAGGTTGAACTGCTGGAACACGAAGCCGATGCCGGCGCGCAGGGTGTTCAGGCACTGCGCATGCACGTCCTGGCCGTTGATGCGGATCGACCCGCCTTGCAAAGGCTCGAGCCGGTTGATGGTGCGGATCATGGTCGATTTGCCCGATCCCGATGGGCCGCACACCACGACCACTTCGCCATCGGCGATGGTGCCGCTGATGTGATCCAGGGCGTGATAGTCGCCGTACCATTTGTCGATATTGTCCAGTTCGATCATTTTTTTCCCTTATGGTCTTTTAATGAGAGCGTGTGTCAGGTCAATCCGAGGCGTTTGCGCGCCAGCCGACCCTCCAGTCTCTGTGCAAGCGAAGAAATAAAGTAGCAGGCGGCGAAGTAGAACAGGGCCAGCACCAGGAAGGTCTGCAGCGCGTGGTTCAACTCGATGCTGTTGATCTGCTGGGCCGCGAAGGTGACTTCCTGCACGCCGATCACGTAGACGATGGAGGTCGCCTTGATGGTGGAGACGAACTGGTTGACCAGCGAAGGCAGCATGTTGGTCAGCGCCTGGGGCAGGATCACATGCCACATGGTCTGTGCGTAGCTCAGGCCGCTGGCCCGGGCGGCCTCGGTCTGGCCTGCTGGCAGACCTTGCAGGCCGGCACGCACGATCTCGCCCAGGAACGCCGATTCATAGATCACGATGGCGCACAGGGCCGTCACGAACGCAGGCACGGTCACACCGGTCATGCGCGGCAGGATGAAGTAGGCCCAGAAGATGATCATCACCAGCGGGATGCCGCGAAACACGTAGACCCAGGCCGTGGCGGCGTAGCGTGGCAGGCGCAGCGAGCCGGCCCGCGCCAGGCCGATCAGCAGAGCCAGGGGAAAGGAGAGCAGCACGCCCAGGCCCGCAAGAATGAGCGTGGCCGCGAAGCCGCCCACCGGCCCGTTGGGCCAGGAGCCCACCAGGAACATCACACCGTAGTTGGAAATTATGTCTAGCATGGGTCAGACCTTGAACGCGGGCGGGAAACGTTTGCCGAACCAGGCACCCAGGCCCATGATGAGCAGCGAACACATGAGGTAGATGAGGGTGGAGATGGCGAACACCTCGAACGAGCGGAACGTCAGGTTTTCTATCGCCTTGACCTGGTAGGTGAGCTCGGTCACACCGATCACCATCGCCAGACTCGTATCCTTGAACAGGATGAGCGAACGGTTCAGCAGCGGCGGCACGGCGATGCGCAGCGCCTGCGGCATCGTGACATAGCGCATCGCGGCGATGGCGCTCAGGCCGATGGAGCGGCCGGCCTCGATCTGGGTGTGCGGAATGGCACGCATGCCCGAGCGCATGTCTTCGGAAAAATAGGCGCTGACGTTCAACGACAGCGCGACGGCGGCGAACAGGAATTCCGACTGCCCCTGGTTGATCCACAACCTCAGGCCTTCCGGAAGCAACTGGGGCATGCCGAAGTACCACACCATGATCTGCACCACGGTGGGCACATTGCGGTGGTACTCCACGAACAGGCGCATCACCATGCCCAGCGGTTTGAAGGGTACGGCACGCAGCCCGACCACCACCAGCGCGATGACAAAGCCGCCCAACCAGGCGGTGCCGAACAATTCCAGGGTGGTGAGCACCCCGGCGCCCAGTTTCTGGGCGTAGTTGCCGGACGCTAAGAAGCCCCAGTCGAATTCCATTTCGCTTTTCCAGCCTTACGATGCGTTGACGGGCTCGACCTTGAAGGTGCGCTTGAGCTTGTAGATGGAGTCCTCACCCATCCACTTGGTATAGATGGCATCCAGCTCGCCGCTTGCATCCATTTTTTTCAGCACATCATTGATGGCGGCCAGCAGTTCCGGATTGCCCTTGTCCACGACCAGGCCGATGCGCTCGACGTAGGTCGGTTCGGCCAGCATCACGACCGGGCTGCCGCTCTTGTGCGAGTCGTTTTCAAACCGCTTGAGCACCAGTTCGCCGGCGGTGAAGCCTTCGACCTTGTCGCTTTGCAGGCCCAGGTTGCACGAGGCCACATCCTGGAAGGTCATGACGCGGCTGTCCTTGAGCACGCGCTCGGCAATGGCGGCCGAACTCGATCCCTTGGAGGCGCACACGCGTTTGCCTGCCAGCCCGGCGAGATCCTTGATGCCGGCATTTTCCTTGACCAGCACCTTGATGTTGCCTTGCAGGTATTGCAGGCTGAAATCCACCTGTTGCGCGCGCTCGGGCAAATAGGCCATCGCACCGGCCACCACGTCGACACGGCCCATCTTCAGTTCCGGGATGCGCGCTTCGGTGGACAGCGGCTTGTGTTCGAGCTTCACGCCCAGACCCTTGGCCAGCGCCTGGCACATGTCCACGTCGTAGCCCACGAAGGTGCGTGTCGTGGCGTCCTGGTAGGCATAGGGCACGCTGGCATTCTGGGTGCCGCATACCAGCGTGTTCTTGTCCTTGATGGTGGCCAGCTTGTCGGCCTGTGCCGTGCCCATCAGGCCCAGCGAACCCACTACCAGCGCGGCGGCGCAAAACTTCCAGTTTCGTGTTTGCATCATTTCCTCGTTTTTGAATCGTTTTAGAGAACGGAGAGGGTGAAGTCGAACATTGCGCGCTCTTGTGGATCAATCTGATGAATCAGGTTGGTCTCCCAGGCGAGATACTGTCGCGCGGCCTGCTTGTTGCCGTCATGACGGTCGTGAACAAAAAACAGGAAATCGATGCATTCGGCGTCCGGCGGAGACGCTGGCGTGCTCACCACATTCAGGCCCGCATCGCGCCATTGCTGCGCGCTTCCGGTATGAACCGAGACCTGGGTGATGCCCATTTCGGCCAGATCGATGGCGGCCAGTTGGGCGACTGCGCTGTCGCTGGCAATCAGGACGACCTGAGCCTGTTCGGGCAGGCCGAGTGCCGACAGACGTGGGCGCACCGCCCACTTCGCCTGTTCGATATGCTGATCGCGAAAGGCCTGGCTGGGCCGCACATCGATCAGATGCACGCCCGCGGCAAGTGCCTGCTGGAGTTCGCTTGCCGTGCACGCAGGCAGGGTGGCGAATTCGGGGAGGGGCGTTGCGGGCAGCTTGAGGTCTGCCCGTATGCCTTGCTGCAGGACCACGGCCTGCCAGCCCATCTGCTTGAGCCAGCTCGCGACCACGGGGGCGCGCACGCCATCGTCGTCCACCAGGATCAGGCGCGCACCGCGCACCGCGATGTACTGGTCGGTGGCCTGGATCAGTTGTCCGCCGGGCGTGTGCTGGGCGCCGGGCAGGCTGCCTGCCTTGAACTCTTCCGGCGTGCGCACATCGCACAGGAATGTGGTGCGTGTGGTGTCGGCCATCCATTGGGCAGCCTGGGCGGCAGAGATCGATTCCACGCCGGCACGTCGAGCCAGCGCATCGGCCCGTTCGCGTGCGCTTTGCATGGCGGACGGTGCGGCCTTCAGGTCGTGGCGGCGGGTGGCGCCGTGTTCCAGCGACAAGTCTTCCAGATACCATCCCTGCGTGCCGTTTTCCAGGGCCAGGACGGGATTGGGAATGCCCAGGTTGATCAGCGTCTGTGCGCCGATGATGCTGCGCGTGCGGCCTGCGCAGTTGACGACGATGGTCGTGGCGGGATCCGGCGCCAGGGCGTGGGCATGCAAGGCCAGTTCGCCGTTGGGGCAGCAGATCGCCCCGGGAATGCTCATCTTCTGGTATTCGGAAAAGGGCCGGCCATCCAGCACGACCAGGTCTTCGCCAGTATCCAGGCGGGCGGCCAGGTCACGGGCACCGATGCGCGGCGTATGACATTCAATCTCGGCGAGTTCGCCGAAGGTCTTGCTGGGCACGTTCACGCCAGCAAAGACATTCAGGCCGGCATCGGTCCATGCGGCAATGCCGCCGCGCAGGCTGTGGACTGCGCTGTAGCCCAGGCGCTGCAGGGCGCGTTGGGCACGCCTGGCGACGCCATCGTCGTTGTCGTAGACCACCAGCCGTGCATCACGGCGCGGCGCGAGTCGTCTGATGTCGGCTTCCAGCCGGCTGTAGGGCACGGGCACGGCCTGAAAAATATGTGCCTCGCCATACTGGCCGTGCTCGCGCACGTCCAGCAATCCTATCTCGGCTCCGTCGTGCAGCCACGATTTGAGGGTAATGGCATCGATGCTGGCTTCACGGGTGGTGTTTTCTTCAGGGTTCATCATGAGTCGAGACGATAGGAATAAGGGCGTGCGTGTCCACGACACGCGCGTGCGTTGCCTGCGTAGGTCACGGCTGACGTGCAGGTCAGTCGTGAAGGTGTGTCATGCCTTGGGCAAGATCGTCGATCAGGTCTTCAGGGTCTTCCAACCCGATGTGCAGACGCAATATGGCGCCACGTCCCGACCAGTCCGTCAGCGTGCGGGCGTTGAGCATGTTGGCCGGCACGACCAGGCTTTCGAAGCCGCCCCAGGAAGCGCCCAGACCGAACAGTTTCAATGCGTCGACCATGCGTTCGGTGGCGGCGCGGCTGATGCCCTGGACGAATTCGATCGAGAGCAGACCGTTGGTGCCGTGGCAGTCGCGCTGCCACAAGGCATGGCTGGGATCGCCGGGCAGCGCGGGGCACAGTACGGCGGCCACTTCGGGCTGGGTCTGCAGCCAGGCCGCGACCGTCATGGCGTGTTCCTGATGCTGGCGCAGCCTGGGGGCCAGCGAACGGATACCGCGCAGGACCAGATACGCATCGTCGGCGCCCACGGTCTGGCCAAAATCGATGCTGGCACGCTGCAGCGCAGGCCAGGCGTGGGCCTTGCACACGACAGCGCCCATCATCACGTCGGCATGACCGCCCAGATACTTGGTGGCAGCGATGATGGACAGGTCGGCGCCCAGTTCCAGCGGTCGATACAGCAGGCCTGCGCCCCAGGTGTTGTCCACGGCAAGCAGGCAGTCGTGACGATGCGCCAGCTCGGCCACTGCCGGCAAGTCCATCATCTCGTAGACCAGCGAGCCCGGGCACTCGGCATAGATCAGGCGCGTCTGCGGACGAATCCGCGCGGCCAGGTCGCTGCCGTCGGGCAGGTAATACTCGTAATCGATGCCCAGGCGACCCAGGTGCTCCAGGCAGAAACGGCGCACGGGCTCGTACACGGCGTCCGTGATCAGCACGTGATCGCCAGGTTTCAGATAGGCCAGCAGCACGGTCGCGATGGCGGCCTGTCCGGTTGAATAGAGCTGCGCCCGGTCGCCGCCTTCCAGCGCGATCAGCGCATCTTCCAGGGCGTGCGTGCTGTCCGTGCCACGCGCACCGTAGGAAGACAGGCGCGTGTTCTCGCGCTGTTCGCGGGTCTCGCGCCAGGTCTTCACGTTTTCGAAGATGTAGGTGCTGGCGCGAGTGACGGGGGTGTTGATCCACCCGCGATGCGGGCGTCCCGATCGCAGCAGTTGGGTGGCAGGCTTCAGGGGCTTGCTCATGTCAACGACGGGTCTGCACGCCGATCGGCATGATGGCGCAGGTGCCGGCGTCCAGGTCGAAGCCGGTGCGACGGTCCAGCGTTTCCAGCGCACGGCCATACATGTGCAGGTGGCGGATGACGCTGTCGCCCAGGATCTTCACGGCGTGAATGTCGTCGGGCATCAGCGCGATGCCGGTACCGGGCTCGACCACGACCAGGTCGGTCTGCCGGAGCTTGCCCACACCCGGGGTCTTGCCGTCGTCCAGGCGTTCGTACACGTAGTTGTGTTCGATGCCCTCGACGGCTGCGATGCAGGCCCAGGTCGTGTGATCGTGCGGCACGATCTTCTTGCCGGGGCGCATGACGTTCAGATAGAGCGCATAGCTCTTGTCTTCGTCTTCGGCGATCAGGTAGCGCGCCTGCTGTTCACCGTCCTCGGGGGCAGCATAGGTGTCTTGCGACCACCAGTCCTTGTGCGAGGCCAGGCCCACGACTTCGGCCAGGACGTCGTCCAGGCGCTCACGGGTCAAAGTCTGGTTTTCTAAAATATTCTTAATGTTTTGGATCGACTGCTTGATCTCGCCTGAGTGGGTGTTGACGCTGCTCATTAGTGTTTTCCCTTAGTTTTAATAACGGCTTAAGCATTACTCTATCGCCACTTGCGGGCTCAAACAATTTAAAGAAAGAACACAAAACATAAGGATTGCTTATGCGTAACCTCGATCTGGACTTGCTGCGCACCTTGGTGGCGATCGAGCAACACGGCACGTTCGCCAGTGCGGCGGCGGTTTTGTATCGCACGCAATCGGCCGTGACGCAGCAGATGCAGCGGCTGGAGGCGATCGTCTCCCTGCCGCTGTTCGAGAAGCATGGCCGGGGCAAGGTGCTGTCGCGACATGGCGAGCAACTGGTGCGTTACGCCCGCCAGATGCTGCTGTTGAACGATGAGGCGATGCGCACCATGACTGGCGAGGAACTGGAGGGCACGGTGCGCATCGGCTCGCCGCACGATGTGGCCGACTCCATCCTGCCGGCTGTGCTCACGCACGTGGTTCGTGTCTCGCCACGCATCAAGCTGGAAATCCGGGTGGACCGCAGTCCCATCCTGATGGAGGCGCTGTATGCCGGCGAACTGGATCTCACCATCTCCAGCCGTTTCGATCCGCTGCTCGAAGGGATGGTGATGCGACGTTCCCCCACCCTGTGGCTTTGTGGGGCTGATTACGTACACGACCCGGGCGCGCCGGTGCCGCTGGTGCTGGCCGACGAACCCAGCATCTTCAGGCGGATCGCGCTGAACGCGATGGAGCAGTCGCGGGTGCCGTGGCAGACCAACTACGTCGCACCCAACCTTGTCGGAATCACGGCCGCGCTGCGTGCCGGCCTGGGCGTGACGGCACGCAGCGTGGAGCTGCTCAACACGGACTTCCGGGTGCTCGGGGAAAAGGACAATCTTCCGGCGCTGCCCGACGTGACGTATTTTCTGTGGATGCGTCGCGATGTCATGGACCCGCTCACGCGTTATGTCTATGACGTGCTCAAGCGCCAGATGGGCCTGACCGAGCCCGGCATTGCCTATGCGGAAAAACACTCGACGGAGCAGGGCGGCTGAGCGGACGGTGATACGGCAACGCCGTCAGTACTGCCTGCTGGCCCGCCACCTGATTGAACGTCGAATTCGACGCTCAATCAGCAAGTGAGGTTTCAGAACCTGTAGGTCGCGCTTGCGATGACGCTGCGGCGTGCGCCATACCAGCAGTCGCCACGCGACAGGCATGTGGCGATGTAGGTTTTATCGGTCAGGTTGTTCACGTTCAGCGCATAACGCCAGTCGCGTGTCTCGTAGGCCATCATGCCGTCGAACAGCACGACCGACTGGGTTCTCGGGGCATTGCCATCGGTGAACGAACTCATCCAGCGCGTGCCTGCGCCCACGGAGAATCCGCTGATGCCACCCACGGCAAAGCGATACTTGCCCCAGGCTGCTGCCTGGTGGCGCGGCAGGCCTTCGAGCTGCTTGTCCGGCGAGATGTAGTTGTAGTGCGCGATGAGATCGACATTGCGTGTGGGCGAACCGCGCCACTCCAGTTCGATGCCGCGCGTATGGGTCTTGCCGGTCTGCACGCTGCTCTGCGGATTGTTGGGGTCGGGTGCCAGGCGGTTTTTCTCTTTCAGGTGATAGACCGCTGCGGTAAACATCGACTTGCCGTCGGCAGACTGGTGCTTGATGCCGGCTTCGACCTGCTGACCGCGTATGGGACGGTAGCTTTCGATCTCGTCTCCATTGGGGCCGGGCGTGGTGGTGCTGGCAATCGGCGTGAACGATTCGCTGTAGTTGACGTAGGGCGACCAGCCATTGCTTGCCGCGTACATCAGGCCCAGGCGTTTGCTGGTCGCGCTGTCGCGATCGGTGTGCCGGTCTTCCAGACCACTGCGTGCCCGGTCATGGCGCAGGCCCGCCACCACGATCCAGTTTTCGCCTAACTTCATCTGGTCCTGAATGTAGAGCCCTGCCTGACGCTGCTTGAAGCGCGCCTGCGGCGTAAGTTCGGGCACTGCGTAGTTGCCATAGACAGGCGCGTAGGCATCGATGGTGCTGAACAGCAAGCCGCTCTTCGTGTCGCGGCGATAGCGCGTCCAGTCGAACCCGATCAGCATGTCGAGCTGCACCGCACCGGTCTTGAAATTGCCTGGCAGATGCTGGTCCAGGGTATCGA